>NZ_QGGS01000023.1:0-111077 GCF_003148705.1 Pseudomonas sp. OV226 | reverse complement strand
CAACCGGCCTGACGACAACCCTGAGCTCCTACACGGCTGTAAGGCCGTTCCACTAATTAGGGTCGTTGGGCATCGATTCTCATCGAGGCGCGGGGTGACAGCCCCACTCAGACGCCGGATAGATGAAAGCAAGCCAAACACGACATCAAAAACAGTATTGCAGAAAAGGGGGTAACCATAGATGTAGGAGCCGGGCTTGCCCGCGATGGCGGTGTGTCAATCACCATGAACGGTGCAGGTGAAACCGCTATCGCGGGCAAGCCCGGCTCCTACAGGTTTACAGGTGTTCCCGCCGTCGTATTCCGGGCACAAAAAAAGCACCCCGAAGGGTGCTTCTTTTCCAATCTGTAACCTGAGTATTCAGCGATTCTCTTCGTTCTGCGACAGGATCAGCTTGCCTTCCTTGTCGACCGGTATCTGGTTACCCGGATCACGATCCATCCGCACCTTGCCTTCCTTGCCATCCAGCGAATACCGAACATCGTAGCCAACGACCTTGTCGCTGATGTCATTCACGGTGTTACAGCGAGTTTGAGTCGTGGTGTAGGTATCACGCTCTTGCATGCCTTCCTGAACCTTGTTGCCCGCATAACCACCGCCGACAGCGCCTGCGACCGTAGCAATCTTCTTGCCGGTGCCGCCGCCGATCTGGTTACCCAACAGACCGCCCGCCAACGCACCCACTACGGTACCGGCGATCTGATGCTGATCTTTGACCGGCGCTTGCCGAGTCACTGCGACATCCTTGCAGACTTCACGTGGCGTCTTGATCTGAGTCTTGACCGGCTCAACGGCGAGTACTTGCGCAAACTCAGGGCCGCTTTTAACCAAGCTGTAGGTGGCAACAGCACCCCCGGCAGTCACACCGACAGCACCCAATACCGCACCAACCAGCATCGACTTGTTCACATGAACCTCCTGACCATCACATGCGGGACAAACCCGCGCTTCTCCCAGCCTTGGAGCACAAAAAAAGGCGCGAGTTCAACTCGCGCCTTTTTGGGCTAACTACCGGGAAATGCGATGGCCGTTATGGACGGTCGTCGACTTCCTTCTCGGTATTGGCCGGTGGAATCAGGTCTTCAGTGCTCAGGTTCAGCCAGATCAGCACCACGTTAGCGATGTAGATCGACGAGTAAGTACCCGCCAGAACACCGACGAACAGCGCAATGGAGAAGCCGAACAGGTTGTCACCGCCGAAGAACAGCAGGGCCGCAATCGCCAGCAACGTGGAGATCGAAGTCGCCATGGTCCGCAGCAGGGTTTGCGTGGTCGAGATGTTGATGTTCTCGATCAGACTGGCCTTGCGCAGTACCCGGAAGTTCTCACGAACCCGGTCGAATACCACGATGGTGTCGTTGAGCGAGTAACCGATGATCGCCAGTACCGCCGCCAGCACCGTCAGATCGAAGGTGATCTGGAAGAACGACAGGATACCGATGGTCACGATCACGTCGTGGATCAACGAAACAATCGCACCGACCGCAAACTTCCACTGAAAGCGGAACGCCAGGTAGATCAGGATGCCGCCCAGCGCCATCAGCATGCCGAGGCCGCCCTGGTCGCGCAGCTCTTCACCCACCTGCGGGCCGACGAACTCGACGCGTTTGACCGTCGCCGGGTTGTCGCCGCCGACTTTCAGCAGCGCTTCTGCCACCTGGTGACCCAGTTGCGGATCTTCACCCGGCATACGCACCAGCAAGTCGGTAGTTGCACCGAAGCTTTGCACGATGGCTTCGTGATAACCCGATGCCACCAGTTGCTCACGCACCTTGGTGACGTCAGCTGGACGCTCGTAGGTCAGCTCAATGAGCGTACCACCGGTGAAGTCCAGGCCCCAGTTCATGCCCTTATGGAAGACACTGAAAATGGCCAGCGCCGTAAGGAACAATGTGACGCCGAACGCAAAGTTGCGAACGCCCATGAAGTTGATTGTACGTAACATGGCAGCCCCTTAAATCCACAACTTCTTGAAGTCACGACCGCCGAAGATCAGGTTGACCATCGCGCGGGTCACCATGATGGCCGTGAACATCGAGGTAAAGATCCCGAGGGACATGGTCACTGCGAAGCCTTTGACCGGGCCTGTGCCCATCGCAAAGAGAATCCCGCCGACCAACAAGGTTGTCAGGTTGGCGTCGAGAATCGCGGTGAATGCCCGGCCGAAGCCTTCGTTGATTGCCCGCTGTACGGTCATGCCCGCCGCGATCTCTTCACGGATCCGCGAGAAGATCAGTACGTTGGCGTCGACCGCCATACCCATGGTCAATACGATACCGGCGATACCCGGCAGGGTCAGCGTTGCACCCAGCAGCGACATCAAGGCCAGCAGCAGCACCATGTTCACCGCCAGAGCGACGGTGGCGATGAGGCCAAAGAAGCGGTAGATGACCATGATGAACAGCGAGACAAACAGCATGCCCCACAGCGATGCATCAATACCTTTGGTGATGTTGTCGGCACCCAGGCTTGGACCAATGGTGCGCTCTTCAGCGAAGTACATCGGTGCAGCCAGACCACCGGCACGCAGCAGCAGCGCCAGCTCGGAAGATTCGCCCTGGCCGTTCAGGCCAGTGATGCGGAACTGAGCACCCAGCGGCGACTGGATGGTCGCCAGGCTGATGATCTTCTTCTCTTCCTTGAACGTCTGGACCGGCACGTCTTTCTCGACGCCGTTAACCATTTGCTTGACGTAAGTGGTCACCGGACGCTGTTCGATGAAGATCACCGCCATGCTGCGACCGACGTTGCTGCGAGTCGCACGACTCATCAGCTCGCCACCGTGACCATCCAGACGGATGTTCACTTCTGGCGTGCCGTGCTCGCCGAAGCCAGCCTTGGCGTCAGTCACCTGGTCACCAGTGATGATCAGGCCACGCTCGATCTGTGCCGGCGGACGCTTGCCTTCACGGAACTCGAAGGTTTCGGAGGTAGCTTTCGAAGCACCCGGCTCAGCAGCCAGACGGAACTCAAGGTTGGCCGTCTTGCCGAGGATACGCTTGGCTTCTGCGGTGTCCTGGACGCCCGGCAGCTCAACCACGATGCGGTTGGCGCCCTGACGCTGAACGATCGGTTCGGCAACACCCAGCTCGTTGACGCGGTTACGTACCGTGGTCAAGTTCTGCTTGATGGAGTATTCACGGATTTCCGCCAGCTTGGCCGGGGTCATCGCCAGACGCAGCACCGGTTGACCATTCAGGTCGGCCGGAACAATGTCGAAATCGTTGAAGTTCTTGCGGACCAGCGCACGGGCCTCTTCGCGGGTTGCTTCATCAGTGAAGCCCAGCTGAATGGCACCGTTGAGTTGCGGCAGGCTGCGATAGCGCAGTTTTTCTTTACGCAACAGGCTCTTGACGTCGCCTTCGTACACTTTCAAACGTGCGTCGATTGCTTTGTCCATGTCCACTTCCAGCAGGAAGTGCACACCACCGGACAAGTCCAGACCCAGCTTCATCGGGTGCGCGCCCAGGCTGCGCAACCATTGCGGCGTGGTTTGCGCCAGGTTCAGTGCAACGACGTAGTCATCACCCAACGCCTTGCGCACGACGTCTTTGGCAGGCAACTGATCTTCAGCCTTGGTAAGGCGAATCAGACCACCCTTGCCGTTCGCCGCCAGCGTGGCAGCCTTGACGTTGATCCCGGATTCCTTGAGCGCAGTGCTCACACGATCCAGATCAGCCTGATTGACGAGCAGCGCAGTACTTGCACCGCTGACCTGAATGGCCGGGTCATCAGGATATAGATTGGGAGCGGAATAAATCAGACCGACCGCCAGCACCGCCAGGATCAGAATGTATTTCCACAGAGGATATTTGTTCAGCATCACGCCGCCCGTTTATGACGCGGGGCGCCTTGCGCGCCCCGTCGATTGAATATGAAGTTGAAACTTAGATCGCTTTCAGCGTGCCTTTTGGCAGCGTCGCGGCAATAGCGCCCTTCTGGAACTTCATTTCGACAGTGTCGGAAACTTCCAGAACAACGAAATCGTCTGCAACTTTAGTGATCTTGCCGGCGATACCGCCAGTGGTCACAACTTCGTCGCCTTTTTGCAGGCTGCTCAGCAGGTTCTTTTGTTCTTTGGCGCGCTTGGCCTGTGGACGCCAGATCATCAGGTAGAAGATGACCAGGAAACCGACCAGGAAAATCCACTCAAAACCGCCACCCATAGGGCCCGCAGCAGGTGCAGCGGCGTCAGCCATGGCATTAGAGATAAAAAAGCTCATTTAGCACTCCAGTTGCAAATGTTGAATCTTGGGGTCAGAAAACTCAGTCCAAAGGCGGAACAGGTAACCCGCGTTTGGCGTAGAAGGCATCGACAAAGGCGGCCAATGTACCCTGTTGAATAGCCTCGCGCAAACCAGCCATAAGCACTTGATAATGACGCAAGTTATGGATGGTATTGAGCATGCTCCCCAGCATTTCGCCGCACTTGTCCAGGTGATGCAGATAAGCACGGGAGAAGTTCTGGCAGGTATAGCAATCGCAGGTCGGATCGAGCGGCGAATCATCATGGCGATGGAACGCGTTACGGATCTTCAGCACGCCGGTATCAATGAACAGATGCCCATTGCGGGCATTACGGGTTGGCATCACGCAATCGAACATGTCCACACCGCGGCGCACACCCTCAACCAGATCTTCCGGTTTGCCAACGCCCATAAGGTAACGAGGTTTGTCAGCCGGCATCTGACCCGGCAGGTAATCCAGCACCTTGATCATTTCGTGCTTGGGCTCGCCCACCGATAGACCGCCAATGGCCAGGCCATCAAAGCCGATCTGGTCGAGGCCTTCCAGGGAGCGCATGCGCAGGTCCTGGTGCATGCCGCCCTGAACGATGCCGAACAGCGCCGCCGTGTTGTCGCCATGGGCTTCTTTCGAGCGCTTGGCCCAACGCAACGACAGCTCCATCGACACGCGAGCGACGTCTTCGTCAGCCGGGTACGGGGTGCATTCGTCGAAGATCATCACGATGTCCGAGCCCAGGTCACGCTGAACCTGCATCGACTCTTCCGGGCCCATGAACACCTTGGCGCCGTCGACCGGGGAAGCGAAAGTCACGCCCTCCTCTTTGATCTTGCGCATGGCGCCCAGGCTGAACACCTGGAAGCCGCCGGAGTCGGTCAGAATCGGGCCTTTCCACTGCATGAAATCGTGCAGGTCGCCGTGCTTCTTGATCACTTCAGTGCCAGGACGCAGCCACAAGTGGAAGGTGTTACCCAGAATGATTTCCGCGCCAGTGGCGGTGATATCCCGCGGCAGCATGCCCTTGACCGTGCCGTAGGTGCCCACCGGCATGAAGGCCGGGGTTTCTACGGTGCCGCGTGGAAAGGTCAAACGACCGCGACGAGCCTTGCCGTCAGTAGCAAGCAACTCAAACGACATACGACTTTGGCGACTCATTCTTTGTCCTCAGGGCCACGTGGTGCGGGGTTACGGGTGATAAACATCGCATCACCGTAGCTGAAAAAGCGGTATCCATGCTCGACGGCCGCTTTATAGGCAGCCATGGCTTCGGGATAACCGGCGAACGCCGAAACCAGCATCAACAGCGTGGATTCAGGCAAATGGAAGTTGGTGACCAGGGCATCGACCACATGAAACGGTCGGCCCGGGTAGATGAAAATGTCGGTGTCGCCACTGAACGGCTTGAGCACGCCATCGCGCGCAGCACTTTCCAGCGAACGCACGCTGGTGGTCCCCACGGCCACCACGCGACCACCGCGAGCGCGGCAAGCGGCAACCGCATCCACCACGTCCTGGCCGACTTCCAGCCATTCGCTGTGCATGTGGTGGTCTTCGATCTTCTCGACGCGTACTGGCTGGAACGTACCGGCACCGACGTGCAGCGTCACGAACGCGGTCTCGATGCCCTTGGCGGCAATCGCCTCCATCAGCGGCTGATCGAAATGCAGCCCCGCCGTCGGCGCCGCCACGGCACCCAAACGCTCGGCGTACACGGTCTGATAACGCTCGCGGTCCGAGCCTTCGTCCGGGCGGTCTATATAAGGTGGCAGCGGCATGTGCCCGACGCGGTCGAGCAGCGGCAACACTTCTTCGGCAAACCCCAACTCGAACAACGCATCGTGACGCGCCAGCATCTCGGCCTCGCCACCGCCATCAATCAGGATCTTGGAACCCGGTTTCGGCGACTTGCTGGAACGCACATGGGCCAGCACGCGATGACTGTCGAGCACCCGCTCGACCAGGATTTCCAGCTTGCCGCCGGAAGCCTTCTGGCCAAACAGCCGCGCCGGAATCACCCGGGTATTGTTGAACACCATCAAATCGCCCGGGCGCAAATGCTCAAGCAAATCAGTGAATTGACGGTGTGCCAGGGCGCCGCTGACCCCATCAAGGGTCAACAGGCGACTGTTGCGACGCTCGGCCAAAGGATGGCGGGCGATCAGCGAATCTGGGAGCTCGAAGGTAAAGTCAGCAACGCGCATGATGGGGTTCGTCTAGCAGGGCCGGGAAGTCTAGCGGAAATATCAAAAATTCTCTATGTACCTGATTGACCGACGGTAATCTCATCTCTATACTTCGCCGCCATTGAGCCCTGATGGCGGAATTGGTAGACGCGGCGGATTCAAAATCCGTTTTCGAAAGGAGTGGGAGTTCGAGTCTCCCTCGGGGCACCATATAGCAGTATCTGAAAGTCTCTACCAGGCTTTCAGACCCAGAGAAACCGGCCACTTGGCCGGTTTTTTTGTGCCTGTCTATCTACCCCTGTCTCTCCCTATACGTTGTATCCCTGTATCCCTGCTTGTATCCTGAGAAAAATACCGAACTTTGGGATACAAGGATGAAGCGCGCAGACATCAAGCGCCGCCCCCTCGCTGACACGACACTTGCGGGGCTGGAGCCGGAATCAAAGGAATACCGGGAGCTCGACGGAAACGGCCTCTACTTCAGGGTCAAACCGGATGGTGGTAAATCCTGGCAGCTCCGCTACAAACGTCCGGCGGGCAATTGGGCTTGGATGGGGCTCGGGGGTTACCCGGAAGTAAGTGGTGCGTTGGCACGGGACAAAGCTGCCGATCTACGCAAAGTAGTGAGTGGCGGTGCCGATCCCCTTGAACAAAAGCGATCCGCGAAAGCTGCTATCGATGCGGCCAAAACCCGAACCTTTCGAGCTGCCGCTGATGCCTGGCTGAAGGCAAAAGAGGAAAAGGGTCTCGCACCCTCCACTCTCAACAAAATCCGCACCTACCTCGACAAAGACATACTCCCGGCACTGGGAGATAAGCCTCTAGACGAAATCACCCGTACCGACTGCGCGGAACTCCAAGCATCCATCGAAGCCAGGGACGCACACAACGTGGCTGAAAAGTGTCGCACCTGGATAAATCAGATCTTCGGTCGAGCCATCGGATTAGGCTTGACCGAAAACGACCCGGGAAGCCGACTTCGCGATATCGCTGCCCAAGCCCCCAAAACTCAACAGCATCCTCATTTGCTGGAACCTGAACTTGGCGACTTTCTGACCGCGCTGAAACACACCCCAAGCAGACTAACGGCCCGAACTGCGGCGTGGCTCTGCATATGGACGGCATCGAGACCGGGAATGGTCCGCTTAGCTGAATGGAAAGAGTTCGACCTTGATAAAGCCACCTGGACGACACCTGCCGCCAAGATGAAGATGCGGAGAGATTTCGTGTGCCCACTCCCTAAGCAGGCGTTATTCGCTTTAAAGGAACTCCGGTGTCTAACAGGGCGCAGTCGGTGGTTGTTCCCCGGCGTCGGAGCTAAGAACCCGACAATCAGTGAAAACACCATCAACAAAGTCTTTGCGACGGTTGGTTACAAAGGTCGCTTGGTCGGCCACGGAACTCGCCATACCGCCAGCACCCTGCTTAGAGAACACGGTTGGCCGAAAGAGCACGTCGAAGCGCAGCTCGCTCATAAAGAAGAGGGGATCTCTGGGATCTACAACAAGGCTCAATATCTTGATCACAGAGTGAAGATGATGCAGTGGTACGCCGATTACCTTGATCAGTTGGCTGTTGGAAATGTCCTCCACGGACAGTTCGATGAGGTGGTATGAGCGCGTATATCCATATCCCCTCCAAAATCCGTGTTACAGGTGTTACTCGTGTAACGACCTGTGGCGAACGCCCGAATTCATTGGCTCCCACGCCTGTTACACGATTGCGCGTCTTCTCGTACACCCGATGTAACGCCGTTCAAACGTGTAACGCCAAAAAAAGCCCTCGTTTACTGCGGGCCGACGTCCGGCGCACGCTCATACAGCGGGACTCTCGCTGGTTACGCCTGCAAAACACAGGGCGTGGGATAGGGCGTTACACGTTGCCAGAGACACTTAGCGATGACTGATCAGCAACCCACTTCACACTCAATGCTAAGCGCTGGGCTGATCAAGTACCTCTCCGCCCAACCGCTTTACGGACTCTGCCGCGAACAACTCGCTGCTGTGTGCCACTTGATCGATCAGTGTTGCCAGCGAATCCAAACCGGTGGCATCGATAGTGATCTGAGCAGCATGTGCATCAAGACGACGATGCATGAGGAGATTATTTTCCAGTACGCCTCTACTGACAACAGAGCGCGCCTCGCTCATTGGGTTCGTCAATACAGCAACTGCTACTCGGCTTCGGACCGCGAAGCGCATGCGGCCTACATCATGGCCTGTGCTGTCAAAGCGCTGGAGGTTCTTAACGACTGGATGCGCGCCGCCGATAACGCGGCCTGGTTGCATATCAAGGAAATACCGACCGACTGGCCATGGGATCTGTACTGCCGGTTTGTGGAATCTCAGGTTGATACAGCCGAGCGCACGAGGGCACTCGACGAGTATGTCTTCTATTTGCAGCCGATCACTTCCCTGCCCTGCTTGATCGATGACGAACTGACACCCCTCGCTGATCAGGCAATGAGGTCAGCTATCCGCAGCAAAGGTGGCATTATCAGCGGGATGGAGCGAAGCCAAGACGTCAACGCCCGAGACGCTGCAATCGTTAGTCAGGCTGACCATTATTTGGCGATGGGCATGCCAAGAAAGAACGTCAAAACAGCCGTGCATGCCTGGCTGAAACGTGAAGTCGCTAAGCCTCTCAAACAGCGCCCTGAGTGGGTCACCCCCGAGACTGAAAAGGTGCTGACTCGCAAAAGCGTGGAAGCCATTCTCGAGCGCAACTTCGTGCTGTAACTGAAATTTCAATTGGAAGTGAACTGCTCACCGCCATTCAATCTCTAGACCATTGCTCTCGTCAGTCCAAATCAATCGAGAGCAATACCTATGAACACCTCTGTCACCGATTTTCCCCGCAGGTCACCTGCTAACGCCCCTTCACATTTCGATGCTTCTTCGACTTTGATCCGAATGCGAGAGTTGGAGGGCATCGTTGGAATGAAGCGCTCCACCATCTACAAACTCATGCAGCGCCCCGACATTGGCTTTCCCCAGCCCGTCAAATTGAGCAACAGCAACGCGCGCGGCGCCCCTGTCGCCTGGGTTCTTTCCGAAGTGCAGGCATGGACACGCAGCCGCATCGAGGCGCGTGACCAGGTGGCCGCATGAAGCGCAATTACTGCCCTTTCAAGGGGCCGTTTCTCGACTCCTACAGCATCGGATTTCGCCTCTATCAAGCGGAAGCAATCAACTGGCGCCACCGCACCATCGCCGGTGTGAGCTGGAACGGCGAAGAGCAAGAAGCGTGCTTTTTTAGCCCTGACGGCCTCGTTCTCCCGCTCAAAGCCAATCCTTGGGAATTGCCCGAACTGATCCGCAAAAACGCGGTGCGCAGAGAGTTTTCGAGCGTCCACGGCACCGGTTATTTCGCAATGAGCGGCAGCCGCCTCGCCTCACTGAAAACGCGTGGTATGACCGACTGGGTCACCTACTGGCTGGTGGATCAATCGGCGGGGTACGCGAACGATCCGGTGGTATGGCAACGCATCACGGATGAGGATCTCGCCGTGGAGAAAACCGCAACCGAGCGCCTTCACCACGACATGCGCTTGACCTCGGATCTTACCCAGTATGTGGATGAATGCCTCGCACAGAGCCGTGATTCGCTGGCTGTCGAACACCGCCGACGTTGCGCCGAAGACAGCAAGATCTTGGCTTGGCTCAAAGGCGAAACACCGCCGCCGCTGTTTGCCTCCGCGCAGGAGGCAGCATGAGCCGAAAGATCGCGAACAGCGCTTTTATGCACCCGTTTTCGGTATTGCGCCGAATTGGCTTTTCGCCCCGCCTCATGCAGCGCCTTGAGCGCTATCGCAGCCAACAGGACAAGCAAGGTCGCGTGGTCAGCGTACTCAGCTGGGCCGACGGCACCTGGTGTGCCCTCTCCCTCCACTGCGAAAAGACCGGAACCGTGATCGTCGATGAAGGCCAGCAAACTCAAGCCTACGAAGACGCACGATCCATGCTCAACGGTGGCTTCCTGCCCCTCCTGTCCCTGCGCTGGGAAGCCCATGCCTGAAACGAAAACGCCTCCGGGAGCGATCCGGAGGCGTTGAGGTAAATCTACATGCACGAACAATTTATGCCGCACCTGAAAAAACCGCAAGTCATGAACACAGTTGCACTTTCAAAAAACGGACGTTACTCTCTGGTCGTCGCTGCAAATTCAGCGACCGGGTTTGGCGACCCGAGTTACTTGGCGCACAGGCGCCCCAACCGACAGCAGGCGCTTTTTTTGTGCCCGCCGTTTCGTGTTATGGCAGCTGTGCGTGGGAGACCTTCGGGTCTGCCGGGTTCCAAGTTCCCGGTTCGCCAACCTGCGCACAGCTGCCACCTTATATCGTTTGGCGACGATCAGTGGCAGCTCCATCTTCAAACTTGGAGTGTCACCTATGCCTGCTCTCAATCCGTCCAAATTTCGCGCCGCTGCCCATCGGGCAATGGCTCTCGCCGCTTTACACGCCAACTCCAGCCTCGCTACACGTCTTGCCCGCTACAACGACCACATGGCCAAAGCCCGCGCACTCGAAACCGCAGGCGGTGCCCAATGAACAGTGCCCTGAGCTGTGCCCTGCCTGAAGACCTGCTCTGCGTTAATCCGAAAGCGGAAGCCGGTGTCCCCATCGACGCCATCACCTGCGCCATTGATCGCGCCGACTCGGTACTGACGCTGCTTGAGGATCACTTCGAAAACGAATCCTCGCGCCTCGCCAATCACATCATTGCCGCCGTTCTTTGGGACGTGCGCGGCACCCTCGGCCTGATCAAAACGCTCGCCTTGCACGGTGACACCACGTCGACTCCTGCGGCGCAGAAAGGCGGTGCGCTATGAGCACTTCCACCACCCTTGGCCACGCCACATTTACTCGCGTGAATGCCACCGATTTGAAGTTGTTCCGGGTCAATGCCGGAATACCGGTCGAGGATGCACTGGAGATGGTTTCCCTGCTGCAACATCACGCAAACCAGCTCAACTTCGACGCCGCCATGAGCGACAGCGGCGAGCGTTTCAGTTGGCCTGCGCTGTACTTGGGCGAGATGGCCAAAGCATTGATCGATGACATCAACGACGCGCTGTTTTTGGCGAGGGCTGACGCATGAGCCAACGCCCGAGCAACTCAGCGAAACGTCCCAGCTTCGCCGACGTGAAAACCGCCGCACTGAAAGACATTGATCGTGTCCTGTCGCACTGGCTGCCAAACGGCAAGCGCGTGGACGGCGGCAAGGAATACACCGCACCGAATCCGACCCGCAGCGACAAACGCGCCGGTTCGCTCAAGATCAATCTGAGCAAGGGCACATGGGCCGACTTCGCCACCGGTGACAAGGGCGGCGACCTGATCGATCTGGTGCGCTATCTGGACGGCGGCACCGACGTCGAGGCCTGCAAAAAGCTGGCAGAGCTGTTCAACGTATCGCCCGGCGCCGCCCAGACCAAGCCAGCGTCTGCCAAGACAAAAGCACCTGAGTGGATTGCCATTCAGCCGATCCCGGCCGAGGCCATGAATAAGTGCCCGGCCAAGCATCGGCAACACGGCGCGCCGTCCAAGGTGTGGATCTACCGCGACGCGCAGGGCCAGCCGCTTATGGCGCTATACCGCTTCGACCTCGCGCCGGATGAAGACGGCAAACCGAAGAAAGTCTTTGCTCCCCTGACATGGTGTCAGCGCGCTGATGGCCAGTCCACGCAATGGCGCTGGCAGGGTCTGCCCGATCCGCGTCCACTGCTGCGCCTTGACGAACTGACCCAGCGCGCTGACGCACCGGTTATTCTCTGCGAAGGCGAGAAAGCTGCCGACGCCGCCGCCGAACTGTTGCCCGGCTACGCGGCCACCTGCTGGCCGAACGGCTCCAACTCCTGGCACAAAGCCGACCTGACACCGCTCAAGGGTCGCGAAGTGCTGTTGTGGCCGGACAACGATGTCAGCGGTAAAGCCTGCATGGAAGCCGTGGCCGACAAGCTGCGCGAAATCGGCGCCGCCTCGGTCCGGTTCATCGCGCTGGACGTGTTCAAACGTAAGCCCACACTGAAGAACGACCGCGCCGCCTTCGCCAAAGGTGGTCAATGGGTCGACGGTGACGATGCTGCCGATGCGCTCGCGAAAGGCTGGACGGCGGCGC
This sequence comes from Pseudomonas sp. OV226, assembly GCF_003148705.1. Classification (NCBI taxonomy): domain Bacteria; kingdom Pseudomonadati; phylum Pseudomonadota; class Gammaproteobacteria; order Pseudomonadales; family Pseudomonadaceae; genus Pseudomonas; species Pseudomonas sp. OV226. Next base: position 98,530 of record NZ_QGGS01000023.1, on the reverse strand, counting down.
ACTTCGCCGAGCTGGAAAGCAGCGGAGAAATGTTCGGTTTGGTTGTCGAAAAGACGGAGCCTGAGCAGGCCGAGACCAAACCAGAACCGAAGACAAAAACCGCCGCCAAGCGCCCCGCAAAATCGAAAAACGACCTGATGCCCGGTGGCTTTCGCCTCACGTCCGAAGGCGTGTTTTATGCGGGCGACGACGGCGAGGCGCGGCCGGTGTGTTCGCCACTGGAAATCCTGGCTCGCACCCGCGACGACAAAGGCCAGAACTGGGGCCTATTGGTCGAGTTCGACGATCCCGACGGAGCCAAGAAACGCTGGAATATCCCGGCGCGCACCATGACCGGCGACTTCGGCAAGGACGTACTCGGACCGTTGGTAAATATGGGACTGCGCCTCGCGGGCAGCCGCTCAGGACGCAACGCACGCAACGACCTGCAGAGTTACCTCGGCGGCTTCGACAGCGCGCAACGGGCACGACTGGTCACCCGCTTGGGCTGGCACGACAGCGCCTTTCTGCTGCCAGAGCAACAGGTCGGCGCACACAGCGAACACCTACACTTTTACGAGACGGGTTCTCAGCTTCCGCCAATCAGCGAAGCAGGCTCGCTTGAGCAGTGGCAGGAGCAGATCGGCGCACTGTGCGTCGGCAATCATCGATTGGCGTTCGTCGTCGGCGTGGCCTTTGCTGGCCCGCTGCTGCACATGCTCGGCCATGAGTCGGGCGGCTTCCACTTGTACGGCGACAGTTCAGGCGGCAAGACCACGCACCTGCAAGTTGCTGCCTCGATCTACGGCGGACCGCGTCTGGTGCGTTCGTGGCGTTCCACCGACAACGCGCTGGAATCCATCGCCGCCGCGCATTCCGATGGGCTTCTGGTGCTGGATGAAATCGGCATGTGCGATCCGCGCATCATCGGCGAGACGGTGTACATGCTCGGCAACGGCACTGGCAAGGCACGCGCCAATGATCGAGGGCAAGCAGGCCGCCAAGTACAGGAGTGGCGTCTGCTGTTTCTCTCCACCGGAGAGAAGACGCTGGCTCAGCACATGGCCGAAGCCAACAAGGAGCTGAAAGCGGGCATGGAGGTACGTATGCTCGCCGTTCCGGCCGATGCGAGCAAAGGCCTCGGCATGTTCGATGCGTTGAACGGCTTTGAGGATGCGGCGTCACTCGCCGACGCCCTCAAGGCGCGGGTAGCGAAGTATTACGGCACTCCACTCACCGCTTTCCTCACGGCGCTGTGCGAACCGGGCAAACGTCACGGTTGGTCCGCCATCCTGCGTCGCACGCTGGAAGGGTTTATCGCTCAGTCGCTACCGGCCTCGGCCAGCGGACAGGCACACCGGGCAGCCGCTCGTTTCGGCCTCGCGGCCGCAGCGGGTGAGCTGGCCACCGCGATGGGGATTACCGGCTGGCCGGATGGAACCGCCACCACCGCCGCTCGCGTATGCCTCAACGCCTGGATGAACGAGCGTGGCGGCGCCGGGAACTTCGAAGGTGATGCGATCTTGGCGCGGCTGCGCCAAGTCATCGAGCGCTTCGGCGAAAGCCGTTTTACCCGCTGGGAATCGGCGGCGGCAAAGATCGACGAACACGGCCCGCGCACCATCGACCGCCTCGGCTTTCGCAAGACGCTGGAGCACGGGTTGGGCGACTCCCTTCACACCACCAATACCTACTACGTGCTGCCCGAGTTATGGCGCTCGGAGATCTTCCGGGGCATGAACATCAACGCCGTGAACAAAGAGCTGCTACAGCGCGGCGTTCTGGAGCCGGGAGGTGATGGCAAGGCGTCGAGTTCGATCCGGTTGCCCGGCCTAGGCACGCAACGCTGCTACGTCGTGAAGACGATTCCGGGAATGGATGAGAGCGAGGCTCGGGCTGCCTGAGGGCATCTCTGCTGATCGAGGTAGCGCCGGCTTAATCCCGGCCTCGCCAGCCACTCAACCCACCCAATCGAATTGAACAGAGACTAAACAGATGAACGAGATTCAAGACCTGAAAGACAGTCGCGACCAATTGCTGAGCGAGGCAGAAGGATTGCACGCCGAACTGCTACCACTTGAGGCCGTGCTGGAAAGTGAAGACCCCATCGAACCGGATCGGAAGCGCGAACTGTGGGACAAGTATAACGAGCTGAAAAGGAATTTTGATTCGCGCAACAACAATGCTGACCTTCTAAATCGGAAAATCAGTCGCCGTGAGAACCTCGCCAATTGCGACTCCTTGATGGTGGGTTACATCGAGGCGATGGATAACTGGACCGGTGATGAGCAGGAGCTGAACGAAAAGCGCCAGAGCCTCAGCACCCGCCTGGCACAGATCCAACAACAGGCGGTTGAGGACATGGCCAAAGCCCGTCAGGCCGAAACAGACGCCGCCACTGCGTACGCGCAGGCCGTCGCTTGGGGCGACACCGAAGGCGAGGAGACCGCCAACGCCGACGCACAAAAGGCCGCGAAGAATCTTACAGCGGCCGCCGAACATAACCGTCGGCAAACACTGATGATGACTGCTCTGGAACAGGAGCTAGTCACGGTAGATAAATACATCGCCGAAGCACAGGAAAAGCATAAGGGGATAGAACGCACCGCCCTCTGGCTCTCGCAGACGGTCCTGGAAGAGCAATGGAACGAGGCCGCAAAAGCGTTGTTCGATGTGGGCGGAAAGCTTTGGGCAAATTACAGACTGCTGGGGCTTGATCAGATAAACCTTATGAAACTGGCCGTTCCAGAGGAAGGCGAAAACTTCGGGAAATGGACGTGGCACGAGCTTTCCGACCGCTCTCGTCAATACAGCGCACGGGACTTAGTCCAGCTCAACAGTCTGCCAATACCGCAACAGCCCGAAAACCTGAGCAATCCAGAACAACGCAAGGATGAACGCAATGAACAAGCCACTACAGAACAGCGCGACCTGGTCTGATACGCTCGAAAGTCGGAAAGCCCACCTGAATACCCTGTTGAAAACCATCAACGCAGGTGCGGGCAAAATCAGTCACATACAAACACTGACAATCAACGCGATCAAAGCGGAAATGGCGAATATTGAAAGGCAACTGAACGGCCGTAAATAGCGCTGAACTTGTAACAAGCATGACTATCTTAATAATCACGTAAGCCTCCACAGACCAAGGAATCAAAATGTCCAAACTTGCAGAATACCGTCAGCTGGAAAAAAATCTCGCTGAGCAACTCCAGGCACTGGAGGCACTGAAAGGTGATGATGGCCTAAAAAAAGAGATCGAGTTCGAAACGAAGCTGCGCAAACTGCTCGAGCATTACGGCTTTAGCCTGAAGCACATTATTAACCTGCTCGATCCGCAAACCACTGCACGGCGCCAATCTCCGGCCCCGGCCGCGAGCACACGCAAACCACGCGAACTCAAGGTGTACAAAAACCCCAATACCGGTGAAGTGATCGAAACTAAGGGTGGGAACCACAAAGCTTTGAAAGAGTGGAAAGCAGAGCACGGAGCGGACGTCGTCGAGGGATGGTTGAAGAAGTAAGACAGCTTCACCTGAAAAAGGGCCCACACGGGCCCTTTTTGGTAACTACTTGACTGAAAGTGAACAATTTCGTCGTCAACTCACAGCTAACTTACGAATCTCCAATATTTCCTAGTTTCCACTACGAAGATCGAAGACCACTTCGGGCAATAGCGGACGTTAACGAATGACCGCTTCGGCTAGAAACCACTAATCATAACATGCCTAAGACCCACTCCAGAGATTCATGGGCTTGCAGCATGTCTCAGCGCGACCGTTGATCCGGTCGCTCAGCGTTCATAGTAATAATTGAGGACTTCATTGAATCCCACGTTTTCAGCAATCAGCCTCGCTGCCAGTTTGTTGAGGTGTGCGATACTTGGCAGTTCATTTGTCCCCGATATTTCAATAGAAAAGTCCGCTCTATAACTTTTGCCAATTCTCGAGAACTCACAGCCGAGTTGCTTCAAAATGTCGTCTCTTAACAAAATTTGGTTTCGTCGGAACCGTATCATTCGATGACAGTCGAAGAAATCCGACCTCTTTGTAGAGTCAAATTTCCTACAACTCCAACCAGTAATTCGAGTGGCTCGATATAACGCTCGCTCTTGTATATCGTTCCACACACGAAAATCGAAATGATTGGTCGGGTTTGGATCCTCGTACGTGGCCTGGCGATGGAAGTCGGCAGCCCTAAATTGAAACTTGTCAAGGACCCCCAACGTTCTGTTCTGTGCAGCTAGCACACGTTTCATTGATGTTGGCATGTCGAAGCGCATTACCTTGGTTTCATCTAATATGCGTAATTCTCTTGGAAGCTCCTCGTTCTCTCGATCCCAGTGCCTCTCATTCCGTTTGGGAACACACTGAAAATGCCTACCAAAGAGGCGCATAATGCCGACTGAACTCAAAGGAACTATGTGAATTTCTTCCTGATCATTATCTTCGTGAAGAAAATAATACGCTTTTCCGAGCCGAATTAGAGTTTGTGCTATTTCGCTCACTAGTTCGCGTACTGTTTCGTCTACCGAACGTGGTGCGTGTCTCGTCTTAACGTTGCCAAGGAGTTTTTGCACGACCCTATCGTCGTTCGTTACGATCTCAAAAAGATTCCCACCTCGGCGGTTCTTCGAGCGGAACAATCTCGCAAAATCCTCATCAAACATTCGGCGATGAAAGTCTGCCTTTTGCCGTATTCGATTGAAGAACAGTCTGTCTATTAATCCAAGCTGATTATCAGGATTATATTGCCAGTATGAAGGCTCAGCCTTAAAAACCCTCACCTTGCACCTCGTCGTCGTCGCGCAGTTGTTGTGCTAGGGACGTTATGCTATGGCTTACTTTGAAGTCAATTGGTTTGACCTGGGGAAGAACGTGTTTTGCAAAAAAAAGATGAGATGCATCACAGTTTGACTGCAGGAAATCCCTCACGATTTTGTTTGGATGCGGCTTCCCTCGCCTCATACTTATCTGATCTCCAAAACCGTCGTTTCTCGCACGATGTTCGAACGACATTTTCCAATTAATCCGGATTAAGTCACGCGGTGAGGCACTTGCGCTAAAACTGAACGGGTCTGAAAGAAGCAACATTCTTTTTAGGTATTGTTGCTTGTCGGCAGCTCGCGTGATCCAAGTGTCAAATTTGGCGAGAGCGTCTTTCGATAAGCTCTCATTATTGAAGTATGCATCGTAAAGGATGGCGAATCCTAAAACCGAGGCCAAATCAATGATTACAGTTGAAAACAGATGAAGTCGGTACTCGTCGCTTACTTTCAGTGAAGTGTCTCTAAACTTCGTATCTGCAACAAGTAACGTAAGAGACATGAACATGGGGAGAACCTTGTCCAACTTGCTTTCATTATTTTGCTCAAGCGCACTTATACATGCTTCGCTCAGCTCAAAATAAATCTGCCCAAAGTGATCCGGCATTTCATCGTTGTATCTTGATGTAAAAATGTATCCGACCATGGCTTCGTTGCCGAGCCAGGCAATCGCCTCATCTCGTGCTGAGGCAAGTTGCGCTGCCATCTCGTCAGTATTTACCTCAGGCAGTTTGTATTGCTCTTCAGTATAGTGTCCATAATCATAATATCGACCCATGAGCTGTGTAAGATCGTGAAACCAACGTGGCAATTTCGAATAACTGTGCAAGCTCGCTAGAACAACCTGAGTTGCGGCCTCGGACATTTTCAGCCTTGTCATCGACTCCACGAAATTCGTAATCAAATGCTGATAAAAACTGCATATAGCGGGCAGAACTCCTGCATAATGTTTTAATAACTTTTGGACGGCCAACTGTTGGACATATTTAGGCTTAGATAGGCGCTGCCCTTCAATCTCACGCTCAAATTCGATGCGTTCGATGATAAAGCCAAGCTCCACTTGCATAAAAGCAGGCAGACGACGCAACGACCTCTCGCTCCATTCGTCTGCCTCAAAAAACTGTTTCAACTCTTTCTCAAAGGTCACCATTCGGCGTAGTGTTTCTAAGCAAAGATTGCTCCCCAACGCAGCCCACGTGTCTGCTATGACAATTCTTTTTTTCACTGATTCATCATCCGTTGCTACGTCCGATGAGGACAGAGTATGTTCAATGATCTCCTTGAATTTTATTATCTCCTGCATGCCTATATCGAACTGAAAACGATGCGCATAACCTGATATACGGTTCGAAAAGCGAGCGAGAAGTTTCAATGCGAGATCGAAGTCACCGGCCTGAAACGCAAACTCCACGTGGCCTGCTAATCTGTCCACGATCTCGTTTTCTAGCCATTGATGATCGGTTTTTTCCTCAATCAGAACTTGTTGGCTGCTCGTTCGAAGAGCCATAGACGTCGCGCTATCCCCAGCTAAAAACCATTGTTTGTGTTTTATTCGTCTCGGGAACCAGTAGCTATTTGGGTCGATTGTGTGTTTCTGCTGAAGGTAATGCAGCAGTAAGGCCGCATAGCATTCGCTTAGTGCGGGCAGAGTGTCTTCTAAACTCTCCTTTCCTACTTTGACGCGACCATCAATATAAGAAAGTTGCTCAAGCGCCTTCTGCGCCGCCCTCGAGTGATGATTGGCTAGAGATATCGAAGTCCGAGGACTTGCCGCACCTTCAATGTGGCGAACAATGTTAGGGAGTATTTCACTACGAGCCAAAACATTGAGATCAAAAAAATTAAACAATCTCTGACCCAAAGGAAACAATGCCAAAGCGCTTAGTAAAATTAATCCGGTACCTACTATATAAATGAATAGGCCAGGCTCGTATCTAAACAAAGGGAATGTGGTAGCTATCAGGCAGAAAATCGTTGACAGCACTAAAATTCTAGAATAAATACTGCCCACTTGTTCGTTGGTGAGCATTTGTATGATGTCTCGGCGAAGCCTGGTGTAGCCAGCACTCAGTATGATTCCAGTTGTCGCGAAATAGATCGAGAATATCGCAGTAAGCATTTGGGCATACAGCCTAAGCTGCTCAATTATAAAAACCTTGTCCTTATCATTTAATGGCGGCAACCAAAGTTGACTGCTTCTAACATAGGCCTCAACATAATTTAGCAGCGCCAAAATTGAAACTACCCAAAAAAGGCTTTTGACTCCAATCCACGCAATGGAGCCTGAAACTCGTGCATTCTCCATCGACCCGGTGACTGAAGCGTTCATCTTGTACGAGCTACGATCGAAGAAAAAAACAATTTTTCCTAGCCATGCTCGTGCTTTCCAAAACCAAGACTTGGAACTTGCTAAAACCTTAAGTCGTTCAATCACATTTTTCACTCTCTATGCCTACCACTCATATATAGTTGGCTTCAATTAGAATTGCGAGACTTTAAATCTGAACAAGTACTTATCGTGCAAAAATTTATAATATTTCGGGGGTTTTCTTAAAATCTTCAAGCGAGTCCACGGTACATAACTGTACGCTTAAAGCTTGCTCCACTGCTACATTGCCCCTCACAGCGAACGTCCGCTTTTGGCCGGAGCATTCCCTCTAGCCCTTTGCGATCACCTTAAACAGAGGACCAGGTTCCCTGAGCTGTCTATTTTGGTAGCGCCCCACATGCTTCGATTACATTGCTATCAGTGCGGCTATCGATAGCACCATCAGCCCCGATGTAGACATCGGTGTTCGGCCACTTCGGTTTAACCCGGATGCAGTGCGATACTCCACCGTTGTTCCAATTGAATTCCATAAAAAATTGGTTGTTCGGGAAGATGTGCCCAGCCCCACCAGTTGCTTCGCCGGGATAGATCTCGCCCTTTGAGATGTCGTGCTGAACATTCAAAATGTAACCGAGACGCCCCTGCCCCTTGTCAGAGAAATGGAAGCTCACTTGGGGCGTGGCGACATACCAAAAGACGATTGGGGCGAGTAAAAGCGCCACCACCCAGCGCCAGTAATGCCGTTTCGGTTTATTTGCAAACGTGGTCACGTGTACCATCTCCCCAGCTTGAACGTGGTAGTGCTAAAACTTCATCCATGAGCATCTTTGCCGTAATCCCACCGTTTGGGTGCTGCTTGTACAGTTCGACTCCAATGCTGATAGAGACTCGGTCGCCTATATCGTCCCAAGCCCGCATTCCTTCGATGTCTGCTGAGCGGTGAGGCCCTTTTCGCTCGTCCCACTTCTGAACTTTTCGAATAGAGTCTGATGCAATCTGCTCAAGCCCAGCGCCGTCCAGAAGAACGCTTTCAGAAAGGCCACCAGCGCGCCCTATGTAGCCATAGTGGATGTTCGACCAGATGTCATAGAAGTAGTCCAGCTGACCTTGCTTCTGCCAAGTCCCGCCGAACTGTTGCCCAATCGTCACCTTGTGATCCCATGGCCGATTTTGACCAACCCGCTCAGTCCAAAGGGCCATCGCAGCAGTAGTGTTACCAAGCTCCATTGCTTGGAAATTAGGTGGTGAAAGGCGTGCATACCACGGGAGCTTTTGAAACTTTGCATTTTCCGCTGCTGCATCAAAGCTGATTAGCTTCTTCATTTTCAGTACGGATGGGTGTGTGATGTTGCGGTTCATTTCACCGGCGATGTAGCTGGCCACCTGTTCCATCATGTCAGGGTCTTTGCACGTGACGGGGGCTTTTGATTCAGGCTTTGCCTCTGGCTTTTTCGGAGCGGCTTCGGGGGCTACCAGAGCGTTTGCGGCAACTGCCTTCTCTTTCAACTTCGGGTCAGCGAGCAGTGTGGCCATTTTCTCGTCATCCACAGTGCCATCTGGACGGAATGCACCGAGTGCCATGAAGTTGATGATGGTTGCTCCACCAGCATCGCCCATGACAAAACCGCCACCAACATCGCCTGACCCGGTAATTATCGTTCCACCGTGGCTGGTTGGGCTGCCTAAGTGGGCCATAGGACGCCCGTTCACTTGAATGGATGGGAACCCTGTTGTGATTACGGCGCCACAGCCGCAGGTATCGCCAACACGAGCAGATCCCATGAAGTTGATGTTTACATCGCCACTGGCGGAAGCAATCGGAGTAGTGCCATGACCGGGCATTGGGCAGACATGCTTGTCACCCAATCGAGCGGAGGGAGTCATTCGTCGTCCTTGTCGTGCAATGAAAAACCTCCGTATGGAGGTCAAAAGCGTTCGATAATTTCCGAGAGACTAGCGCACCGGGCGGGGGCGAGTCTGTAAGAAAAGACAGAGTAGCCCCTGCACGGACCTGCTTTGTCCAACAGGTGACCTTAAAATCCCGTTACACCGTTCCGCAGTGTTACACCTGACACAAGGTAAGCCCTCAGCTGGTGTTACATAGCACTTATCCTTTATAAACAGTGAGTTACGAGTAATCGCAACACCTGTAACACCTGTAACACGACATTTGAAAGGTATTTGTCCCCGCTCCCCACTAGCAACGCGTTCCATCAGCGATGAGACCCCAGCAGGTGCCGGGGCCCCTGAGGCGTTTAGATACATGCGGGCTCAGAAACCCGCAGGATCTTGGTAGCGAAAGGATTCCCAGCTTAGTGAACCGGTGAACCCGGTGAACTAAGGTTCACCTGTGCATACGCCCTATCAAATCTGTAATCCGAGTCCACCGTTACCAATGCGGTAACGATGGCCTCTTTTCTTAAAGATCCTTTCAATTTCAAGGTTGAAATTTCAGTAAGCTGGGTCGACTGCCGCTAACAAAATCCCGCGGGTTTCCGACCCCGTACTACGAGATGTTTCCCAGGGGCCCCGCCAATTTAGTCTGCTTTAGGCTGACCACTATCGACCGACTCCACCTACCTGCGCCGCTGATACAAGAATGGGGATAACTGCTCTATCCTCAGATGCACATCGTTGCCCGCTCACTAGACAACATCGGTGATACTCGATAGCTTCGAGCATGAAATCTTCCCCCTAATATCGATGTGCCGACAGTGGTTTCACTAGCTGGTACTGATGCGATTAGGCATAGCCCCTCACTACGCATGGCGCCAAATGACAATTGACCTTCAGTCTTTTATTGCAGGTACTGGATTTACTTTAATAGCAGGATGGCTCACCGCCTTTTTCGCTTTGCGTAAAGATGAACGAGCGATTCATATTGAGCAGGTTACGAAAGAACGAGCCAAGTGGCGCGACAATATGCGGACCCTTACGGAAGAGATAGTAACTATCTTTTTTTTGAAAGAAGATAAAAATAACAAAGGGAAGATTTCAGCGCTGCGATCCCGCCTTACCACGTCTATCAACCCAAAAGATGATACTCATGATCAGGCGATACTTGATCACTTTGACAGGCTTTTTGATGGTAACGGAACTGACATTCATGTATTCACTCGAAGGATTGCATTGCTGCTTAAGCACGACTGGGAAAGAGTAAAATGGGAGTGCATGCCCATATACGAAAAATTATTCACATATCGCTCAACAAAACAGCAACTTTGGCGACGCCCGGATTATAGAGATATCTCCTAGAAATACTTGCTTAAAGCATGCTGCAAATAAATTAGATGACTAAAAAGTCTACCTACCCCAATGGCCTGCCGACCGTAGAGTTGGGCTTAGCGTGAGGACTGACCCCAAACACCCTTTAAATATTAAGCCCAAGCGGGAGAAAAAATGAAGATTCAAAATTTAAAAGAAGGTAAAAAACCAATCCATTTAATAGATCATCCAAGCCTGACCCCCCTATCGCCTCATATAATGTCCTACTTGAAAAAAGGACTAACTGCAATGACTTCGGGAAATACTCGATTTCCTGCATCTAAAATAGAGAACTATGCCAATTATGTATGGGAAAAGGTTGCTGAGCTTGACACTGCATTGGGCTCTTTGCGTTTAGCCTTGAAGTTCGTAACTGAACTTGGTTGCGAGCCCAACCCAAGTCCAGAAGCCTATAGGTATCACTACGAAAACTTTGTCCTAAGAGTTATAGGATTTGTAGACCGTGCACATCGACTGGTCGGGGCATCCCTCTCATTGCCCCAGAGAAAATATGAATCATTTAACGGCAACGCGTTCGTCAAAAGTGAAACAGTAACGAATCATCCGGGCATCCACACCGCACTGGTGGCTGTAGCTACTGCGGTACAAGGCTACCGTGGACCTAGAAATGAGTTAATCCACTCCACCGCCTACTCCAGCCGTGAGCTGGGGTTGTTTATAGCGGTAGAGCACTTCGGTGTGGATACAGGGGATGTCGACATGGATGAGCTCAAGCGAGAGCATTCAGCTGAAGGGTCGAACGAAATTTCAAAAACAATCGGTTGCCTGGTGGAGGCACTCACAGCCTTGATGGAAGAGTTGGGGATTTTATTCGAGGCCGCTCATCAGATCGCCAGTGCCAAGGCCCCATAGCTCTCCTCCCGTTGGCTCAAGGTGGCGATACAGAAAATCAGCAACGACACGCATGTATCCCCAGCTGTATCCCTAACGGTATAATCTAGCTGCAAGCCACGGATTATATGAATGCCTACAGTCTCCCTCGGGCACCAAAATTAAGAAAGGTCTTGCTTAGCAAGGCCTTTTTTTTCGTCTGTAGAAAAGTGACCTCGTCCACCGCTGTCGTGTAGCAGCTGCCGAAGGCTGCGAGCTTTTGATCTTCGTATTCTTGGCCTGTACGACCCTTCTCAAGGATTCACCCCATGGAACTGCAGCTGGAAACCGTCGCCCTGTTCTGCCTCAAGCTTGCTTATGAGACGGAGGATTCGAGTCCGATTCTTCGGGATGATCCAATCATGAGTGATTATGAGCGCGAGGTTTTTGGGTTGTTGGTTCGGCGGGGGGATGTTGAGGGGATTCAGTTTCGGGTGGCGCACTGCGTGAGTTTGGCGCTGGACGTTTTAGGCGGTATTCATACGCCACTGGGACGGGAGCTGCACAGGTTGTCAGCTGATTTCCGCACAGCGCAGACGATGGATCAGCTTGAGGCGCCGCTAATCGCGCTCAAGGATTATCTGAAAGATATTCAGTAATGATTGGGTGGAGCCCCTTCACACCTACTGATACTGGCCGGGGTATGGTTGAAGTGAGAATGGACCTGCCACTAACCCATTACCCCAACTGACAACAACCAAAGATTTTTTCGGCACCACAAGGACGTATCAATGCGGCAAATAGCCCTCAGTAACAAGCCACTCAGAGGCATTCCCCGCCGCCTTCGCGCTCTGGAGCGCTGGGCCTCCAGTTTTCGCGACGAGTTTCACCCGCGATCCGTGAAGATGGAGCGCTACACACACTGGAAGATCCCGGTGCATGCGGCTCTGGTCGAAGGTCCTCAAGCCAGTATCGAAGTTCAAGCCTTCTGCCTTCAGCAACTGCTCGAAGCCGCTAGCCACCTGTCCGACGCTGCTGACCACTCACAAGGTTACTACCGGGTCGCTTGCCTGCTGGTGTGGCCATGGGTTCATCAGAGCGAGGTCACCGTCTTCTATGACCGGGACTATTATTTGGGTTTCCTCGGTGAAACTAACGCGCTCATGCCAGAGCAGATCAGCCATGCTCTTGCGTTGCACACACCAGCGCACTTCATCGAGCACGGACATGACGTAACTCAGCCTGACGATGAAGTCGCAGTACAGTGGTGGTGCATCGGGGAACCGGCTTGAGGCCTAGCGGCATTCGCGAGCAGCCCCCGCTGGGACTGATGACGCTAAACTTAAAAGCAAATCAAACTTCGCTGTCAACTCACAGCCTGCTAACAATCTCCTTCCAGATGTACCCGTAGTTATATTCCAACCAACGAACAAGGAGTTTGTCGTACTGCCTACGAAACCAACTATTTTTCCTGGCGACACGCCTTTCTTCAATCATAGCGTTGAGGGAGTCAGGATCGAAGCCTGTCCATACCGTTGGAAGGGCCGCCGCAATATTGGTAAAGCACACAGGCGCGACTTCGGAGTAAAGGATCTCGTAGAGGGTTTGAGGATCAACTCCTCTCACCTGACTCGCTATGTAATCGTAATTAACCGGGAAATCATTGAACGGATCCGAGAGCGCGACCCTAATTTTTGTCAACTCAGATTGACTCAAAGAATATCCCAATGTGAGAACTCCTCTAATTCCTCATCGAGCGAGTCAGCTACCGTTCCGCCTGCGACGCCCCCAACAACAGTTCCCAGAAACACAACGGCAAATGCACAGATCGGAGCGCCGGGCCCACAGAGCGCGCTGACTCCAAGCCCTGCCAGAATACCGCCCGCCGCGCCGCCGCCCACGATGAGCCCTTGACGCGCCGTTTCCTTTTGTTTGTTTTCAGCATTCAGAATTTGATAAGTCGCGACAGCAGCAGTAATCAAAATGCCAAGTTTGCCCATTAGCTGCATTTTTTTTGTGCCATTTGTGAACTTGGAATTGTCCCGCCCTGCTGCTTCCAAAATTGTGTAATGAACCTTGCTCTGCTCCGTCGGTGAAAGGCTGTCGTAACTCTTTTTGAACAGCTCCTTGGAGTAACGATCAAAGAGCGTTTGAAGCGTTCTGCCATCGGCCTTCTTTTTTTGCACGACAGCCAAGCCCTGCGCAGAGGTAACCTTGCGGTGCTCCATCAAGATCTTGTTTCGCATTTCATGGCTGAACTGCACGCCCTCTCGCGCGGTGATCTTCCCAGCTTTCACATCTGCCAACGTCTGCTGTGACATACGTTTTATGTTTTTCAGGTAGTTCGCCCGGACCTTTTCGTCAGAGATCGCGTCCAGAGAGAACCTAAGTGCAGTGCCCTCCATCAGTTCTAGCGCTCTATCGAGCGGAGAATCTTGCAAGGCGTGCTCACGCTGAACGACATAGCTGCCGGTGACGAGGTATGGCTCTGTCATAGGACGTTCCTTATCCTAGTATCCTGTTCAAAAAGCTCTCTGTAAGAGACGAACTACCGGCGGGAGCCTCATCGTCAAATTTGAGCATCACGCAGGTCTTGCCGGACGGATTCGAAAATTTAACGGCGTTGTCTTTATTGAATACACCTGGCAGAGATGACCCATCCTCAAAATGCGCGGTGCACGGCAAGCCCTCATAGCTTTCGTCAGCAGGAATTCTGAAGCCAATCCAGCTCGCGAAACCAGTTAACGGCGTAGGAGGAACAAACTCGCAGGGGGTATGGGTATCGCCAATTATCACCGTGCCCGAACCACCAATCACGATGCCGCCGTGGGTGCCTACGATATCAATTGTCGCCGCATTCTTGCCGTTAATGAACACGGTCGTAGACAGCCCTGAAGAGAGCGCGCTACCGCAAGTGCAGGTATCGCTCTGACGCGCTGCGGGAAGGCCGTCGAAGAATACGTCGGGAGATCCTGATGCGATAGGGTTGGTACCGTGCCCCGGCAAAGGACAACGGTATAAATCGCTTTTACGCGCTGCTGGCTTAGCCATTTTGACCTCCTGTCAAAAATCCTTTCGAGCGTCATAACCTACCAGATCAGCGCGCCGATTAATTATCGTCGGGCAATATGCATACTCCTATTCAGCGATCAGCATCCACTAAAACTGATCGGCGCTAGCCTCTAGAAATCGAACCAAGATGCAGAAAAAGCCGCTTTAACTGAAGAAGCCGAAAGCCGCTTTCGGCCCAGAGTGGATGAAAATAGATCTGTCACCTTTTCTCCATTTGAAAGCTACTAACTCATGGCAATTGGGTCTTGGAATCGCAACTCTTGCTGGTTGCAGGAAAGACGTCCCCACGATACCCTCCCACCGTCGCTGCCAATTCAGCGGCCGGGCTTGGTAACCCGAGGTAAATCACTGCGCAACAGTGCCATGCGTTCGCAGGCGCTTTTTTTTCGCCTGCGATCTGCGTTATGGCGGCTGTGCGTGGGACGTCTTCGGACGTGCCGGTTTCCTTGATTTCCCGGTTTACCAACCTGCGCACAGCTGCCACCCATTCGCTTGGTAACGAATTGTGGCGGCTCTTAAAAATTAAGGAGCTTCACAATGCGCTGTATGGATACGTACAAAATCTGGCTTTTCCCTCAACGCGACTCTCAGTTGCGTAACGCCCCACCGTCCACCCTCTCCCACCCCCTCTCCGTGATCGGAGGTGGCCAATGACCGATCAATCAGAGCTGAAAACCATCGGCCTAACCCCTGCCATTTACTGCGCAGACCAACCACTCTTCCACGTCACTCGCGGCGTTCCCCTCGGCGATGCATTGGCCATGGCTTCTGACTTTCTGTTTCTCGCCAAGAAGCTGAATGAAGATGCCGCTTACGCCACAGACACAGATCGCCACGCCTGGGCTGCGCATTATTTGACGGCGATGAGTAAGGCGGTGGTTGATGATGCGGTGAAGGTGCTTGGGCGGGGTCGGGGTTCTGCGGCGGCGGCTGAGCGGGCGGCGGCGTCTGAAGGGTAAACGCTGAAAAATGGGGGAGCGGACTGCTTGATGACGGCGGTTGGTTCAGGATTGATGTTGGCTGAACTAGCGCTATCGCGAGCAAGCTCGCACACAGGGATTGCGGCTAGCTGAAGGCCGTTGCTGGCCCCGAGTTTTTCGGGGCTTTTTCGTGTTGGGGTCAGAGGACGTGTTGGGAGATCAGTTTTGAGATTTCTACCATCGATGTCCTGCCGGTGAATTCGAATTTCACTTTGCCCAGTGACGAGAAATAGATCTCCAGCTCTGAATCCAGGTCAAAGGTCCCGGACGTTTCCACCGAGTACGCCACGATGTTTTTGTAGGGCAGCGAGGTGAAGTCTTTTTTGCTGCCGGTGATGCCCTGGACGTTGACGGCGATGATGCGTTTGTTGGTGAACACCACGCCGTCGCGCATGGATTTGTAGGCGTCGATGACCTGCTCCCCTTCCAGCAGCAGTGCTGCTGACGCGTTCGGCGTATTCTTCGTTTTGCTTGAGTTTGAAGAAGCCTTTGTTGTTGAAATCAATCATCTGTCATTCCCTGTTTTTTGAACGTAAATCCCGAGTGCGGGCTGCATACGGCGCCTTGGGCTGGGCCTCGTCTAGACTTAACGGGTAGTAGTCGTAGAAAGAACCAAACACGTCGCTTTGGTGCAGATGAATCAATACCAGCGTGGCAAGCTGCCTTAATGCCCTATAAAAGGTGCGGCAAAGACCGCGCCGGGCACAACAAGATGCCCGCACAGGGTGCCCTGGCCAACGGCCTGACAATGCCACGATACCGTGACGTGGTGTGAATGCCGCAGCCGACACTTTCGGACGACCGACAACCGCCTGGTTTGTCCGTGACCGTGAGGAATGCTGTATGCCTGATGAGATGTTGCAACTGCCTATGGTCAACAGCGTGCTGGAGCGCCACAAGGGCTCTGCGGGTGCATTGTTGCCCATCCTTCATGAGATTCAGGCCGGTATCGGTTACATCCCCGAAGCCGCCATCCCCGAGATTGCCCACGCCCTCAATCAGAGTCAGGCCGAGATTCGTGGGGTGATCAGCTTTTACCATGATTTCCGCACCGCGCCGCCGCCCCGGCATATCCTGCGTCTGTGTCGGGCGGAGTCGTGCAAGAGTCGCGGCGCCGAGCAGTTGGCCGCGCAGTTGCGTGAACGTCTGCAACTGGATGACCACGGCAGCAGCGCCGATGGCAGCATCAGTTTGCGTCCGGTGTATTGCCTTGGCGCCTGCGCCTGTTCGCCGGCGCTGGAGCTAGATGGTCAGGTGCATGCGCGGCTGAGTGCCGAGCGTCTTGATGCATTGCTCGACGCTTGCCGGGAGGACGTATGAGCCTCTATCTATCCTGTGATTCGCTGGCCCGTGCCGTGGGTGCCGATGCGGTGGCGTCTGCCCTTGGCAGCCAGGACCTGCAACGCACCAGCTCTCGTGGCCTCTATTGGCTGGAACCCTTGCTGGAAGTGGACACCCCGCAAGGCCGAATCGGCTTCGGCCCGCTGACGGCGGCCGATGTGCCGTCGGTGCTTGATGCGCTGCAAGGCGAGCCGTCCTCGCATCCACTGGCCTTGGGCCTTGTGGAAGAATTGCCTTATCTGAAGACTCAACAACGCCTGCTGTTCGCCCGCGCTGGCATCACCCGGCCGTTGTCGCTGGACGATTACCGAGCCCACGGCGGTTTCGAGGGTTTAACAAGGGCCGTCACGATTGGCGGCGATGAAACCGCGACCGCGGTGTTCGATTCGGGCTTGCGTGGCCGTGGCGGCGCAGCCTTCCCTGCCGGGATCAAATGGCGCACGGTGCGCGCTACCGAGGCGGCGCAGAAATACAT
This sequence comes from Pseudomonas sp. OV226, assembly GCF_003148705.1. Taxonomy (NCBI): domain Bacteria; kingdom Pseudomonadati; phylum Pseudomonadota; class Gammaproteobacteria; order Pseudomonadales; family Pseudomonadaceae; genus Pseudomonas; species Pseudomonas sp. OV226. The sequence continues at coordinate 81,434 of NZ_QGGS01000023.1, read as the reverse complement.
TGTGTGCAACGCCGACGAAGGCGACTCCGGCACCTTCGCCGACCGCATGTTGATGGAAGGCGACCCCTTCCTGCTGATCGAAGGCATGGCCATTGCCGGCATCACCGTCGGCGCCAGCTACGGCTACATCTATGTGCGCTCGGAATATCCACAGGCCATCGCCACGTTAAATGAGGCGCTGGCGATTGCCCGGACTAACGGTTACCTCGGCGCCAACGTCGGCGGCAGTGGCTTGGCCTTCGATATGGAAGTGCGTGTCGGGGCCGGTGCTTATATCTGCGGTGAAGAAACTGCGTTGTTGGACTCGCTCGAAGGCAAGCGTGGGATTGTCCGCGCCAAGCCACCGATTCCTGCGCTGAAGGGGCTGTTCGGTCTGCCGACGCTGGTGCACAACGTGCTGACCCTGGCTTCGGTGCCGCTGATTCTGGCCAAGGGTGCGCAGTTCTATCGCGATTACGGCATGGGCCGTTCCCTCGGCACGATGCCTTTCCAATTGGCGGGCAATATTCGTCGTGGCGGCCTGGTGGAACGGGCCTTTGGCCTGACGCTGCGTGAATTGGTGGAAGACTACGGCGGTGGAACCGCCAGTGGCCGGCCGCTGAAAGCCGCGCAGGTCGGTGGCCCGCTCGGCGCGTGGGTGCCACCTTCGCAATTCGACACGCCGCTGGATTACGAGGCGTTCGCCGCCATCGGCGCCATGCTCGGTCACGGTGGCGTGGTGGTAGCTGACGACACATTGGACATGGCCCACATGGCGCGTTTCGCCATGCAGTTCTGCGCCGAGGAATCCTGTGGCAAATGCACGCCTTGCCGCATCGGTTCGACCCGGGGCGTGGAGGTGATCGACCGGCTGCTGGCCGCGCCGGATCAGAACGGTCGCGATGAGCAGGTGATCATCCTCAAGGACCTGTGCGACACCCTGCAATACGGTTCGCTGTGCGCATTGGGCGGCATGGTTTCCTTTCCGGTCGCCAGCGCCCTCAAGCACTTCCCCGCCGACTTCGGTCTGCAATCTTCGGAGGCCGACCAATGATCACTCTCTTCGACCCGAACACTGATATCGATCTCGGCACCCCGGCCCGCGACAGTCAGGTGCAAGTCACCCTGAACATCGACGGCCGCAGCATCAGCGTGCCCGAAGGCACTTCAGTGATGCGCGCCGCTGCGCTGATGGGCACCACGATTCCGAAACTATGCGCCACCGACAGCCTCGAAGCCTTCGGCTCGTGCCGCATGTGCCTGGTGGAAATCGACGGCATGCGCGGTTATCCGGCGTCCTGCACCACGCCGGTCAGCGAAGGCATGAGCGTGCACACCCAGACGCCGAAACTCGCGACCTTGCGCCGCAACGTGATGGAGCTGTACATCTCCGATCACCCGCTGGACTGCCTGACCTGCTCGGCCAACGGCAACTGCGAGCTGCAAACCGTGGCCGGTCAGGTCGGCCTGCGGGAAGTGCGTTACGGCTATGAAGGCGACAACCATCTGGCCGATGTGAAGGACACTTCCAACCCCTACTTCGATTACGACCCGAGCAAGTGCATCGTCTGCAACCGCTGCGTGCGCGCCTGCGAAGAAACCCAAGGTACTTTTGCACTGACCATTACCGGGCGCGGCTTCGAATCCCGTGTGTCCGCTGCCGGTGGCGATAACTTCCTCGATTCGGAATGCGTGTCTTGCGGCGCCTGTGTGCAGGCCTGCCCTACCGCGACCCTGATGGAAAAAAGTGTGGTCGAGCTGGGTCAGCCTGAACGCAGCGTGATCACCACGTGTGCCTATTGCGGCGTGGGCTGCTCGTTCCGCGCCGAGATGAAAGGCGACCAACTGGTGCGCATGGTTCCCGACAAAAACGGACAAGCCAACCACGGCCACTCTTGCGTCAAAGGACGCTTTGCCTGGGGCTATGCGACCCACCCGGATCGCATCACCAAACCGATGATCCGCCAGCACATCAACGACCCTTGGCAGGAAGTCAGCTGGGATGAAGCGGTGACCTACGCCGCCAGCGAGTTCCGCCGCTTGCAGCAAAAATACGGCCGCGATTCCATTGGTGGCATCACCTCCAGCCGCTGCACCAACGAAGAAACCTATCTGGTGCAAAAACTGGTGCGCGCCGCGTTCGGCAACAATAACGTCGACACCTGTGCGCGGGTCTGCCACTCGCCGACCGGTTATGGCCTGAAACAAACCCTGGGCGAGTCCGCCGGCACCCAGAGTTTCGACTCGGTGATGCAGGCCGACGTGATCCTGGTGATGGGTGCCAACCCCAGCGACGCGCACCCGGTGTTCGCCTCCCAGCTCAAACGCCGCCTGCGTGAAGGCGCTCGATTGATCGTCATCGATCCACGCCGCATTGATCTGGTGGACTCGGTGCATGCCCGCGCTGAATATCATTTGGCCCTGCGTCCGGGCACCAACGTCGCGATGCTCAACGCCTTGGCCCACGTCATCGTCACCGAAGGCTTGCTCGATCAGGCGTTTATCGACGCCCGTTGCGAGGGCAGCGATTTCGCTCGTTGGAGCGAGTTTGTCAGCCGTGCGGAAAACTCGCCGGAAGTGCTGGCCGCCATCTGCGGCGTAGACGCTGCCGACATCCGTGCCGCCGCTCGTCTGTATGCCACCGGCGGCAACGCGGCGATTTACTACGGCCTCGGCGTCACTGAACACAGCCAAGGCAGTACAGCGGTCATGGGCATCGCCAACCTGGCCATGGCTACCGGCAACATCGGTCGGGAAGGCGTGGGCGTGAACCCGTTGCGTGGCCAGAACAACGTTCAAGGCTCTTGCGACATGGGCTCTTTCCCCCACGAGTTGCCCGGCTACCGGCACATCTCCAACGAGGTGGTGCGCGCGCAGTTCGAACAGGCGTGGAACGTCACGCTGCAACCCGATCCGGGCCTGCGTATTCCGAACATGTTTGAATCTGCACTGGCCGGCAGTTTCAAGGGTTTGTATTGCCAGGGCGAGGACATCGCTCAGAGCGATCCGAATACCCAGCACGTCACCGCGGCCCTGTCGGCCATGGAGTGCGTGGTGGTGCAGGACATTTTCCTCAATGAAACTGCCAAGTTCGCCCACGTATTCCTGCCGGGCGCTTCGTTCCTGGAGAAGGACGGCACCTTCACCAACGCCGAGCGGCGCATTTCGCGGGTACGCAAGGTCATGGATCCGCTGGGCGGCAAGGCTGACTGGGAAGGAACGGTGGCTCTGGCCAACGCCTTGGGTTACCCGATGAACTACAAACATCCATCAGACATCATGGATGAAATCGCCAGCCTGACGCCGACCTTCACCAACGTCAGCTACGCCGAACTGGATCGCCACGGCAGCCTGCAATGGCCGTGCAATGCTGCGGCACCGGACGGCACGCCGACCATGCATATCGATGAATTCGTGCGCGGCAAGGGGCGCTTCATGCTCACCGGCTACGTGCCCACCGAGGAAAAGGTCAACAGTCGCTATCCGCTGCTGCTGACCACCGGGCGCATCCTCAGCCAGTACAACGTCGGCGCCCAGACCCGACGTACCGAAAACGTCGCCTGGCACGACGAAGACCGCCTGGAAATCCACCCGACCGACGCCGAGAGTCGTGGCATCAACGAGGGTGACTGGGTCGGCATCGGCAGCCGCGCCGGACAGACCGTACTGCGTGCGCGGGTCACCGAGCGGGTTGCGCCGGGCGTGGTGTACACCACGTTCCACTTCCCTGAATCGGGGGCCAACGTCATCACCACCGACAACTCCGACTGGGCCACCAACTGTCCGGAGTACAAGGTCACCGCCGTGGAGGTCAGCCGCGTCTACCACCCTTCCGAATGGCAAAAACGCTATCAGGCATTCAGCGACGAACAACAGCGGTTGCTCACCGAACGCCGCCAGGCACGCACCGCTGGAACAACCGCCGAGGTGCGCCGATGAGCACTGAAAACCTGATCAAAATGGCCAACCAGATCGCCCAGTACTTCGCCACCGAGCCGGATCAGCAAGCGGCCGTGCTCGGCGTGCGCAATCACATTCAGATGTACTGGACGCCCGGCATGCGCAAGGAATTGCTGGCCTGGCAGACGGAGCATCAGGGGGCAGACATGCACCCATTGGCGCAGGCAGCCGTCAGTGGGGCGGGCTGGGAGGCTTAGGTTCTCTCGAATGACCCCTTGTCCTGTGAAGACAGGGCAAGGGGCGTTCCAGTGATTTTCAAGCCGAGCATTCGAGGGCATGCGCACCCTGACTGACAGACTCAAGTCACGATCTTTCGATCTTTCCTTTCTGTACAAACTTCCAGTTTGATATCTTCCCGCCGTCCAACACTGTGGATTGTGGCCTTAACGCCATCAGCTCACGTGATCAACGAACAAGGAAGACTCAATGATATTCATCGCCCTCTTGGTGTTCTTCGCTGCGTCAGCGGGGATCTGGTTTTGGATCGTTAGAAACCGTGGCAGCTTCAATCTGTGGTTTGCCAACCTGGCCGGGGCCTTGGCCAGTTTCATCGTCGGGATCATCGTGCTGATTTTTATCGGCGCCGAACCACAGGCAGCACGAGGACCGGCCTACTTTCTCTATTCGTTCATGGCGATCATCGGCGCTTTCGTCGGGACATGGCTGTTGGTTATCAACCGACTCAAGCGGGAGGAGTCCCAGGTCCGGAATCATTTGATCGCCGGATCGTGCAGCCTGCTGGCGGCATTCATCACGTTAGTGGTGTGGGCAGTGATCTTTCCTGCCAAGTGATCACCACCCTGCCCCGCCACCTTTCCAAGACACATCCGGTGAGGTTTTAAGCCTTTAGCCATCAGACAACCCCGACCGCTGGCTGCGCTATCATCACGTGCTCTGCGCGCCAAGAGTCCTGAATCTGCATGCCCATGTCTTCGCCACTCCCCGACAGCCATCACGCCCTGCCACCGGTCCTTGTCGGCCCGCTGTTGCGGCGCCTGGAGCCCACACGCCTGGTGTTGTGGCTGGTGGGTTCCCGGGCGCTGGAGCTGACCTTGCGCTTGCAGGGTGTCGGCGATATCCGCCTCGATGGCGGGCAATGCACGGTGATCGCGGTCGGCAAGCATGCCTTTGTGCACCTGGTCGATGTGCCGCTGGACACCGCCCTGCCCTGCGACACGTTGATTGAATATGACCTGCTGATCGATGGCGTTGAATCCGGCATCGCCGATTGGGCGCCGCACCTGTTGTACGGCGATGCCCGTTGCCCGAACTTCGTGCTGCGTTCCCGGGTTGATCAACTGCTGCATGGCTCTTGCCGAAAACCTCATCACCCGGCCATTGATGGCCTGCTCTGCGTCGACCAGTTGTTGGCGACGGAACACGATGCGTTGCAGAGGCCGGCACTGCTGATGATGACCGGCGATCAGGTCTACGCCGACGACGTCGCCGGGCCGATGCTGCGAGCGATTCACGCCTTGATCGAGCGCCTGGGCCTGTTCGATGAACATCTCGAAGGCGCCGTGGTCAGCGACAGCGCCAAACTCTACGAACACCCGGCCAGTTACTACCACCGTGAGGATCTGTTACCGGCGCTTGAGAGCAATGAGACCCTGCGCGAGCGTTTTTTCGGTGGCGCACGCAAGCCGATTTTCACCAGCAGCAGCGCCGACAATCACCTGGTGACGTTCGCAGAAGTCATGGCCATGTACCTGCTGGTCTGGTCGCCGATTCCATGGACCCTGATCGCCCCGCAACCGCCCGCGCTGACACCTGAAAGGCGCAAGCGCTATGCCCTTGAACAAACCCGCATCGATGACTTCAAGTCCGGCCTGGGCCGTGCCGCGCGGGCCATGGCGCACCTGCCGTGCCTGATGATTTTCGACGACCACGACATTACCGACGACTGGAACCTTAGCGCGCAATGGGAGGAAACGGCCTACGGCCATCCGTTCTCCAAGCGCATCATCGGCAACGCCTTGATCGCCTACATGCTGTGCCAGGGCTGGGGCAACAACCCGCAGGCGTTTGGCGATGTGCTGGAAAAAACCCGTCTGCTCGGCGCCACCGGAGGCGATCGTTACCTCGACAGTGCGCTGCAGGATGACTTGATCGATACGCTGTTGCGCTTTCAGCAGTGGCATTACGTACTGCCCACCACGCCCGCACTGGTCGTAATAGACACCCGCACCCGTCGTTGGCGCAGCGAGATGAATCTCAAGCAACCCTCGGGCCTGCTGGACTGGGAAGCGCTCAGTGAACTGCAACAGGAATTGCTGGATCATCCGTCGGCGATCATCGTGTCACCGGCGCCGATCTTCGGCGTCAAACTGATCGAAACCGTGCAAAAAGCCTTTAGCTGGTGCGGTTTTCCACTGCTGGTGGACGCCGAAAACTGGATGGCTCATCGCGGCGCAGCCCAAGTGATCTTGAACATTTTCCGACACTCGCGCACACCGGGTAACTACGTGGTGCTGTCCGGCGATGTGCATTATTCCTTCGTCTACGAAGTATTGATCCGACACCGCAAGGCGGGGCCGAAAATCTGGCAGATCACCAGCAGCGGCATCAAAAACGAATTTCCGCCCACCCTGCTCGAATGGTTCGACCGCCTCAATCGCTGGCTCTATTCGCCGCGCTCGCCACTGAACTGGCTGACCAAACGTCGGCGCATGCGCATCGTCCCGTATACCCCCGAACACGCAGAAGCTGGCGAACGGCTATGGAACTCGGCAGGCATCGGCCAAGTGTTCTTCAATGAGAAAGGACAACCCCAGGATATTTATCAGCACAACTCAAACGGCTCGCCCAAGACCCGGATGGTTGCGCCTGAACATGACGACTGAAACGGCGAGTCACCATGAACCTCACCCGAACGCTGATCATCGGCAACTCTGGCTCAGGCAAAAGCTGGCTGGCTAAACGATTGGCCAAACACCTCAAGGTGCCATGGATCGATCTCGATCGGATTCACTGGGTGTCGGACGAACACAGCATTGCCCGCCCGGGTGCCGCAGTATTGGGCATGGCGCGGATCGCGGCCAGTGAAGAACGCTGGGTAATCGAGGGTGTTTACGGCTGGATCATCAGCGAACTTGTCCACCGAGCGACGGCGCTAATCTGGTTGTGTGTCGATGACGAATATTGCGTCGCCAATATTCGCCAGCGAGAAGAACACGACGACGAGCGACTGATCTCGTTATTGGAGTGGGCCGCAAACTACCATCGCCGTGAAGACTCGAGCGGGCTCGGCGCGCACCGGCGATTGTTTCAAGGGTTTGGAGGTACAAAAATCAAACTCGAGGATCGCGGTGAAATTACGGCGTTTATAGATCGCTTGTTACGGGTTGAGTAATTACTGCGCTGCGGGGTGAGTCCCCAAGCTGAGGTGATGGCAGGCCGGGATGGCGCGTTGTTCGGATGGGGACTACACCGCTCACAGAAACGTCTTTAGGAGGACTGGGCGATACTCGGTACAAGCGTAGAGCTGTCGACTACGCAACGACCATTCAGAGGCAATGCCTTGTCATCCTGTACTCATTTCTGTGTCCCTTGCTTCGAGCGACATCAACTACACCACAGCACGGGTGTATGTGGCTGGAACCATGGATAAGGTCGACGATGACCGAACCCGATGGTTGGAGATGTCTCCTGAACAATACAACGCGCTCGCAGAGACAGCCTATCTACTCCAATCCCCCGCCAATGCTGAGCGCCTTGTCAACTCAATCGGCAATATGAGGGCAGGGAAAATTGAAGCTCGGCAGCTCATAGAAGATTGATCTCACTACCGAACAGTGAATCCAGTCCACTTTTTGATCGTTCCCACGCTCTGCGTGGGAATGCAGCCAGGGACGCTCCGCGTTCCCGAAAGCGTGACGCAGAGCGTCACAAGAGGCATTCCCACGCAGAGCGTGGAAACGATCGGGAACGTATGTCAGGCAATGGTCACGGCCCGACATACGCCTCTGACAATCATCTCCACCTCCCGCTCATCAATCGTCAGCGGCGGCAGCAGGCGAATGGTCTTGCCCCGTGTCACGTTGATCAGCAATCCGTGGTCCCGCGCGGCGATCAAGGTCAGGTCGCGGATCGGCTGCTTGAGTTCGATGCCGATCATCAAGCCCTGGCCACGAATGGCCATGACGTTCGGGTGCCCGGCCAGTTCGGTCTGCAACCTGGCGAGCAAGCGCGCGCCTTGAAGCCTGGTATTTTCCAGCAGACCTTGTTCTTCGATGATGTCCAGCACTGTACATCCGACACGACAGGCCAACGGATTACCGCCGAAGGTGCTGCCGTGGCTGCCCGGAGTGAACAAGTCAGCGGCTTTACCCCGGGCAAGGCAGGCGCCGATGGGGACGCCGTTGCCGAGGCCTTTGGCCAGGGTCATGACGTCCGGGACAATGCCTTCATGCTGGAACGCGAACCATTGACCGGTGCGGCCGATACCGGTCTGGATCTCGTCGAGCATCATCAGCCATGAGTGCCTGTTGCAGAGCTCGCGCACCGCTTTGAGATAACCGCGTGGTGCCAACTGGACGCCGCTTTCGCCCTGGATCGGCTCCATCAGGATGGCCACGATTCTTTGGCCGTGGGCTTGATGCACCTTATCCAAAGCGCCGAGATCACCGAAGGGCACTTTGACAAAATCCCCCGGCAACTCGTTGAAACCCAGGCGCACGGCCGGGCCATCGCTGGCAGATAACGTGCCCAGCGTGCGGCCATGAAAAGCGTTCTCCATGACCACCACCAGGGGTTGCTCGACCCCTTTGTGCCAACCGTGAAGCCGCGCGAGTTTCAGCGCGGTTTCATTGGCTTCGGCGCCGGAGTTGTTGAAGAACGCCCGATCCATACCCGCCAGCGTCGTCAACCTTTGCGCCAGGCGCTGTTGCCAGTCGATGCTGTAGAGGTTCGATGTGTGCAACAGCAAACCGGCCTGCTCGCTGATCGCTGATCGCTGACACAATGCGCGGATGGGAGTGGCCAACGTTGGTCACCGCCACTCCCGCCACTGCGTCCAGGTATTCACGACCGGCCTCATCCCACAGGCGTGTTCCCAGCCCTTTGCTGAAACTCAAGGCCAGCGGTTGGTAAGTGCTCATCAGGCAGGCGGCGGTCATGACATCAAGCTCCATCAATGGTCGGTGTTTTTACAGTATGGTTAGCCACCTGAGCTGGATAAACGCTGTAACACTTCAATCATCTTAAATCTGAGCTTGATAATGGATCTGTTCCAGGCAATGACGGTTTACGTAAAAGTGGTGGAAGCCGGCAGCATGACCGCCGCCGCGCAGCAGTGCGAAATGTCCACAACCATGGTCGGCAATCACCTTCGTTCATTGGAACAACGCCTGGGGGTGCGCCTGCTCAACCGTACAACACGGCGCCAGCGCCTGACAGAATTCGGCTCCGCTTACTACCAGCGCTGCCTGGAAGTACTCGGGCTGGTGGCTGACTCCGAACGCTTGGCCGAACAGAGCCAGGACGCGCCGAGTGGGACCCTGCGCATTACGGCGCCACTGACGTTCGGCACGGAAAGGCTCGCGCCGGCGCTCAGTGAGTTCTCGCTGCAATGTCCGCAAGTCAAACTGGATGTGGTGCTCACCAACGGGCGCCCCGATCTACTCGAGAACAGCCTTGATGTGGCGTTTCGCTTGGGCGCAATCGAGCCGTCCAACCTGATCGCCCGCCCGCTGATCGACTACACCCTGACCATGTGCGCTTCTCCCGAATACCTGGCGCGCCGCGGGATACCGCAAATGCCCGAAGACCTGCAACATCACGCCTGTTTGTCCTTTGCTTACCCGGTCGGGGATGACTGGCAATCGGTCGAAAAACAATGGCGCCTGAGTGGGCCGGAAGGTGAAGTGATGGTGGCTGTCAGCGGCCCGATGCTGATCAATAGTTCGGCGGGGTTGCATCAGGCGGCTCGAACCGGGATGGGCATCGTGATGCTGCCCGATGCGTTGGTAGAGCAAGACTTGCTCAACGGAAAACTGGTAGCACTGATGCAGAACTACCGGCTGCCGAGCCGGCCAATGCACCTGGTATACGCCCAGGATCGCTACCGTTTACCGAAACTACGCCACTTCGTCGACTTTGCCATGCAGTTATGGGGCAAACACTAGCGGGGGCAACGTGCCATGCACTAATCTCGATGCCAGGCGAATCAATTGATATCTGTGCGTCAGGGAGAGCGGTGATGGGGGAAACGTCGAATATCAAGCCGTTGAAGTTCAATGCGTCAGATTTTAGCGAAGACCTGCTGCACACCATTCTGGAACTGGTCAGCGACGGTATTTGGGACTGGAACGCCAACACCGGCTTTGTCTACCGCAATCCCGGTTGGTACAAGATGCTCGGCTACGAGCCTCATTCCCTGGACAACACGGCGTTGACTTGGGAAAACCTCATTCACCCTGACGACTACCCCGCGGTCATGGCCGTGTTTGATGATTACGTGCAACAGCGCGCGCCCACCTACCAGGCCGAATATCGTTGCCGCATGCTGGACGGCAGTTACACCTGGATCGAAGACCGCGGTTATGTGCTGTCCCGCAATGCTGACGGTTCCGTGGCGCGCATGATCGGCGCGCACCGCAGCATCGACGACAAACGTCGCCTGCTTGAAGCGTTGGAACGACGCACTCACTCCCTTGAAGCGACGGTTGAAGAGCGCACCCGGGAATTGTCTCGGGTCAATCAGCAGCTTCAGATCCAACTCGAAGAAAACCGCAAACTGGCGGAAACCGACACGCTGACATCCATCGCCAATCGCTACCTGATGGAAAAAGCCCTGCCTCTGGAATGCGAACGAGCCCAGCGCTTCCGACGACCGCTGTCCCTGATCGCCATGGACATCGACGACTTCAAGATCATCAACGATCACTACGGCCATGCCTTGGGTGATGCGGCATTGGTGCAGGTGGTCGAGGGCGTGAAGCTCTGCGTACGCGAAGGTGATCTGCTGGCGCGGTGGGGAGGTGACGAGTTCATCATCATCCTTCCCGATACCTCGTTGGCTGAAGCCAGACTTCTCGCCGAGAAAATCCGCGACGGATTGTCGAGCCTGCCACCCGTGGGCGAGTTTCAAGTATCCATGAGTTTTGGCGTGGTCCAGCGCTTTGACGAAGAGCAACAGACCGGGTTGCTGGCCAGGGCCGATCAGGCGCTTTATCGGTCGAAGGTAGCGGGCAAGAATGTGATTTCGGGGTGAAACCAACCCCACGTCGATTTTACATTCCAGCCTTCACCAACACCGGTTTCTCCTGGTACCGGTCCGGGTACAGCTGCTTCAACTGCGCCACTTTCGGTAGATCGTTGATCACGATGTACGGATAGCTCGGGTGCTCGGTCAAAAAGTCTTGATGCTCCTCTTCTGCCGGGTAAAAACCGTTGTAGGTTTCCAGCCTGGTCACAATGGGTTTGTTGAACAAATGGGTGGCGTCGAGCTGGGCAATGTAGGCCTGGGCGATGCGTTGCTGTTCGGTGTTTTCAGTGAAAATCGCCGACCGGTATTGGGTACCGCTGTCGGGACCTTGGCGGTTCAGTTCGGTGGGGTTATGAGCCACCGAAAAATAGATCTGTAGCAGCGTGCCATAACTGACCTGAGCCGGATCGAACGTGACTTCGACGGATTCCGCATGGCCGGTGTCGCCCTCGCTGACCTGTTCATATCGGGCGGTGCTGGCCGCGCCGCCGGCGTAACCGGAGACGGCTTGCTTCACACCTTTGACATGTTGAAACACACCTTGGACGCCCCAAAAACATCCGCCGGCAAACACCACCTTTTCACTGTGGGCCTGGGTTGTTTCATCCAGGGCCGGCGGGGGAATGATGACCGCGTCTTCGGCACCGAACGAGAAGGCCGAGCACTGACTGATGATGCCGGCAGCAGCCATCCCCAACAGGGTGCGGCGCCAGGTGATCAGGGTTTTCATGGGACATGACTCCTAGACAAACGAAATGGCTTCAACCGAACGTAAACGCGTAGGCCGACACGCCGGGATCGAGAAACTCGATGCTGAACGTGCGGTCCGTCACGCCGCCGCTCTGGCGCACCAATTGATACAAGCGTTGTTCTTTCACAGTGCCGCTGCCGTCGGGCGCCACATCGGTGCCGTGGGCATCGCCGGGGGCTTTTCCGTCAATCAGCACTTTGAATCGCACTGGTTTTCCGTCGGCAGCAGGGCCCAGCACCAAGTGCAAATCGCGAGCGTGGAAGCGATAGACGATGCGACTGGCGGGGGCGCTGGAAATCGCCCGTTCGGAACCGACATTCCATTTTCCGTCCAGGCTCCAGTCATTGAGGGCCAATTCAGCGGGTGGGGTGTAGGCGGCGACTTTGTCCGGCACAAGGCTGGTCTCGGGAACGAAATGCTCCGCACGCTGGAAACCGACATAGGTTTCCGGTGATTGCACTTCCTTCATGTCCGGCGCGAGCTGAACCCCAGTCGCATCAGCGTTGATCAGGCCATCCGCGACCTTCACCGCTCCCGCTTCACGCAGCAGCTGCTGGATGACCCTCTCCGATTCGACGTACTCGCCTTCACCAAAGTGGTGATAGCGAATGCGCCCCTGAGCATCTGCAAAATAATGGGCCGGCCAGTACTCGTTGTTGAAGGCACGCCAGATCTTGTAGTCGTTATCGATGGCAACCGGGTAGTTGATGCCGAGGTCTTTCATGGCTTTGGTGACATTGCCAACATCCCGTTCGAAGGCGAATTCAGGTGCATGGACACCGATCACTACTAACCCCTGATCGCGGTACTTCTCGGCCCAGGCTTTCACATACGGCAACGTGCGCAGGCAGTTGATGCAGGAGTAGGTCCAGAAATCCACCAGCACGACTTTGCCCTTCAAGGCCTGCGCCGTGAGAGGTGGGGAATTGAGCCACTGCACTGCACCATCCAGTGCAGGAAGGTTGCCTTCAATCGGCAAGACACCGGAGGCCTTGTCACTCGCTTTCATCGTGTCACCGGCGGCCATCATCGCCCCGCTGTTGTTCGGGGATTTGCCGGCCAATCGCCCCACCAATGCCTGTTCGATTCCACCGGTGGACGCGGTCGAAACCCGCGCCAGAATGCCGGTATCCAACCCCAGGGCAATCGCGGCAACCCCCGCCAGCATCGCGGCCCCCAGACCGCGCCGAACCCATTCGCCTGCGCCAATCGAACGTTTCATCGCTGCGAAGACTTTACCGCCCAGCAGCAGCGCCACAGCGAGGGAAGTGGCGGCACCGGCCGCGTAAGCCAGCAGTAGCAATGTGGTTTCGATGCTTGCCCCTTGCAGCGCCGCGCCTGTCAGCAACAGCCCCAGAATAGGTCCGGCGCAAGGCGCCCAGAGCAGGCCCGTGGCAACGCCGATCAGGAAGGAAGCGCCGGGGCGTGGCCGGGCATCGGCGCCGGCGGCCTCCGATAGTCGGCTGCCGGCCGCCACCAGTGGCCGTGTCAGTCGCTCGGCCAGTCGGGGCAGCATCAGCGTCAACCCGAACAGTGCTACGAACAGCAACGCGAGCCAGCGACCGTATTGATTGAGTTGCACCACCCAACCGCCACCCACCGCCGCCAACGTGGCGACCAGCGCGAAGGTCAGCGCCATCCCCGCCAATAGCGGCAAGCCACTTTTCATAAACGGCTGCCCGGTTCGAGCGAAGACAAAGGGCAGTACCGGCAGGATGCAGGGGCTGACGATTGTCAGTACACCACCGAGATAAGCGAGAACCAAAAGCCACATAGCGTCGACCTGCACCAGGTGAATGAAGGGAAATGCCCACGGTTCAAGCCGCCTGCGGCTTGAAGGTCAGCGCCAGGCCGTTCATGCAATAACGCAGACCGGTGGGTTTGGGCCCGTCGTCGAAGACATGCCCCAGATGACCGCCGCATCGCCGGCAGTGAACCTCTTCGCGCAGCACACCAAAGGATCGGTCCTGACGAGTGGCCACCGCTTTGTCCAGCGGTGCCCAGAAACTGGGCCAGCCGGTGCGGCTGTCAAACTTGGTGTCGGATGAGAACAGCGGCAAATCACACCCTGCACAGGCGAAAACACCTGCGCGATGTTCATTGTTCAATGGGCTGCTGTAGGCCCGCTCCGTGCCCTCTTCACGCAAAATCTCGTACTGCTCGTCGCTGAGCAGGGCGTGCCATTCGCTGTCGCTGTGGGTCACCTCGAATACCTCCGCCGCGCCGGCATCACTGACCAGTGCAGTGCTGGCGGCAAATTTTGGCAACACACCGATCACCAACGCTGCAGCCCCCAGCCCGCCGCCCGCTACAAGAAACTGTCGCCGTGAAAACATGGCCTTCTCCAAAATTCCAGGTGCCTGATAGGGAACACAGCCTAGGCTTGGGTTGATCGCCAAATCCTCACGAGGAGTTAAACAATTCGTGATAACTCAGGCTGAGGAAAACCCGCACAATGTGCCCATTCGCGACAAAGGATTGAGCTTTATGGAACAGACCAAACGCGTCCTGGTGGTCGAGGACGACCTGCACATCGCCGACCTGATTTGCCTGCATCTTCGCGATGAGCAGTTCGAAGTGGTGCACTGCGCCGACGGTGATGAAGGCATGCGCCTGTTGCAGCAAGGAAGCTGGGACGCCTTGATCCTCGACCTGATGCTGCCGGGTGTCGACGGCCTGGAAATCTGCCGTCGTGCGCGGGCGATGGCCCGCTACACCCCGATCATCATCACCAGTGCGCGCTCCAGCGAAGTACACCGGATCCTGGGCCTGGAACTCGGCGCTGACGATTACCTTGCCAAGCCCTTTTCGATGCTGGAACTGGTCGCCCGGGTCAAGGCGCTGCTGCGTCGGGTAGACGCCATGGCCCGCAACCTGAAAATGGACTCGGGCAGCCTGATGACGGACGGCCTGTCCATCGACCCGATCACCCGCGAGGTTTCGCTCGACGGGCGGCGCCTGGACCTCACACCACGGGAGTTCGACCTGCTCTACTTCTTCGCCCGCCAGCCGGGCAAGGTGTTCTCGCGCATGGACTTGCTCAATGCGGTATGGGGTTACAGCCATGAGGGCTACGAACACACGGTGAACACCCACATCAACCGTCTGCGGGCCAAGATCGAAGCTGACCCGGCGCAACCTGTGCGCATCCTCACGGTGTGGGGGCGCGGTTACAAATTCGCGGTCAAGGAGGAACAGCCATGAGGCTGACCCTGACACAACGCCTGTCCCTGGTGTTCGCGATTCTGTTGCTGGTGTGCTGTGGCACATCGGCGTGGATGCAAGTGCGCGCCAATCAAATGCATGAACTGGAAGTGGTCCAGGGACTGTCGCGCGATCTGGCGCAACACATCGCCCACGACACCGTGCTGATGGATGCTGGCGGCCTGATGCCCAATGCCGTTCGCGAATTGTTCAGCAAACTCATGCAGGTCAATCCCAGCGTCGAGGTCTATCTGCTGGACTCCGAGGGCAAAATCGTCGGCAGCGCCGCCCCAGAAGGGCGGATACATCGGGAACGGATCGACCTTGGGCCGATCCAGCGCTTGCTCAAGGGTGACGCCCTGCCGATTCTCGGCGATGACCCGCGCAGCGTCGATGGACGCAAAGTCTTCAGCGCCGCGCCATTGCGGGTCAACGGTCAGCCCGCCGGTTATCTCTATGTGGTACTGCTTAGCGAAGAACACGACCGCTTCGCCGAACGCGGCGCCACCAGTGCCGCGCTCAATACCGCCCTGTGGTCCATCGGTCTGGTCGCGTTGTTGTGCCTGATCGCCGGTCTCACGGCATTTGCCCTGATTACCCGACCGTTGCGCCGCTTGACCGAAAGAGTCAGTCAGTTCGACATCGATGGTGTTCCCTCCACACCACCGACCGCGGAACCGCTAGGGAAAGCGGCCAGTCACGATGAAATTGCCGTACTGGACGCAGCCTTCCGGCAAATGCAAACCCGCCTGAGTGAACAGTGGCGCTCACTGACTCGCCAGGATCAGGAGCGTCGCGAACTGGTGGCAAACATTTCCCACGACCTGCGAACACCGTTGGCCTCGCTGCACGGATACCTGGAAACCCTGACGCTCAAAGACGCCACGTTATCCCCCGCCGACCGCCGTCGCTATCTGGGTATCGCCCTGGATCAAAGTCGAAAAGTGGGTGGCCTGGCGCAATCGCTGCTCGAACTGGTCAGGCTGGAGCACGGTTTCGTACAACCGGTGCTGGAACGCTTCTCCATGACCGATCTGGTGCAGGACATCTTCCAGAAATTCGAGCTGACCGCCGAAGCGCGCCAGATCGAACTGAAGGCCACTTTCGCCCCTAACGTTTCCGCGGCCTGCGCCGACCTGGGATTGATCGAGCGGGTGTTGACCAACCTGTTCGACAACGCCCTGCGCAATACCCCTCAAGGTGGAGAAGTCGAATTGAGCCTGCGCCCACAAGGGCCGTTTATCGAAGTCACCGTCAGCGACACCGGCCCCGGCATCGCACCACAGTTGCGCGAAGGGCTGTTCCTGCGTCCCTTCAACATTGGCGGTGCACGGCGCGATGGCGGGCTGGGGCTGCGTATCGTGCATCGGATCCTGCAATTGCATGGTCGCGAGATCCAGCTGATCGATCTGCCCGGACGAGGCGCGACCTTTCGCTTCTCCTTGCCGGTGGATCAGCAAACGGCAGAGCAATGGGCGGTTCGCTCGATGAATCTCAATTCAACCGGGACCTAGTCGGCGGCACACATTCAGGTAACGGCTCGCAAAAATGACGACCAGTTGCCTGTTCACCCGTGACAACGCTGCCACGGTCCAATAGATTAGTCGGCCTGAAAAGGCCCTGTGCTTTCTCGCCTCAATTCAAGTTAAAAGAAGTAGTGAAATTTCAATGTCCGATTCCAACACCGCTGAATCCGTAGTCACCTTGTCGTCCAAAGCGGAATACGAAAACTCCATCAATCTTTCACAGCATGTGCCACAGGCCAAGACCATCAGCGAGATGGTCCTGGACGCTTTTCAGTCCACCCGGGAAAGCGACCAGATCCGCGAGCTGCGCGCCGCGATTCGCCAGGCACATGACAGCTTCGACGACGATAAAGCCTATGAGCTGATGGGCGAACTCAAGCAACTCAAGGACGCGGAAGCGGCCGACATCGCCGCTCTCGAAGACCTGAGCAGCAAATTCCCGATCAGCCGGATTCTCTCCAGCTTCAAGGATGACCCGGCGTTTCAGGAGATCGTCTACGGCCTCGCGCTGAAAGTGCTGAACCAGACTCACCAGGCCATCAGCAATCCGAGCAGTGGCAAAAGCAAAGTGGCTCGCGCCAAGAAAGATCTCGAAGTGTTCACCATCAGCAAGGACGGCATAAACGTCACCCTGCCGCTGCGCACCCCGCGTTCAAGCCTGAACGTTGACCGCAAAGCGCTGGAGTTCCTCGGCTTCACCTTCGTCGGCGAAGGCGATGACGCAGTGATTGAAAGCGAGACGTTCCTCGATAACGCCGGTGTCGAACAAGCGGTCAACCGCAAGAACATCATCACCGCGCTACAGCAGCAAACCGCGTTCGACGGCTACAGCATCGCCGCGCAGTAAATCAGTCGGGTAAACGCCGATGACCGAAAAGCCCTGCCCTTGAAGCAGGGCTTTTTATTGCACTCAGGATGACGGAGCTGACGAATGCAGCGCCACCATCATGTCCACTTCTACCGGCGCGTTTTTCGGCAGCTGATAAACACCGACGGTCGTACGGGTGTGTTTACCGGCATCGCCCAGTACATGCGTAAAGACATCCGATGCGCCATTGGCCACGTCACTGAGATCGACAAAATCAAAGGTGGATTTCACATAGACCGTTATGCGAAGCAGCGCCTTTATGTGCTCCAGTGAACCGATGGCGGCGTAAATCAGCGCCAGCCCACGTATCGCACTGATACTCGCCGCTTCTTGAGCATCTGCCAGGTTGAGCTCCAGCCCCACCCTGCCAGGGTACTGAATTTTGCCGTTCATTCGCGGCACCAGCCCGCTGATGTACAGTTCATCTTCATGTCGAATCAGCGGCGCGTAATGTCCGCCAGCAGCGTTCTCGTCGTAGATATCAAAACCCAGTTCTTTTGCCAGGGCGACGAAGCGTTCGTCGCGAGTCAATTGCTTAATCATCTACCGAACCTTCTTCATCAAGAGAGCGAAAAGCGCAGTTGATGGTAGGCATCAGACACTTGTCTTGTTCAGGGTAAGTTCGTATAGAATCCAACGAACTTTACTGCCAGGGAGACCAGTAAAATGCAGGTTCACCGTGCAGTCATCGCCGCCATCGAACTTCAGCCAGGGATGCCGCTGGTGCAGCAGATCGTCGATCAGCTGACGATGGCGATCAACCAGGGAGGCCTGCCCCATGGGGCCAAACTGCCACCCATTCGCGAGCTCTCGGGCTTGATGAACGTGGGCAAGTCGACAATGGTCGATGCCCTTGACCGGTTGCGCGCCAAGGGACTGGTGGTCTCGCGCCAGGGTTCCGGGCATTACGTTCAGCGAGCCATCAATCCGCCGTCCGCGGTTGCCGGTCCGGACTTGCAACCTCAGGACACGCTCAGCCGGGTCCGCCGTGCACTGTTGCTGGAAAACGGTGCGCTGCGTCCCGGCTGCGGATTCCTCCCCGCCTCCTGGTTGCCCGCCGAAGAACTGCTCAAAGCCGTACGCGCGACACTTCGCGCGACGACGCTGCGCATGGGCGAGTACGGTGAAGTGGGCGGTTATCTGCCGTTGCGCGAGGCATTACGGGTCAAGTTGTCGACCGTCGGTATCGAGGCACCGGTGGAACAAATCATCACCACTTCCAACACCGTGCAGGCGATCGACCTGCTGATGCGCCTGTTGATAAAGCCTGGCGATACGGTAGTACTCGACGACCCGTGTTACTTCAACATGCACGCCAATCTGGCGTTGCACGGCGCCAAGGTCATCACCATTGCCCGCGATTGCGATGGCCTGGACCTTGAGGCGTTCGAGCAATTGCTGATTGCCCATCGCCCCGTGCTGTATATGACCAACAGCACGCTGCATAACCCGACCGGCCACTCGTTCACCGCCGCCCAGGTTTATCGCCTGCTGGAACTGAGTCACCGCTATGGTTTTCATATCGTCGAAGATGACTTGTATGGCGACATCCAGCAGAAACGCACACCGCGCCTGGCCGCGGGCGGGCTGGACACGGTCAGTTACGTCTCCGGTTTTTCCAAGACCCTGACCGCCAACAGCCGTGTCAGCTACAGCGTGTTGTCGCGCCCCTTGGCGGCCCGGATGATTGCTTTGAAAATGGCCTGTGGCGGTGTGACCTCGGAACTCGCGGAGCAGATCACCTGCTCCATGCTCAACAATGGAAGCTACGCCAAACACACCCGCCGCACCGTCGACCGCCTCTACGAATCCAGCAGCCGTGTGGCGCGCTGGCTGGTGGAGGCCGGGTGCTCGGTATCGTCGCTGCCGGGGGAAGGGTTGTTTATCTGGACCCGCTTGCCCGAAGGTTTCCACGCTGAAACCCTGGCCAGCAAAGGCCTCGACATTGACCTGGTGCTGGCGCCCGGCACCTTGCTGAGCAAAGCGGCCGATGCCAGCAGCTTCCTGCGTTTCAATGTCGCGCACAGCGATAACACCCAGGTGCGGGACCGGTTTTTCCGGTTGCTTGATCGCTGAGTTTTTCTGCTTGCCCCCCAACAAAAAGCCCCGCACTTCTCTCGAAGGCGGGGCTTTTGTTTACAGCATCCGACGCTTAAGGCGCGTACGTCAGCAGCAACTCGGTCGGCACTTTGAAGTCCAGGGACATCATCACGCTCAACGCGGTAATGGTGAAGATCGAGAACACGAACAGCTTGCGTGCCCAGACCGTGTCATCCACTGCCTTGTAGCCGGTCCAGGCCATGTACAACCAGTACATGCCCATGGCCGCGGCGACGGCGAGGTAGCTCATGCCGGCGTAGCCGCTGAAGGTCAGCATCAAGGTCGCCACGAGGAAGGCCAGGATGTAGATCAGGATGTGCTTCTTGGCCACCTGGATCCCGCGCTTCACTGGCAGCACCGGAATCGATGCGGCCAGGTAATCGTTGAAGCGGAAGATCGCGATGGCGTAGGAATGCGGCATCTGCCACAGGCTGAACATCACCAGCAGGGTCAGTGCGGCCATGTCGAAGCTGTTGGTCACAGCGACGTAGCCAATCACCGGCGGCATGGCGCCCGACAGACTGCCCACCAGCGTGCCGTGAACCGACTTGCGCTTGAGGTACAGGCTGTAGAAGCCGACGTAGATGATGAAACCGATCACCGCGAACAGCGCGGCCAACGGGTTCGCCACCTTGTACAACAATGCGACGCCGGCAACACCCAGGACGGTCGCAAAGGCCAGGGCCAGTTTCAGGGAGATCAAGCCCTGGACCAGCACCCGGTTCTTGGTGCGTTCCATCTTCAGGTCGATGTCGCGGTCGATGCAGTTGTTGAACACGCAACCCGAAGCCACCACCAGGGACGTGCCGATCATGGCGGCCAGGAAAATGGCCAGATCGACATGCCCTTTCGAGGCCAGGAAAAATCCGCCCGCCACAGAAAGCACGTTACCGAAAATGATCCCCGGTTTGGTGATTTGGATAAAGTGCTTAAAGGACATCCGGACTTTCCTCAGTGCGCCATCATGACGGTGTGGATGCTGAACATGATCCACAGCGACAAGCCAACCAACAGAACGATTACCAATGCGGCGAAAACAAACGCGATCACGTTGTTACGCTGGGCAGCGGAGCGGTCCAGGTGGAGGAAGTACACCAGGTGAACAAGCACCTGGATAACTGCGAAGACCAGTACGATCCACAGGGTCATGGCTTTCGGCAGCGACGGGTACATCACCAGGCCGAAAGGAATGATCGTCAGGATCACCGACAGGATGAAGCCGATGGCGTACGACTTGACGCTGCCGTGGCTGTCGTCGTGACTGTCGTGGCCATTGTGTGAGTGAGCTGCGTTAGCCATTACAGGGTCCCCATCAGGTAAACAACGGTGAATACGCAGATCCACACCACGTCCAGGAAGTGCCAGAACAGGCTCAGGCAGCTCAGACGGGTTTTGTTGGTCGACGTCAGGCCTTTTTTCTGGACCTGATACATCATGATCGCCATCCAGATCAGACCGCTGGTCACGTGCAGACCGTGGGTGCCGACCAGGGTGAAGAACCCGGACAGGAAGCCGCTGCGGTTAGGACCGTAGCCTTCGGAGATCAGCATGTGGAACTCGTTGATCTCCATGCCGATGAAGCCCAGGCCGAACAGGAAGGTGATGGCCAACCAGCCCAGTACCGCCTTCTTGTTGCCTTTGAACAACGCCAGCATGGCGAAGCCGTAGGTGATCGAGCTGAGCAACAGGCAGGCGGTTTCGCCCAGCACGTATGGCAGCTCGAAGATGTCGTGGCCCGACGGGCCACCCGCTACGTTGTTAACCAGTACCGCGTACACCGCGAAGATCGACGCAAACAAAATGCAGTCGGTCATCAGGTAGAGCCAGAAACCGAATACGGTCATCTCGCCCGAGTCGTGGTGATGGTCATCGTGCCCATGTCCATCGACATGGGTGTGTCCAGCATTGGTCACTAAGTTCGACATGGTTTAAGCCTGTTCCAACGAGGTTTCAACACGGGTGGCAGTGGCCGGGATTTTCCCGGCGGCTACCAGACGCTTGTGCTGCTCGGCTTCGGTGCGCTCGATCACGTCGACCGGCACCATATAGCCCTGGTCATCACGGGCAGCATGGATAACGAAGTAGATCACGGTACCGGCGAGGCCGAAGATGGCCATCCACCAGATGTGCCAGATCATCGCGAAACCGAACACGGTCAACAGAGCACCCATGACCAGGCCGGTCGCGGTGTTGTTTGGCATGTGGATCGGCTCGTACTTGGCCGGGGCCTTGTACGCAGTACCGTTTTCCTTGGCCTCGGTGAACGGGTCGATGCAGTCGGCTTTCGGCAGAACGGCAAAGTTGTAGAACGGTGGTGGCGACGAAGTCGACCATTCCAGCGTGTGGGCATTCCACGGGTCGCCGTGTTCGCACATGTTTTCCGGCTTGTTACGGTCACGGACACTGACGTACAGCTGGATCAACTGGCAGGCAATACCGACAGCGATCAGGATCGCGCCAAACATTGCAACGTGCAGGTAAGGCGTCCACTCAGGGTTGGTGGTGCTGTTCAGACGACGGGTCATGCCCATGAAGCCCAATACATAGAGCGGCATGAACGCGACGAAGAAGCCCGAGATCCAGAACCAGAACGCTGCCTTGCCCCAACCTTCGTGCAGCTTGAAGCCGAACGCTTTAGGGAAGTAGAAGCCGAAGCCTGCGATGTAGCCGAATACTGCGCCGCCGATGATCACGTTATGGAAGTGAGCAATAACGAACAGGCTGTTGTGCAGAACGAAGTCAGCACCCGGAATGGCCAGCAGCACGCCGGTCATGCCGCCGATGGCGAAGGTCACCATGAAGCCCAGGGTCCACAGCACCTGGCTGGTCATGCGCAGACGGCCCTGGTAGATGGTGAACAGCCAGTTGAATAGCTTCACACCCGTCGGGATGGAAATCAGCATCGTCGCCAGACCGAAGAAGGCGTTGACGCTGGCACCCGAACCCATGGTGAAGAAGTGGTGCAGCCAAACCATGAAGCCCAGGATCGAGATCGCGCCCGAGGCGTAGATCATCGAGTGGTGACCGAACAGCTTCTTGCCGGAGAACGCCGAGATGACTTCGGAGAAGATCCCGAATGCCGGCAGAATCAGGATGTAAACCTCGGGGTGACCCCAGGCCCAGAACAGGTTGACGTACATCATCGGATTGCCACCAAGTTCATTGGTGAAAATGTGGAAATCCATGTAACGGTCAAGCGTCAGCAGTGCCAGGGTAGCGGTCAGGATCGGGAAGGAAGCGACGATCAGTACGTTGGCCCAGGTGCAGGTCCAGGTGAAGATCGGCATGTCCATCATTTTCATGCCCGGGGTACGCATTTTCAGCACGGTGGCCAGGAAGTTGACCCCGGTCAGCGTCGTACCTAGCCCGGATAGCTGTAGCGCCCAGATGTAGTAGTCCACACCCACGCCAGGGCTGTAGCCCAGTTCCGACAGCGGTGGATACGCAACCCAACCGGTACGGGCGAATTCGCCGACACCCAGGGACACGTTAACCAGCACAACGCCGGAGACCAGCAGCCAGAAGCTCAGGGAGTTCAGGAACGGGTAGGCAACGTCACGGGCGCCGATCTGCAGCGGCACTGCAAGGTTCATCAGGCCGGTGAAGAATGGCATCGCCATGAAGATGATCATGATCACACCGTGAGCGGTGAAGATCTGGTCATAGTGTTCAGGTGGCAGGTAGCCAGGCGAACCTTCAGTGGCCAGGGCCAGCTGGGAACGCATCATGATGGCGTCGGCAAAACCACGCAGCAGCATGATCATGGCCACGACGATGTACATCACGCCGATTTTCTTGTGGTCGACCGATGTCAGCCACTCGGACCACAGGTAGGTCCACTTCTTGAAATAGGTGATTGCAGCGAACACGCCCAGACCGCCGAGCGCGATCATGGCGATGGTCACCATCACGATCGGCTCGTGGAACGGGACCGCTTCCCAACTTAATTTACCAAACATCGTTTACTCCTCTGCCCCGGCAGCTGAATGCGAACTCATGTCCATCCCTTCCATCTGGGCCACTTCTTTCTCTTTCTTCTCGTGGTCCACTTTCGGACCCGGTTTCATGCCTTCGTACTTGTCGACGATGGTCTGGAACAGGTTCGGCGTGAACGAGGAGTAGAGCTCTACTGGATTGTTCTGGCTTGGTTTGGAAAGGGCTTCGTATTCAGCTTTTTCAAGCTGTTTAGGTGCCTTCTTGACATCACTGACCCAGGCATCGAAATCAGCCTGAGAGGTGGCGATTGCTTTGAACTTCATGCCGGTGAAACCCGCGCCGCTGTAGTTGGCGGAGATACCGTCGAATTCAGCGTTCTGGTTGGCGATCAGGTGCAGTTTGGTCTGCATGCCCGCCATCGCGTAGATCTGGCCGCCCAGGCCCGGAATGAAGAACGAGTTCATCACGGTGTCGGAGGTGATCTGGAAATTGATTGGCGTGTTGGCCGGGAAGACGATCTTGTTGACCGTGGCAATGCCTTGTTCCGGGTAGATGAACAGCCACTTCCAGTCCATCGAGACCACTTGAATGGTGACCGGCTTGACGTCGGATTCCAGTGGTTTGTACGGGTCCAGTGCGTGGGTCGACTTGTAGGTGACATAACCCAGGGCAATGATGATCAGCACTGGAATGGCCCACACCGCGATTTCAATCTTGGTGGAGTGCGACCACTTCGGCGTGTAGACGGCGTCGGTGTTGGAGGCGCGATATTTCCAGGCGAACAGGAAGGTCATGACGATGACCGGTACCACGACAAGAAGCATCAGCAGCGTTGCGGTGATGATCAGGTTTCGCTCATCCAGGCCCACCTGGCCCTTGGGATCGAGCAAGGTCATGTTGCAGCCTGACAGCAACAACGTGCCAATCAGCGGCAATAAGCCTAGTAGTCTGGGGTACCTGTTTTTACTCATCTCACGACCTCTAAAGCAGCTTGCGCAATGCAGTTGGGTTTTGATCGCCAACACTTCACCCTGCCAAGGGTTGGCATTTTTCTTGGATTGAATAAGGGCTGCCCGTCGCGCGTCAGACGCTGCTCGACAAATCCTGGGCCAGCGGTAAGTTCTTATTCGAATTCGTGGTCAAAGGCCTTGTTACAGACCAATTCCATTTGGTGCGGATAGTTGGAAGGCTCCGACACCGGGGAGTCGCATGAAGCCTTCAGGCCTCTCGACGCCCTTCTTTCTGCTCAAGCACCTGATTAAGGGTGAGCAGTGCCGGGAATTCAGTGCGGGCGATTGTAGATATGTAACGATTCATAAACCATGTCTCATCCCGAAATAATTTTTATCCATTCCAGCAACAATCATTAACGTATTTCGTAAAAGTCGGGCATGTTATCGAAATTGATTCTCAACAAAAACACCAAAATTAGTAGGTCTATCTCCCGCAGTTCAGACAGCTTCGAGCCCCCTACACCCTCTCCCGAGATTGCCAAAGCCCCCACGTGACAAGGGCTCCGGCAATTCGCCAGCACTTGTTAAAACTGCCTGCCTCATCACTTTCCGGGCGAATTGAATCAGCATCCGGGCAGTCCAATTTTGTTGCCAGACCTTATGCCAATTAATCCTTTTGAAATGCCTTGCGACACTGCCGATGTGACAACATGTCGCACACGTGTCGCACCCCTTCTTGTCGTGCATCAAGGTCTTTCTACCAACCGTCAGAAATGCAAAACGCCCCGGCCCTCTTAACGAGGACCGGGGCGTTTTTTTTGGATGACGCAGCGGTGAAGCGAACTGCCTCAGCGCAGCGTTTTACGGTTACGTGAAGTGAGCAACGGCACCAGCACCACGATCAACACGAACGCCACCAGCGCCCATTGCGCCAGCGACAGGCCGAGGATCGGCGGGTACGGCGTGGAGCAGAAGCCATCGACCTGGAAGCCCAGCGGGAAGATCTTCGCCAGTGGCAAACCATCGACAATCGGTTGCAGCACGTCGATGCCGCAACTGACCGCAGGATAGAACTGGGTGTAGACGTGATGCCCGGCGACCGCGACGCCTGCAATGGCACTGATGACCACCAGCGTCTCGAACACGGTAATGCTGCGACGGGTGCGCATCGCCGCACCGATGAAGGCGAACACCGCGATAAACAACAACGCATAACGCTGGAGGATGCACAGCGGGCATGGCGCCTCGCCCAACACAATTTGCATGTACAGCGCGCCGCCGATCAGCGCCAGGCAGATGATGCCCAGTAACACCAGATAACGCCGTTCGCGTCCCAACCGCATCGATTCCTCGCTCATCGCGTTTCCCTTTTTGATATCAGTTGCCGCCAGTCTACACGCAGGCTCCGTCGTTTGAGAGCCTGCCGCGTGCCGGTGGATTCGGGGGAATAAACGATAAAGCGGTTAAGGAGGGATTAACTTTTAAAGGATTTGTACGGTTCGGAACCGCAGTGCGGCCAATCGCGGGCAAGCCCGCTCCCACAGGAATTGTGCTTGCCCGCAATCTCTCGAACGACACAAAACCTGTGGGAGCGGGCTTACCCGAGATGAAGGCGACTCGGTCTCCCGAGTCGCCCTGACCAGTTACTCCAGCGCCGAGGCCGGGCCAAAGAACTCGTAGCGGCTTTGCTGCTGCGGTACACCCAAGGCCTTGAGGTGACGCTTGATCGCGGCCATGAAGCCTTTAGGCCCAAGGAAGTAAGCATCCAGGTCACGCTGTTCGGGCAACCACTCGCCCAGTTGCTCCTGACTCAACAACCCGACCTTGTGCGCAGCGGCGCTGACGCCGTCATCTTCGGCGTAGCAATAGAAGCGCTTGAGTTGCGGATGACGCTCGGCCAGACCATCGATCCAGTCACGGAAGGCGTGCACGCTGCCGTTGCGCGCGCAGTGGATGAAATGCACCGGGCGCTCGGTGGCCAGCGCGGCTTCGAGCATTGCCAGCGTTGGCGTGATGCCGACACCGCCACTGATCAGCACCAGCGGTTTGTCACTGGCGGCCAGGGTGAATTCGCCCGACGGCGGAAACAGCTCGATGCTCGCACCGACATGCAACTGATCGTGCAAGTGGTTTGACGCGCGCCCACCGGTTTCACGCTTGACGCTGATGCGGTACTGACCGTTGTTCGCCAGTGCCGACAGCGAGTAATTGCGACGGATCTCTTCGCCGTCGAGGATCAGTTTCATGCCGATGTACTGGCCAGGCTCCGCCACAAGAATCGGGCCTTTGTCGGCAGGTTCGAAGTAGAACGAGGTGATTTCAGCGCTTTCCTCGACCTTGGCCGTCACGATGAAATCCCGCGCCCCGCGCCATCCGCCAGGGGCCTGTTCTTTCTGGTCGTAGATGCTGGTTTCAGCGCCGATCAAAATGTCGGCGAGTTGGCCATACGCGGCACCCCAGGCAGCAATCACTTCAGGGGTGGCGATTTCTTCGCCCAGCACTTCGGCGATGGCGCGCAACAGGCAGGATCCGACAATGGGGTAGTGTTCCGGCAGGATTTGCAGGGCCACGTGCTTGTTGATGATCTTGGCCACCAGGTCACCCAACTGGTCGAGCTGGTCGATGTGCCGCGCGTACATCAACACACCGTTGGCCAGCGCGCGCGGTTGATCACCGCTGGCCTGGTGGGCCTGGTTGAACAGCGGGCGGACCTCAGGGTATTCCGAGAGCATCATGCGGTAGAAGTGGGTAATCAGCGCTTCGCCCCCGCTTTCCAGCAGCGGCACGGTGGATTTGACAATGGCACGGTCTTGGACGCTAAGCATTAAGGCGACTCCGGATCTTTGTGTGAGTTTCCTTAGACCCTTCAGTTTCCATGCCAAAACTATAAACCTTATAAAACAACAACTTAAAAACACAGTAGTCATATCGACACACACTGCCTTATAGTCATCCCGACTACATGGAGTCACTATGACTGCAAAATCCTTGCTCACCGCCCTGCTGCCCCTGGTCTCCGACCTGTCTCGCGAATTGCCCGAAGGCGAGCGTTATCGCCGCCTGCTCGAAGCCATGCGCGCCTTGCTCCCTTGCGATGCCGCAGCCCTGCTGCGCCTTGATGGCGATTGGCTGGTGCCCTTGGCCGTCGACGGGTTGAGTACCGACACCCTGGGGCGACGCTTCAAAGTCAGCGAACACCCGCGCTTCGAGGCATTGCTCAGCAGCCACGGCCCCACCCGCTTTGCCGCCGACAGCGGCCTGCCGGACCCTTACGACGGGCTGATCGAAGGCCTCGATGATCATCTGGAAGTCCACGACTGCATGGGATGCCCGCTGTTTATCGACGAGCGCCCATGGGGCTTGCTGACCCTCGATGCCCTCGATCCGGAACAGTTTGAACCCATCGAACTGGACGCCCTGCAAGCCTTTGCCAGCCTCGCTGCGGCCACGGTCAACGCTGCCGAGCGCATCGAGCGCCTGGCCAATCGCGCCGAAGACGAACACCAGCGCGCCGAGGTTTACCGTCAAGCCAGTGGTCAGCAGGACCGCGAGATGATCGGCCAGAGCAAGGCCCACAAGCGTCTGGTGGAAGAAATCAATCTGGTGGGCGGCAGTGACCTGACCGTGTTGATCACCGGCGAAACCGGCGTCGGCAAGGAACTGGTGGCGCAGGCGATTCACGCCGCCTCTGCACGAGCCGACAAACCCATCATCAGCCTCAACTGCGCGGCGCTACCGGACACATTGGTCGAGAGCGAATTGTTCGGTCACGTGCGGGGCGCCTTTACTGGCGCAACAAGTGATCGTCGCGGCAAGTTTGAGCTGGCCAATGGCGGCACGCTGTTTCTCGATGAAGTCGGTGAATTGTCACTGACAGTGCAAGCCAAGCTGTTGCGAGTGCTCCAAAGCGGTCAGTTGCAGCGCCTGGGCTCGGACAAGGAACACCAGGTGGATGTGCGGCTGATCGCGGCCACCAACCGCGACCTGGCCGAAGAAGTGCGCAACGGTCGCTACCGTGCCGACTTTTACCACCGTTTGAGCGTTTACCCCTTGCTGGTACCGGCGCTGCGCGATCGCGGGCGGGACGTGTTGCTGCTCAGTGGCTACTTTCTTGAGCAAAATCGCTCGCGCATGGGCCTCAACAGCCTGCGTTTGAGCAGCGACGCGCAGACCGCATTGCTGGCGTACAACTGGCCAGGGAATGTGCGTGAGCTGGAGCATTTGATTGGTCGAAGCTCACTCAAAGCGCTGGGCAACTGCAAGGATCGCCCGAAGATTCTCAGTTTGAGTGCAGCGGACCTGGACTTGCCCACTGGCAGTGTCGAGGCTATCACCGAGCAACCGGTGGCCAACCCTGTGGTGCTGGTGTCTGGCGATTTGCGTGAAGCCACCGAGAACTATCAACGGCAATTGATCAGTAGTTGCCTGGAGCGGCACCAAGACAACTGGGCCAGCGCGGCCCGTGAGCTAGGCCTGGACCGGGCGAATCTTGGGCGCATGGCCAAGCGGTTGGGGATGAAATAACTCGGTCCCTGTAGCAGCTGCCGAGCCTGCGAGGCTGCGTTCGAAGACGCAGTCCTCGCCAATCCATCGGCTGCGTTGTATCTGATACATCCGGGATTCAGGGTTTACGGCTGCTTCGCAACCGGACGCAGCCTCGCAGGCTCGGCAGCTGCTACAAAGAATGCATTCACCGATGTGCGACGCAAAGCCCCTAAAGCCTGCCCGCTACAAGTCGATAACCCGATATCGGTAGTTGTGGGCGATCCCGCAATCGCCCATCACCTTTTCCACAGAAGGTTTTTATGTCCACCAATAAAGCCCGCGCAGATTCACTTTCGCTTTTGCTGTTCACGTTGCGCAGCGGCAAGCTGATGGCGATCAACCTGCTGAAAGTCAGTGAAATCATCCCTTGCCCGCCGCTGACCCGGCTGCCGGAGTCGCATCCCCACGTTAAAGGCATCGCCACCCTGCGCGGCGCCTCGTTGTCGGTGATCGACCTGAGCCGTGCCATTGGCGAGCGCCCGCTGGAAGATCCGAACGGTGGCTGCCTGATCGTCACCGACGTCAGCCGCTCCAAGCAGGGCCTGCATGTTCAGGCCGTGAGCAAGATCGTCCATTGCCTGACCACCGATATCCGCCCACCGCCCTTTGGTTCCGGCGGCGTGCGCTCGTACATCACCGGCGTGACCTCGGTCGACGGTACGCTGGTGCAAGTGCTGGACATCGAAAAAGTCATCCACGGCATCGCTCCGGCGCAAATCGAATCGGCCCCGACCGAGCTGAGCATGGAAGACGCCGAAGTCTTGGGCAACGCCCGCATTCTGGTGGTCGATGACAGCCAGGTTGCCCTGCAACAATCGGTGCACACCCTGCGCAACCTCGGCCTGCAATGCCACACCGCCCGCAGCGCCAAGGAAGCCATCGACTGCCTGCTCGACCTGCAAGGCACCGCTTCGCAGATCAACCTGATCGTCTCGGACATCGAAATGTCGGAAATGGACGGCTACGCCTTCACCCGCACCCTGCGCGAAACGCCGGACTTCTCGCACCTGTATGTGCTGTTGCACACGTCTTTGGACAGTGCGATGAACAGCGAAAAAGCGCGTTTGGCCGGAGCTAACGCCGTGCTGACCAAATTCTCTTCGCCAGAGCTGACCAAATGCCTGATCGAGGCAGCCAAGGCTGTCGCTGAACAAGGTCATTAACAGGTGGCCGAGGGC
Source organism: Pseudomonas sp. OV226 (assembly GCF_003148705.1). NCBI lineage: Bacteria > Pseudomonadati > Pseudomonadota > Gammaproteobacteria > Pseudomonadales > Pseudomonadaceae > Pseudomonas > Pseudomonas sp. OV226. The sequence continues at coordinate 51,227 of NZ_QGGS01000023.1, read as the reverse complement.
TTTTGCTTTTTGATGCGGCGCAACCTCGCGCAAGGTGTGCCGCCGATTACCTGGCCTCAAGGGATAGTCCTCAGCCCCTACCGGCCTGAATTGGCCGAAGCCGTTCATCGCTTGATGGAACAGGGTTATCTCGAAGGTGGCGGCCGCGTGCCAGCGCTGGAACTGTGGCAACAGCGGTTTGAAACCGATCCCGAATACGATCCCTCCTTGTGTTTCATTGCGCTGGATGCCGACGGTGTCGTTGGCGTGTGCCAGTGCTGGACCAGCGCCTTCATCAAGAACCTTGTCGTGCATCCGCGAGCACAAGGCCAAGGGCTTGGCCGCACTTTATTGCTGCACGCGTTCAATGTGTTTCAGCAACGCCGCGAGGGTTTTGTCGACCTGAAGGTATTGGAAGACAACCTTCGAGCGCAGCGTTTGTATGAAAGTGCCGGGATGGTTGTGGTTCGCCGGGAACCTGTCCCGACGTGACAGACTCAGACCTTGGTCAATCACCCCCAAGGATGCCCGAACATGAAAGCCGTCAGCCTGACCTTCCTCTGCCTCAGCGCCCTCGCCTCCCAGGCCCAGGCTTCCAGCCCCGACGCCTGGGCTGCCTACGACAAAGCGGTACTCACCCGTTGCACCAAGGCCAGCAGCCTGAAAAATGCCAAGCCCGTCGGCAACCCTGCGCAATTCGATGATCGGGTCGACTACACCGCCCTCCTGCTGCAAGGCCAATACCCGCAAAAACACATGAAAGGCCAGCAAGGCACTGAACTGTGCCTCTACAACAAAAAGACCAAAACCGCCTACGTGACCGAATGGGACTCGATCCGTCCGACTGCCAAGGCCCAGTGAGTGGCGTACAACTTGCTTCAAGACCGAGCGCTGCGGCGACATTCTGTCGCCACTTCATGCGTTAACAGGCGGTCCGGTAATCCATGAACACAACGTTTTCCTGCGTAGGTTGCGGCAAGTGCTGCAATGACCACCACGTCCCGCTGACGCTGGCGGAAGCCCGGATGTGGGCGGCCGATGGCGGTCAGGTGATCGTGCTCGTCGAGGGTTTCCTGGGGAACGGCCTGGGCCTGCCGGCGCAGCAACGCGAACATGCCGAACGCCGTTCGGTGGTGGTTCGAAGCGGCGCGTCCGAGGCCTATGTGGCGATCACCTTTGCCGCCTACAACGTCGGTCCCTGCCGGAATCTTGACGAAGACAACCTGTGCCGCATTTACCAACGCCGACCGCTGGTGTGCCGCATCTACCCGGCGGAAATCAACCCACACATCATGCTGGATACGGCGACCAAGGACTGCCCGCCCGAGTCGTGGGAACAAGGCCCGGACTTGATCATCGGCGGCGAAATGGTCGATCAGGAACTGAAAGAGCTGATCCTGCGTTCGCGCCAGGCGGATCGTGATGATGTCCAGGCCAAGGACGCGATTTGCGCGTTATTGGGCATTCGCACGACAGCGCTGAAGGGCGATGGATTTACGGCCTATCTGCCAGACATGACGGCATTTGCCAATGTCATCGACCACGTAACAGCACAACCGTTGGCAGCGTCAGGGGCTGACTGGGTGTTTCATGTGTCGGGAGATGAAATTGCCGGGCAAGTGCAGGCGGCAGGTGCGCAACTGGTGACCGAAGCGCCGGTGAACTACGCGTTTATTTCGTTGCGGGCGGCTTGAGAGGCCCGGCTCCAGACGTCGGAGCCACCGCACAACTCCATTGCACAATGGCCCGTCACCGATAGAACTAGCGGGCCGTGACCGCCAGGCATTCCACTTCTACTTTCGCACCCGCAACCAACTGGCCGGCAAACGTCGTACGAGCCGGCAAACGGTCCACCGGGAAGTAACTGCGATACACAGTACTCATGGCGGAAAAATCCTTGATGTCAGCCAGGATGACCGTGCATTTGGCCACTTGGGCCAGGGATGAACCATTGCCTTGCAATGCCGCACGCAAGTTCTCCATGGCCTGGGTCGTTTGCGGTCCGATGCCGCCCTTGACCAATTTGCCATCAGCTCCGAGGCCGATCACCCCGGACAGGTAAACCGTGTGCCCCACCTGCACCGCATCGGAAAATGGCAGGCCTTCCTCATTAGGAAAGTAACGGGGTGCATCGGTAGTCACGGGGGGCAAGTAACGCTGGGTTATCGCCTGGTACTGGCCATTTCGCTTGAGACGCTCAAGGGCAGCATTCAGGCTATCGCGCAACGCGGTGTCGTTATTGCGCACCCCCATTGCCACACCGCTGCCCAACATAGGATCGTCGAGCACAGGACCGGCAAAGTCGAATGCCTGTCCTTGAGGCCGGCTCAAAAATGCGTGGGTAATTTCGATCGTGTCCTGCAGGGTTGCGTCGATTTCGCCCGCCTGCAAACTGGCAATCAGTTGATCATTCAAATTGAAACTGCGCACCGTCACCCCGGCCTCAGCCCAACGGGTTTTGGCGAACGCCTCGCGGCTGGTGCCCGCCAGAACACCGACGCGCTTGCCTTTGAGCGAGACCACCGACGGTTGCAAACCGGAACCTTGACGCGCCACCAGTCGGCTGCTCAACGGGTAAAGGTTCTCGGTGAAGTCGATCCGTTCACGTCGCGCCGCCGTAGCGGTCATCGGCATGATGACGTCGAAACGCCTGGCTTCAAGGGCAGCGATATTGGTGGCGTAAGCCTGGTCGATCCAGACACAGCGGGCATTGAGTTCGGCACACAAGGCGTTGCCCAAATCGATGTTCAACCCGACCAGTTCGCCATTTTCATTACGGCTTTCAAATGGCGGAACCAGGGCTTCGACCCCGAAACGGATCTGGGGCTCAGGTTTAGAAGACACACAACCGGTGGTCAGGAGCACCAGCGACAGGACGGTGAGCGTTTTTAGCAGAGGCATTTCAGTGGCTTCGTCGAGAATTCTTGGAAACGAATCTTCGACGAAGGGTCACCAACCTTCCCAGAGGACAAGTCGCTCATCCTTGTGGGAACTGTCTCGGCATCAGACAGATTTCTTTCCAGCAGAAAACATAACCGAGGGTCAACGCTTACCCATCGAACGACGCGTGCCCGGAGGTGCTGCGCCTGGCGTCTTGGTATGCCCATTCTTCGCGCCATTCTTGTACCAAGGCTGGTTGGCGTTCTTGGCGGCGGCCAATTCACCCGGTTTGAACGGGAACTTGAATGCCGGGATCGCGGCTTTGGTTTCGCTGTCTGCGCTGGAGTCGACGCTGTCTGGCAGGTCTGCCTGGTCGTCGCTCAAAGCGTCGGCAACCGGCGGTTGTGTCGGGGAAGTCATGAAAGCTCCGGGTGGTGCACATAGAGTCGGGCCCGGTCAGCGAGCCGCGAAAGGCGGCAGTATACCTGTGTCGAGAGCTGCAAGCTTCACGCCGCGAGCGAGTCCGTCGGGTTTTGTGTTGACTGAACTGCCGCCATCGCGGGCAAGCCCGGCTCCCACAAGGACCCAACGTACCTGTAGGAGCCGAGCTTGCTCGCGATGAACGATAACGCGGTCAACCTGACCGAACGCCATGCAAGCAAAATCAAGATCCCTCCCAAACTGACAGCGCCGTCAGTTAGCAGTCACCCTCCTGACGGGCTGACAGGGTTATAAAGGAGGGTATAAACCTGAAAACTCCCCCTATCCCTTAGCCCGGCGCCCCACTCGCATGCAAATTCAGAAAAAAACCGCCTTGATCGCCGGTCTGCTTATTGCTTTGGCCGCGTGGGGCACCTGGTATGTCGTCAAGCCCGCCACGGCGAAGCTCGCTGCGCCTGCGGCCATCCCGGTGCGCGTGGTCAACGTTGTTGAAAAAGACGTCCCACGTTATGTCAGCGGCATCGGTTCGGTGCTGTCCTTGCACAGCGTTGTGGTGCGTCCGCAAATTGACGGCATCCTCACCAAAATCCTGGTCAAGGAAGGCCAACTGGTGAACAAAGGGGACTTGCTCGCGACCATCGACGACCGCTCGATCCGCGCCAGCCTCGATCAGACCCGTGCGCAACTGGGTGAAAGCCAGGCTCAATTGGAAGTCGCACAGGTCAACCTCAAGCGGTACAAATTACTGACGGTCGACGATGGGGTTTCCAAGCAGACCTACGACCAGCAACAAGCGCTGGTCAATCAGCTCAAGGCCACGGCGCAAGGCAATCAGGCGTCAATCGACGCCGCTCAGGTGCAACTCTCCTACACACAGATTCGCTCCCCGGTCACCGGGCGCGTCGGTATTCGTACGGTGGATGAAGGCAACTTCCTGCGCATGACCGACGCCCAAGGTCTGTTCACCGTGACCCAGATCGACCCGATCGCCGTCGAGTTCTCCTTGCCGCAGCAAATGCTGCCGACCCTGCAAGGGCTGATCGGCGACCCACAACGCGCACAAGTGAAAGCCTACATCGGCGCCGACACCGACGGTGAAACCGGCAACCTGCTGGGCGAAGGTCACCTGACCCTGATCGATAACCAGATCAACGCCAATACCGGGACCATCCGCGCCAAGGCCGAATTCAACAACCCCGGACAGAAACTCTGGCCCGGCCTGCTGGTAACGGTAAAAATTCAGACAGCCTTGGAGAAAGATGCGCTGGTGGTGCCGCCCACCGTCGTACAGCGGGGCCTCGATCAACATTTCGTGTACCGGGTCAACGGTGACAAAGTTGAAGCCGTCAACGTGCAGGTCGTCGCTCAAGGCAGCGGCCAGGACATCATCAAAGGCGTGAAACAGGGCGATGTGCTGGTCAGTGATGGCCAGTCGCGGCTCAAGCCTGGTTCAACCGTGCAAGTGCTGACCGACCCGCCGCAAGTGGTGCAATCGGAGTCGAAACCATGAAGGGCCACGGCTCAGTCTCGGCCTGGTGCATCGATCATCCGGTCGCCACTATCCTGCTGACCTTTGCCCTGGTGCTGCTCGGCGCCATCGCCTTCCCGCGCCTGCCGATTGCGCCGCTGCCGGAAGCGGAATTCCCGACTATCCAGGTGGCCGCGCAATTGCCCGGCGCCAGCCCGGAAACCATGGCCTCGTCGGTGGCCACGCCGCTTGAAGTGCAATTCAGCGCCATCCCCGGCGTGACGCAAATGACGTCGAGCAGCGCCTTGGGGTCGACCAACCTGACCCTGCAGTTCACCCTCGACAAAAGCATCGACACCGCCGCCCAGGAAGTCCAGGCCGCGATCAACACCGCCGCCGGCAAACTGCCCAAGGACATGCCCACGCTGCCAACCTGGCGCAAGGTCAATCCCGCCGACAGCCCAGTGCTGATCCTCAGCGTCAACTCCACCCAAATGCCCGGCACCGAGCTCAGTGATCTGGTGGAAACCCTGCTTTCCCGTCAGATCAGTCAGATCGATGGCGTAGGCCAAATCAACATTACCGGCCAGCAACGTCCGGCTATCCGGGTTCAAGCGTCGGCGGACAAACTGGCGGCCATTGGCCTGACCCTCGCGGACATTCGCCTGGCGATCCAGAGCACCAGCCTCAACCTGGCCAAAGGTGCGCTGTACGGCGAATCGAGCATTTCGACCCTGTCGACCAACGACCAGCTATTTCACCCCGAGGAATACAGCCAACTCATCGTTTCCTACAAGGACGGCGCCCCGGTTCATCTGAGGGATGTCGCCAAAGTCGTCAACGGCTCGGAAGATGCCTACGTTCAGGCCTGGGCCGGCGACAGGCCGGGGGTGAACCTGGTGATTTCCCGGCAACCGGGCGCGAACATTGTCGAGACCGTGGATCGCATTCAAGCCGCGTTGCCGGCTCTGGAAGCCATGCTCCCCGCCTCGGTGCAGGTCAAGGTACTGGTCGACCGCACCCAGACTATCCGCGCCTCGCTGCATGAAGTGGAAATCACCCTGCTGATCGCGATCATGCTGGTGGTGGCGGTGATGGCGCTGTTCCTGCGCCAGTGGTCGGCGACGCTGATCGTGTCCGCGGTACTGGGCGTGTCGCTGATCGCCAGTTTCGCGCTGATGTACATCATGGGCTTCAGCCTGAACAACCTGACGCTGGTGGCCATCGTGGTGGCCGTGGGGTTTGTGGTCGACGACGCGATTGTGGTGGTGGAGAACATTCACCGGCACCTTGAGGCCGGCGACGGCATGCGCGAGGCGGCGATCAAGGGCGCCGGCGAGATTGGGTTTACCGTGGTCTCGATCAGTTTCTCGCTGGTGGCGGCATTCATTCCGCTGCTGTTCATGGGCGGCGTGGTCGGGCGGTTATTCAAGGAATTCGCCCTGACGGCCACCTCGACCATCATGATTTCGGTGGTGGTGTCGCTGACGCTGGCGCCCACCCTGGCCGCGCTGTTCATGCGTGCGCCGGTGCATCACGCCCACAGCAAACCGACGTTCGGCGAACGCTTGGTGGCCGGCTATGAAAAACTGCTACGCCGCGCCCTCGCCCATCAAAAGTTGATGATCGGTGTGTTTGGCCTTTCCCTCTGCCTGGCCATCGCCGGTTACATCTTCATTCCGAAAGGGTTCTTCCCGGTGCAGGACACCGGTTTTGTCCTCGGTACGACCGAAGCCGCCGCCGATATTTCCTACGGCGACATGGTGAAAAAACACCTGGCAATGGCCGAAATCGTCGCGGCGGATCCCGCTGTCGCGGCATTTTCCCACTCGGTCGGCGTATCGGGCAGTAACCAGACCATCGCCAACGGTCGCTTCTGGATCTCCCTGAAAAAACGCAGCGACCGCGATGTCTCGGCCAGCCAGTTCATCGACCGGATTCGCCCGAAACTGATGAAGGTCCCGGGCATCGTGCTGTACCTGCGAGCCGGGCAAGACATCAACCTCAGCTCCGGCCCGAGCCGCGCCCAGTACCAATACGTACTCAAGAGCAATGACGGCGCGACCCTCAGCACCTGGACCCAACGCCTGACGGAAAAGCTGCGCGGCAACCCTGCGTTTCGCGACATTTCCAACGACCTGCAACTGGGCGGCAGCATCACGCACATCAGCATCGACCGCAGCGCGGCGGCGCGCTTCGGCCTGACCGCCAGTGATGTCGACGAAGCGCTTTACGATGCATTTGGTCAGCGTCAGGTCAATGAATTCCAGACCCAGATCAACCAGTACAACGTGATTCTGGAACTCGACACCCAGCAACGCGGCAAGGCGGAAAGCCTGAACTATTTCTACTTGCGCTCGCCCCTGAGCGGAGAAATGGTGCCGCTGTCGGCACTGGCCAAATTTGACGCCCCCACGGTCGGCCCGCTGTCCATCGCCCACGACGGCATGTTCCCGGCCGCTAACTTGTCGTTCAACCTCGCGCCCGGCGTGGCGTTGGGCGATGCGGTGATCATGCTCAACCAGGCCAAGGTCGACATCGGCATGCCGGCGGCCATGAGCGGTAATTTCCAGGGCGCGGCGCAGGCGTTCCAGAGTTCGCTGGCCAGCCAGCCGTGGCTGATTCTGGCGGCGCTGGTGGCGGTGTACATCATTCTGGGCGTGCTCTACGAGAGCTTCGTTCACCCGCTGACCATCATTTCGACGCTGCCTTCGGCGGGGCTCGGGGCGGTGATCATGCTGTGGATTTGCGGCCAGGACTTTTCGATCATGGCGCTGATCGGGCTGGTGCTGCTGATCGGTATCGTCAAGAAAAACGGCATCCTGATGATCGATTTTGCACTTGATGCCCAGCGCAACCGTGGTTTACCACCGGAAGAGGCGATCTTTCAGGCCTGTATCACGCGGTTCCGGCCGATCATCATGACCACCCTCGCCGCCCTGCTCGGCGCGCTGCCGCTGATGCTCGGCTACGGCACCGGCGCCGAACTGCGCCAGCCGCTGGGGATCGCGGTCGTGGGCGGTTTGCTGGTCAGCCAGGCGCTGACGCTGTTCACCACTCCGGTCATATACTTGTGGCTTGAGCGGCTTTTCCACAGGCCCAAACCTTCGCCGGTACCGGCGTTGGCGACCACAGACTGAGGCGGGGTCATGCGCGTTCTGATTATCGAAGACGAAGAAAAAACCGCGGATTATTTACACCGCGGCCTGACGGAACAGGGTTACACCGTGGACCTGGCGCGCGACGGCGTCGAGGGCCTGCACCTGGCGCTGGAAAGCGACTACGCGGTGATCGTCCTCGACGTCATGCTGCCGGGCCTGGACGGCTTCGGCGTGCTACGTGCATTGCGTGCACGCAAGCAAACCCCGGTGATCATGCTCACCGCCCGCGAGCGCGTCGAAGACCGCATCAAGGGCCTGCGCGACGGCGCCGACGATTACCTCGGCAAACCGTTTTCGTTCCTTGAACTGGTGGCACGCCTGCAAGCGCTGACCCGCCGCAGCGGCGGCCACGAACCGGTGCAAGTGAGTATCGCCGACCTGTGGATTGATTTGATCAGCCGCAAGGCCACCCGCGCCGGTACTCGCCTTGATCTGACGGCCAAGGAGTTTTCGCTGCTCAGTGTGCTGGCCCGCCGGCAAGGTGAAATCCTCTCGAAAACAGCGATTGCCGAGATGGTCTGGGACATCAATTTCGACAGCGACGCCAACGTCGTCGAGGTCGCGATCAAGCGCCTGCGGGCCAAACTCGATGGCCCCTTCGACGAGAAATTGCTGCACACGATTCGTGGCATGGGTTATGTGCTGGAGAGCCGTGGTGTCCAGTAACAGCATCGCATTGCGCTTGAGCGGGATGTTCACGCTGGTGGCGCTGTTGGTGTTTTTGTTGATCGGCTGGGCCTTGTACCAGCAGGTCGACAAGGGCTTGGGATTGCTGCCCGAAGCCGAACTGGACGCGCGCTACAGCGTGCTCGAATCCACCGTTGGCCGTTACGGCACGCCCGAACATTGGGTGAAGATCAACAACAAACTCAAGTTGCTGGGCGAGGAAGACAAGCGCATCAGTTTCTGGATCACCAGCGGTGATCCGCGCTACGAATACGGCAACCCGACACCGCAAATCCGCGCCTTTGCCGAAGGGCCGCTGGGCATGCGTGACTTGCAGCTACCGGACCATCCCTACCCGCTGAAAGTACTGGTGAGCCAGTTCCCGGCCAAGGATCAACGCCCGCCGCTGCGCTTCATGATCGGCATCGACACCGAGACCTTTTACCAGACGCAACATCACCTGCTGATCGCCCTGATCAGCCTGGCGATTGTCGGGGTGTTGCTGGCGTCTGCATTGGGCTATTGGGTCGCACGCATTGGCCTCAAGCCACTGATCAAGCTGTCTCAGGAAGCCCAGCGCCTGGCACCGCCGCTGCGTTCCGGACGGCTGCGATTATCGTCGCTGCCGCCAGAGTTGAATCAGTTCGTCAATTCATTCAACTCCACGCTGGAACGGGTAGAGCAGGCTTACTCGCGGCTGGAGTCGTTCAATGCCGACGTGGCTCATGAACTACGCTCGCCGCTGACCAACCTGATCGGGCAGACCCAAGTGGCGCTCACACGCGGACGCTCTGCCGAACACTATTTCGAAGTGCTGCAATCGAACCTCGAAGAGCTGGAACGCCTGCGCTCGATCATCAACGACATGTTGTTCCTCGCCAGTGCCGATCAGGGCAGCAAGGCCACCAAACTGACGTCCACCTCGCTCGCCAATGAAGTGGCGACGACGCTGGAGTATCTGGATTTCATTCTTGAAGATGCGCAGGTTCAGGTGCAGGTCAGCGGTGATGCGCAGGTGCGAATCGAGATCGCGCATCTGCGCCGGGCGTTGATTAACTTGCTGAGCAACGCGGTGCAACACACCGAACCTGGGCAGGTGATTCAGGTGCGGATCGAGGTCGAAGAGCACCAGGTGAGCATCGGCGTGGCAAACCCGGGTGCACCGATTGCCAGCGAGCATTTGCAGCGCTTGTTCGAGCGTTTTTATCGGGTGGATGCCTCGCGCAGCAACAGTGGCAACAATCACGGCCTGGGGCTGGCGATCGTCAAGGCGATTGCATTGATGCATGGCGGTGATGTGTTTGTGCGCAGTGATCAGGGCATGAATACCTTCGGCATTCACCTTCCCGTTTAATCCTCGCACGGTCCTGTAGCAGCTGGCGAAGCCTGCGTCCGGCTGCGTAGCAGTCGTAAAGTCTGTGTTTGCGGTCTTTCTGAAACACTGCATCGTCTGATTTTACGACTGCTGCGCAGCCGGACGCAGGCTTCGCCAGCTGCTACAGAGGCGGCGTTGGTGTTCTTACTGTTGCTTCAGGCGCAATAGTCCTTTCTTGAATTGGCTCTGTTTCCCGTCGGCCAGGATCCTTATCTTTGCCCGCACCAAACAGCACTTGCCAAGCAAGAAGGTTTAAAAGATGTCCAACATTACGGGTACTGCCAGCGCTTTCGTTTTGTCCTCATTGTTTCTGTCTCCGTTCGCAATCGCGGAAGAGTCGCAGACGTTCGTCACGCAAAATGCCGCACGTGCCGCCGCCTACGATCAGTATCAGAGCGAAATGACGGCCAAGGCTGAAGACGCCGCGCAAACCCCTCAAGCGTCCACTTCTGCGACCCAGCCGCGGGTTGAGAAAGACAGCTGACTCATCGAACGATTCTGTTTCCCTCGACACTTTTCATCGGCTCTTCCCTTTGAAAAGTTGTCTTCAAAGCCGCTGCTATCAGCGGTTTTTTTTCATTGGGGGCTAGCGCAAGTGCGTTCCCGCTCAATGTCTTCTAAGCTTGAATAAGTAAAGGCCAGCGCGTTTTGCTGGCCTTTTTTATGCGCCTCAAACAGACATCAGCCCCATGCCAGTGAGCCACCCCCAACACCTTTCAGGCAAGACCGGTCGGCCTGAGCTCATGGTGATGCTTGGCAGCTTGCTGACGGTGATCGCGATTCTCAGCATCGTTGCCTTTCTGCTGATCCGCGAACACGCCAACGCCCAACAATCCGCCACACGCAGTGCGACCACCATTGCGCAGTTGATCGACGCTGACGTGCTGCGCACCGTCGAGCTCTACGACTTGACCCTGCAAGGCCTGATTGCCGCCTCGCAACGCGAAGACCTGAAACAGGTTTCGCCGCAGATTCGTCACATGGTGCTGTTTGATCGCTCCACCACGGCGCGCTTCAAGGGCGACATTCTGTTGCTGAACCAGCACGGCGAAGTCATTGCCGATTCATCGCTGATCGAGCCCAAGCCCGGTAACTTCGCGGACCGCGACTATTTCCTCGCCCATGCGTTTAACCGCGACACCGGCATGTTCATCAGCCGCCCGTTCAAACCGCGCTGCGACTGCGACGACAGCGAGGAATGGCGGATCAGCTTCAGTCGGCGTATCTCCTCGTCCACGGGCGAGTTTCTGGGTGTTGCCGTGGCGTCGATGCGCCTCGCGTACTTCGAACAGTTATTCAACAGCCTGGACATCGGCAACGACAGCACCCTGAGCATCATCAATGACGACGGTATTCTGCTGGCGCAAAAGCCCCATCTGATCAACGACCCCATCGGCAAGAACTTTGCCGGTCGGCCCAATATCGTGCGCATCCTGCGTGAGGGCGCGGGCAGCTTTGACAGTGTGTCGAGCGTCGATCACCTACAACGCCTGTACACCTTTTCCAGGGTCGGCAACCTGCCATTGACGGTCATCGTCGCGCTCTCCGGCAACGAAGTGTTCGCCACCTGGAAGCGCACTGCGCTGGTGATCAGCGGTGCCACCGGCGTCCTGTGTATCGGCCTGCTCTGGCTGACCTGGCTGCTGTGCCGCGAACTTCGCCTGCGCCATCATGCCGAGCTGGAACTGGCGTTACTGGCCGCCACCGATGCCTTGACCGGTGTCGCCAACCGTCGAACCCTGGATCAAACCCTGCGTCACGAGTGGTTTCGCGCGCAACGCTCCGCAAAACCGCTGTCGGTGATGATGATCGACGCCGACCACTTCAAGGCGTTCAACGATCGACATGGCCACCAGGGCGGCGACGATGCGTTGCGGGCCGTCGCCAAGGTGATCTGCGCCAATGTGCGACGGCCAAGTGATTTGGTGGCGCGGTACGGTGGTGAGGAGTTTTCGGTGATCCTGCCGGAAACGGACACTGCAGGGGCCCGGCAGATCGCTGAAAAAATCCGCACGGCGGTGGAGCAGATGCCATTGGTGGCGGGCGATGAAACACCGATTACTGTCAGCATCGGAATCAGCACCTGGACGACAGAAAAAGAAATCAGCCTGGAACAACTGTTGTTTGTGGCAGACAAGGCGCTGTATCAGGCCAAGGAAGGTGGGCGAAATCGGGTGGTGGCTTCGCAGTAAATCCTGCGTTGCAGCGGAGGGCCTCATCGCGGGCAAGCCCGGCTCCCACAAGTAATGCGTCGGACCTAAATCTGTGCCTCTCCAAATAACCTGTGGGAGCCGGGCTTGCCCGCGATGAGGCCGGAACGAACATCGCATTACTTTCCCAAGGGCATAAAAAAAGGCCACCCGAAGGTAGCCTTTAAAAACTAGAGAGGTTTTTTGCTTACACGGCCGCGACTGGACGCATGTAAGAGATCGGTGCAGTGCTGGCGTCTTCGAAAGTCACGACTTCCCAAGCATCTGTCTGCTCAATCAACTTGCGCAGCAGCTGGTTGTTCAATGCATGTCCGGACTTGAAGCCCTTGAACTCACCAATCAGGCTATTGCCCAGCAGGTAGAGATCACCAATTGCATCGAGGATCTTGTGCTTCACGAATTCGTCTTCATAGCGAAGGCCGTCTTCGTTCAGTACACCATCCGCGTCGACCACAATAGCGTTTTCAACGCTGCCGCCGAGTGCGAGGTTGTGCTTGCGCAGGTACTCGATGTCACTCATGAAACCAAAGGTACGGGCGCGGCTGACTTCTTTTACGAACGAAGTGCTGGAAAAATCCACGCTTGCACTTTGTGTGCGGTCACGGAAAACCGGGTGATCGAAATCGATCTCGAAGCTCACTTTGAAACCTTCGAAAGGGACGAAAGTGGCGCGCTTGTCGCCATCTTCCACTGTCACTTCACGCAGGATCCGGATGAACTTCTTGGCTGCGTCCTGTTCTTCCAGGCCGGCCGACTGAATCAGGAATACGAAAGGTCCGGCGCTACCATCCATGATCGGTACTTCGGACGCGGAGAGCTCGACGTAGGCGTTATCGATGCCCAGGCCAGCCATGGCCGAGAGCAAGTGCTCCACCGTGTCCACTTTGACGTCACCGTTAACCAGTGTGGTCGACATAGTGGTTTCGCCAACGTTTTCTGCGCGAGCAGGAATCTGCACCACAGGATCGAGGTCAGCACGACAAAACACAATGCCGGTGTCGATAGGCGCGGGCTTGAGGGTCAGGTAAACCTTTTCCCCGGAGTGCAGGCCTACACCTGTGGCACGGATAATATTTTTCAGTGTGCGTTGTTTAATCATGGCTTGGGCCGCTTCAGCGCAAATTGCGAACTGGTATCAACAAAGGCTGGCGATAATAGCAGACCAGACCTTTGCTGAACACCAATCAACTTCATAGCCCTGATACATTCCATCAATCAGCCTGACGACGCAGGAAAGCCGGGATGTCCAGGTAGTCCAGATCATCTTGCGGATTCATCTTCGCGGCAGTCGCAGCACCGGCCTGAGCCTGGTTGCGCATGACGGTCGGACGGTCCAGGTCACGGTAGTTTACCGCCGGTTGATCCTGACGAGCGGGCGCCGATTGTTGCGGCTGCGCGGCCATCGAGGTGTGAACGGTGTTGTCGATGACCTTCACAGGCTTCTCGATTTTTGCGCCCAGACCTGTGGCAACCACAGTCACGTGCAGCTCGTCGCGCATGTCCGGATCGATAACGGTACCGACCTTGACCATCGCGTGCTCGGAAGCGAAGGCTTCGATGATGCTACCCACGTCGGAGTACTCACCCAGGGACAGGTCAGGACCGGCGGTGATGTTCACCAGGATGCCGCGTGCACCTTGCAGGTTCACGTCTTCGAGCAACGGGTTGCGAATGGCCGCTTCGGTGGCCTCGCGTGCACGGTTCGGACCGCTGGCGCAGCCAGTGCCCATCATCGCCATGCCCATTTCGCTCATCACGGTGCGCACGTCGGCAAAGTCGACGTTGATCATGCCCGGGCGCTTGATGATGTCAGAGATACCGCGAACGGCACCGGCCAGCACATCGTCAGCCTTGGCGAATGCGGACAGCAGGCTTGCGTCCTTGCCAAGGATGGTCAGCAGTTTCTCGTTCGGAATGGTGATCAGCGAGTCAACGCTTTCCGACAGCAGGCGGATGCCTTCGTCGGCGATCTGCATGCGCTTGCGACCTTCGAACGGGAACGGACGGGTCACCACCGCAACGGTGAGGATCCCCATTTCCTTGGCCACTTCAGCAATGATTGGCGCAGCACCGGTACCGGTACCGCCGCCCATGCCAGTGGTGATGAACACCATGTTGGTGCCCTGCAGGACTTCGGCAATGCGCTCACGGTCTTCGAGAGCGGCCTGACGACCTACTTCAGGGTTGGCGCCAGCGCCCAGACCTTTGGTCACGCCGGTACCCAGTTGCAGGATGGTCCGCGCGCCGATGGATTTCAGCGCCTGGGCATCAGTGTTGGCGCAGATGAATTCAACGCCTTCAATGTTGCTCTTGACCATATGATTCACGGCGTTTCCGCCGCCACCGCCAACACCGATAACTTTAATAACCGGGCTTGCGGGGATGTTGTCTACGAGTTCGAACATTTTCCCTCTCCTTTGCATTCTCTAGTTTTTTCGCCTACTGCCTGTATCTACAACGGTGCTGCGGTAAATCTTTAGAAGTTGCCTTGTACCCAGCTCTTGATGCGATCGAGCAAGGCGGCTTTCGGTTCGTCATTGCTGTAGTTGTCGCGGCTGCTGATGCCCGAGAACGAAATCCCGTCGGACTGCTTTTGCAGGCCGTACATCAACAGGCCAACGCCAGTGGAATAAATCGGGTTGCGGACCACGTCGTCCAGGCCCTTCACGCCATGCGGCACGCCCAGGCGGACCGGCATGTGGAAGATTTCCTCCGCCAGCTCGGTAGCGCCTTCCATCTTCGACGTACCGCCGGTCAGCACGATGCCGGCCGGGATCAGGTCTTCGTAGCCGCTGCGGCGCAGTTCGGCCTGGATCAGCGTGAACAGCTCGTCGTAACGCGGCTCGACCACTTCGGCCAGGGCCTGGCGGGACAGCTCGCGCGGTGGACGGTCGCCAACGCTTGGAACCTTGATGGTTTCACCGGCACCGGCCAGTTTGGCCAGGGCGCAGGCGTAGCGAATCTTGATTTCTTCGGCGTACTGGGTCGGGGTGCGCAACGCCATGGCGATGTCGTTGGTCACCTGATCGCCCGCAATCGGGATCACGGCGGTGTGACGGATCGCGCCTTCGGTGAAGATGGCGATGTCGGTGGTACCGCCGCCGATGTCGACCAGGCACACGCCCAGCTCTTTCTCGTCATCGGTCAGGACCGAATACGCAGAAGCCAGTTGTTCGAGAATGATGTCGTCGATTTCCAGGCCGCAGCGGCGCACGCATTTTTCAATGTTCTGTGCAGCGTTGACGGCACAGGTGACCACGTGGACCTTGGCTTCCAGACGTACGCCGGACATGCCCAGTGGCTCACGAACGCCTTCCTGGTTATCGATCACATAATCCTGCGGCAGGGTGTGCAGCACGCGCTGGTCAGCCGGGATCGCCACGGCCTGGGCTGCGTCGAGGACGCGCTCAAGGTCGGCCGAGCTGACTTCGCGATCGCGAATGGCGACGATGCCGTGGGAGTTCAGGCTGCGGATATGATTGCCGGCCACGCCGACAAATGCCGAGTGAATGCGGCAACCGGCCATCAGCTGCGCTTCTTCGATAGCCCGCTGGATCGACTGCACGGTGGACTCGATGTTCACCACCACGCCTTTCTTCAGGCCACGGGACGGATGCGTACCGATCCCGACGATTACGAGCGAGCCGTCGTCCGCAACCTCGCCCACCAGCGCCACCACCTTGGAGGTGCCGATATCGAGACCGACGATCATTTTGCCGCTTTGCACGTTTGCCATGGGTCCTGCCTCTTCTTAATTCTTCGCGACAGCGGGTTGGGCTGTCGTGGGCGCTACAGGTTCCCGCCAGCCAACAGCGAGGCCGTTGGCGTAGCGCAGATCGATGCGCGCAATGTTCGTAATCTGTTCTTTAAGCGTCTTGTCGTAGATGGCGATAAAACGGCGCATCTTTTCCACCAGGTTGCCGCGCCCCAGCAGCAGTTCGATCCCGGGACCGGCACTGCCAGCGCCGGTGGTCAGGAACCAGCTGCCTCGTTCACGCAATTCCAGGCGTGCAATCGAGAAGCCCAGCGGCCTGAGCAACTGGCTCAGCACCTGGTATTGCTGCATGACCTGCTGTTGAGCCCGTTGTGGGCCGAACAGCTGTGGCAAATGTTCGTAGTTCGCCAGCTCGCGCGGCGTGAACGCCTGCCCCTGGTTGTTCAACAGCGATTCATCACCCCAGCGGGCCACCGGCAGTTGTTCTTCGAGGCGGATCACCACTTGATCCGGCCACACCCTGCGCACTTCGGCGTGGGCAATCCATGGCATGGTTTCAAGCTCGGTACGCATGCTCTCCAGGTCGATCGTGAAGAAGCTCGACGCCACGTACGGGGCAATCCGCTGCTGCACCGCTTGCTGGCTGATGTAGCTCAAATCGCCTTGCACGTTGATCTTGGTGATCGGCCGGTCGGCGTACGGCAGCAAACGCTGCGCGCCTTCGTAAGTGCCAAACCCCAGTGCAACCAACAGCACCGGCCAGAACAAGGCCTTGAGAAAACCAAAATTGGCTTTCGGCAGGCGCATAGACATCGGCTCTTTGGCCACCATTCGGCTGGCACCCCGAGGCACCGGCTTGCGGCCGGGTGCTGGAGGGGGCTGATGTCTTAGCTGCGCGCCTTGCATGGTCTTAACCTCTTACCTCGAAACTGGCTGCCAGGATGGCCAGAACCAGTTGCTGGAAATCCAGACCGGCGGCACGGGCCGCCATCGGCACCAGACTGTGATCGGTCATGCCCGGCGCCGTGTTCACTTCCAGGAACCAGAACTGCCCGTCGGCATCCTGCATCACGTCTGCCCTGCCCCAACCGGCGATACCCAGCGCCTCGCAGGCTTTCGCCGTGAGGTCCATGAGTTCTTTTTCCTTGGTGCTGTCCAGCCCGCACGGAATGCGGTACTGGGTATCGTTGGCGATGTACTTGGCGTCGTAGTCGTAGAAGCTGTGCGTCGTGCCCAAGGCAATCGGAGGCAACACCTGGTCACGCAGGGTGGCGATGGTGAACTCCGGACCGTGGATCCATTGCTCGACCAACACTTGCGAATCGTAGGTACTGGCCGCTTTCCAGGCGTCGATCAATTCAGACGCGGAACTCACTTTGGCCATACCGATACTTGAACCTTCATGGGCCGGTTTGACGATCAAAGGGAAGCCCAGTTCCGTCGCAGCCGAAATACAATCGGCCTCGCTGCTCAAGACGGCATGACGCGGTGTTGGAATACCCAGGCTGTGCCAAACCTGCTTGGTGCGCAGCTTGTCCATGGCCAGCGCCGAAGCAAGAATGCCGCTACCGGTGTAGGGAATGCCCAGGCATTCGAGCAGGCCCTGCATGCTGCCGTCTTCACCGCCACGACCGTGGAGGATGACGAAGGCGCGGTCGATCTTTTCGTTGAGCAAACGCTGCAGCAGGTCATCGCCGACGTCGAGGCCAAACGCATCCACACCGGCACTTTGCAGTGCGGCGAGTACCGCGTTACCTGACTTCAGCGAGACTTCCCGCTCGGCACTCTTGCCACCGAACAGCACGGCGACACGGCCGAAATCTTTCGGCGCGACGGTGGAGACGAGGTTGGCGTAAGCAGCAGTCATTTCAACTTCCCCACGCTTGGCGCAGCAACAGCGCCAGCGAACAACGGACTGTTCAACAGTTTTGGTGCGAGACCACCGATATCACCGGCGCCCTGGCACAGCAGGATGTCGCCGGCTCGCAGCAGCGGCTTGACCACTGGCGCGAGGTCGACACCGCGCTCGATGTAGATCGGGTCCAACTGCCCGCGCTGACGAATGCTGTTGCACAGCTTGCGGCTGTCAGCACCCGGAATCGGCTCTTCGCCGGCCGGATAAACTTCCATCAGCAACAGAACATTGGCGTCGGCCAGCACATTGACGAAGTCGTCGTACAGATCGCGGGTGCGGCTGTAACGGTGCGGCTGGTAAACCATCACCAAACGGCGCTCCGGCCAGCCACCGCGTACGGCTTTGATCACAGCGGCGACTTCGGTCGGGTGGTGACCGTAGTCGTCGACCAGCATCACGCTACCGTCTTCGACCGGCAGTTCGCCGTAGACCTGGAAGCGTCGGCCGACACCCTGGAACCCGGACAGGCCCTGGACGATGGCTTCATCGCTGACGCCCTCGTCAGTGGCGATGCAAATGGTGGCCAGCGCGTTCAATACGTTGTGGTTGCCCGGCATGTTCACCGACACATCGAGCGGCTCACAATCAGGGCGCAGAACCGTGAAGAACGTCTGCATGCCTTGCTGACGCACATTGATGGCGCGCACGTCGCAGTCATCGCCGAAGCCGTAGGTAACGGTCGGACGTTTGACCAGCGGGAGGATTTCACGCACCACCGGATCGTCCAGGCACACCACGGCCAGACCGTAGAACGGCAGGTTGTGGAGGAACTCGACGAAGGTTTTCTTCAGCTTGTTGAAGTCACCGTCGTAGGTCGCCATGTGGTCGGCGTCGATGTTGGTGACCACGGCCACCAGCGGCTGCAAGTGCAGGAAACTGGCGTCGCTTTCGTCGGCTTCGGCAATCAGGTAGCGGCTGGTGCCGAGCTGGGCATTGGTGCCCGCGGCATTCAGACGACCACCGATGACGAACGTCGGGTCCAGGCCACCGGCCGCGAACACCGAAGCGATCAGGCTGGTGGTGGTGGTTTTGCCGTGCGTACCAGCGACGGCGATGCCGTGACGGTAGCGCATCAGTTCGGCCAGCATTTCGGCGCGCGGCACCACCGGAATACGGCGTTCCAGCGCGGTCGCGACTTCCGGGTTGGAGGTGTTGACGGCGCTCGACACCACCAGCACATCGGCAGCGGCAGCGTTTTCGGCGCGGTGACCGATGAAGATCTGCGCGCCGAAAGATTCCAGGCGCTCGGTGACCGGCGAGGCTTTCAAGTCGGAACCGGACACGTCGTAGCCCAGGTTCAACAACACTTCGGCAATCCCGCACATGCCCACACCGCCGATACCGACGAAGTGGATTTTACGGATGCGGCGCATTTCCGGTTGCGGCATGGCTTTCTGATTCTCAACCATGGGCCACCTCCAGGCAGGTATCGACCACGTTACGGGTGGCATCGGGTTTGGCCAGGCGGCGTGCGGCCGTGGCCATATCGTTGAGTCGTTGTGGTTGCATCAGGACCTCTGTCAGGCGAGCGGCAAGATCCGCTGCGCCAGTCGTTCTTTGCGGCATCAGGAAGGCAGCGCCTTCACGGGCCAAATAATCGGCGTTGCGGGTCTGGTGATCGTCGATCGCGTGGGGCAATGGCACCAGCATCGAGGGCAGACCGGCGGCGGCCAGCTCACTGATGGTCAGCGCACCTGCGCGACACACCACCAGGTCGGCCCAGCCATAGGCTTGGGCCATGTCTTTGATGAAAGGCTGCACTTGCGCCTCGACGCCAGCCGCGCGATAGCGCTCTGCAGTCACTTCATCATGGTTTTTGCCGGCCTGATGGAACACTTCCGGACGCAGGTCGGGGGCGACTTGCGACAGGGCTTCAGGCAGCAATTTGTTCAACGGTTCTGCGCCCAGGCTTCCACCCAGGATCAGCAAACGCGCCTTGCGACCGGCCAGGGCAGGTCGTGCCGTTTCGAGGAACAGCTCGGTGCGCACCGGGTTACCGGTGGTCCGACGGCTGTCCGACAGGGTAAAGGTGTCGGGGAACGCTTCACAGACCCGGGCGGCCAACGGCACCAGCAACCGATTGGCGGTACCGGCCACAGCGTTCTGTTCGTGAACGATCACCGGCACGCCGGCCAGTTTGGCGGCAACACCACCAGGACCGGTCACATAACCACCGAAGCCGACCACGCACACTGGCCGCAACTGGCGAATGATCGCCCGCGCCTGCCAGACGGATTTGAGCAACATGAACGGGGCCTTGAGCAGGGACAATTTGCCCTTGCCGCGCAAGCCGCTGGCGTTGATGCGATGCAGTTCGATCCCGGCCAGTGGCACCAGGTCGTTCTCGATACCGCGGGGTGTCCCGAGCCAATGCACGGTGTAACCGCGGGCCTGGAATTCGTGAGCGCACGCCAGCGCAGGGAACACGTGGCCCCCGGTGCCGCCCGCCATGATCAATACGTTAGCGCCCATGGGGTGGCTCCTCGGCGAAGTCGCTCTCATGGAACTCCATCTCTTCACTGCCCAGGTGGGTTCGACTCTCCCACTCGATGCGCAGCAACAAGCCGAGACAGGCACAGCAAATCACCAGCGAGCTACCGCCATAGCTGAGGAATGGTAGCGTCAGGCCTTTGGTCGGCAGCAGGCCGACGTTCACACCGATGTTGATCAGGAACTGACCAATCCACAGGAACGACAAGCCATACGCGATGTAGGCGGCGAAGAATTGCTTGGCCTTCTCGGCCCAATAACCGATGTACATGCCACGAATACAAACAAAGACGAACAGGGCCACGGTGCACAGCGAACCGACGGCGCCCAGTTCTTCAGCCAGTACCGAGAACACGAAGTCGGTGTGAGCTTCCGGCAGGTAGAACTGTTTCTGCACGCTGTTGCCCAGGCCAACGCCAAACCACTCACCGCGACCAAACGCGATCAATGCTTGCGACAACTGGTAGCCAGCACCGAACTGGTCGGCCCACGGGTCGGCAAAGTTGGTCAGGCGCGCCATTCGATAGGGCTGCACTTGAATCAACAGCACCACCGCCGCGACCGCCAGCACCACCATCAAGGAAAACCGGAACAGCCCGACTCCGCCCAGGAACAGCATGGCCGCCGCCGCCCCCATCATCACGACGGTGGCACCGAAGTCCGGCTCCATCAGCAACAGCCCTGCCATGGGCAGCAGCACGATGAATGGCTTGAAGAAGCCCATCCAGCTTTCACGCACTTCTTTCTGGCGACGCACCAGATAGCCGGCGAGATAGATCACCACGAACACCTTGGCGATCTCGGAAGGCTGAACGTTGAAGAAACTGAAGCCGATCCAGCGCATCGAACCGTTCACTTCACGGCCAATCCCTGGAACGATCACCATCACCAGCAAACCGAACGCACCCAGCAGCATCAGCCAGCCCAGGCGTTGCCAGGTGGCGATCGGAATCATCATGGTGATGACGCAGGCCCCCAGGCCCAGCACCACGTAGATAAGGTGGCGAATCATGTAATACAGCGCACTGCCCGACTGCACCGCCCCCACTTCGGTCGATGCCGATGCAATCATCACCAGCCCCAGGCCGATCAACGCCAGGCAACCGGCAAGCATCGGGAAATCGAGGTCGATACCGCGCCCGGTGATGATTGGCGACGGGTAAGGCTTGATGATGTTCAACAGGCTCATGCCAGTTCCTCCACGGCTTGGACGAACTGGTGACCACGGTCTTCGTAGTTCTTGAACATGTCGAAACTGGCGCAGGCCGGCGACAGCAGCACCACATCACCGGGATGGGCAGCAGCGCGGCATTGCTCCACGGCTTCAATCAGCGAGCCAGCGCGGATCAGCGGCACGGCATCGCCGATGGCCTCGCCGATCTTGTCGGAATCACGGCCCATCAGGATCACGGCGCGGCAGTTGGCCGCCACCGGATCACGCAGGTCATTGAACTCGGCACCCTTGCCGTCGCCACCGGCGATCAGCACGATCTTGCCTTCGATGTCCGCACCCAGGCCTTCGATGGCAGCCAGGGCGGCGCCAACGTTGGTGGCTTTGGAATCGTTGTAATAGCCGACGCCATCCAGGTCACGGACCCACTGGCAGCGATGTTCGAGGCCGGCAAAGCTGCGCAGGGCCGTCAGCATGGCGTCGAATGGCAGACCGACAGCGTGGCCCAGCGCCAATGCCGCCAGGGCGTTGGACTGGTTATGGGCGCCACGAATTTTCAACTCGCGCACCGGCATCAGGTTCTGGAATTCGAACGACAGGTATTTCTCGCCGTCTTCTTCGCGGATACCGAAGGCCTTGAAATCAGGCTTGCTCAGACCGAAAGTCCAGCACGGCTGGCCCTCACCCATCAACGGACGGCTCAGGGCATCCTGACGGTTCACTACAAACTGTTTGGCGCCACGGAAGATCCGGTGCTTGGCCAGGTGATAGGCCGGCAGACCGCTGTAACGGTCCATGTGGTCTTCGCTGACGTTGAGCACGGTCGCCACTTCGGCGTTGAGCTGATCGGTGGTTTCGAGCTGGAAGCTCGACAGTTCCATCACGTACAGCTCGATGTCATCGCTGAGCAGGTCCAGTGCCGGCGTACCAAGATTGCCGCCGACGGCAACACGCTTGCCCGCCGCAGCCGCCATCTCCCCGACCAGCGTGGTGACGGTGCTTTTGGCGTTGGAACCGCTGATGGCCACGATCGGCGCCTTCGCGTTACGCGCGAACAGCTCGATGTCGCCGGACAATTTCACACCTCGGGCGGCGGCGGCTTGCAGGGCCGGGGTCGCCAGCGCCAGGCCGGGGCTCACGTAGAGCTCGTCGGCACGGCAGAGGAACTCGACGTCCAGCTCGCCACAACGCACTTCCACGTGCGGATAGTCACGCTTGAGCGTGGCCAGTTCCGGTGGATTTTCCCGCGTATCGGCGACAGCAAACGACGTGCCCCGGTTCGCCAGGAAGCGAACCAGGGACATGCCGCTCTTGCCGAGGCCGACAACGATGCGGAAGTGGTCAGAAGCGATCAGAGACACAAGTTTCTACCTCAGCTTCAGGGTGGCAAGGCCAACCAGCACGAGAATCACGGTGATGATCCAGAAACGGACGATCACGCGCGGCTCAGGCCAGCCCTTGAGTTCAAAGTGGTGATGGATCGGTGCCATGCGGAACACACGGCGACCGGTCAACTTGAAAGACGCAACCTGGATGACGACGGACAGGGTTTCCATGACGAACACACCGCCCATGATGAACAGGACGATTTCCTGACGGACGATCACCGCGATGGTGCCCAGGGCCGCGCCCAGCGCCAGCGCGCCGACGTCACCCATGAAAACCTGTGCCGGGTAGGTGTTGAACCACAGGAAGCCGAGGCCCGCACCGATCAGGGCGCCGCAGAACACAATCAATTCGCCCGCGCCCGGTACATAAGGGATCAGCAGGTATTCAGCGAATTTCACGTTACCCGAGAGGTAGCAGAAGATCCCCAGACCACCACCAACCATCACGGTCGGCATGATTGCCAGGCCGTCGAGACCGTCGGTCAGGTTGACCGCGTTGCTCGAACCGACAATCACGAAGTAGGTCAGGACGATGAAGCCTGCACCCAACGGAATGCTGTAATCCTTGAGCATCGGCAGGATCAGGGTGGTTTCCACCGGTGTAGCAGCGGTCATATAAAGGAAGATGGCTGCGCCCAGGCCAAACACCGACTGCCAGAAGTACTTCCAGCGGCTCGGCAAGCCACGGGAGTTCTTCTCGATCACTTTGCGGTAGTCGTCGACCCAGCCGATCGCGCCGAACAGCAACGTCACCAGCAGCACCGTCCAGACATAACGGTTGCTCAGGTCGGCCCAAAGCAAGGTGCTGACACCGATGGACGACAGAATCAGCGCGCCGCCCATGGTCGGTGTACCCGACTTGGACAGGTGCGACTGCGGGCCATCATTGCGAACGGATTGACCGATCTGACGGTTCTGCAACGTGCGGATCATCCATGGGCCATAGCACAGCGACAAAACCAGCGCGGTCAGCACACCGAGAATCCCGCGCAGGGTCAGGTACTGAAAGACCGCGAAGCCTTTGTAGAACTGTTGCAGATACTCCGCTAGCAGCAGCAGCATTAATGTTTCTCCAGACTGGACCCGCACAATGCGGCGACGATGTTTTCCATCGCAGCGCTGCGCGAGCCCTTGATCAAAATGGTGGTGTTGGTGTCTTGCTCGGCGCCCAGGGCCTTGATCAGCTCAGCCTGAGTGCTGAAGTGAAAGGCCTGTGGACCGAAAGCGTTTACGGCGTGAACCATGTTGGGGCCGACGGCATACAGCGCGGACACCTTGCCGCGGGCGTATTCGCCCACATCACGGTGCCCCTGCTCCGCCCAATCGCCCAACTCGCCGATATCCCCGAGCACCAGGACGGTGCGACCGGAAAAGCCGGCGAGTATATCAACGGCGGCGCACATGGAGGTCGGGTTTGCGTTGTACGTGTCGTCAATTACGCGCATGCCGTTGGTGGCCAGTTGCGCAACGGTGCGCCCCTTGACCGGTTGCACGGCGCCCAGGCCGGCGGCGATGCCCGACAACGACACGCCCAAGGCATGAGCAGCGGCGGCGGCGGCCATGGCGTTGGCAACGTTATGGGTGCCGAGCAGGTTCAGTTGAACGCGCTCCACCCCTTCAGGCGTGTGCAGGTTGAACGCCGGGCAACCGCGAGCATCGCGGTCCAGGTCGCTGGCGTAGAAGTCGGCACTGAGGTTGCTCAGGGCAAATGTCAGCACTTTGCGACCGGCAGCACGGGTCTTCCAGATTTCAAAAGCCTTGTCATCGAGATTAAGAACGGCGATGCCATCGGCCTCTAGCCCTTCAATAATTTCGCCTTTGGCTTCAACGATTTTTTCCGGCCCGCCGAACTCGCCAACGTGAGCAGTCCCGGCATTGTTGAGGATGGCCACGTGAGGCTTGGTCATGCCTACGGTGTAGGCAATTTCGCCAAGACGCGAAGCACCGAGTTCGATTACGGCAGCGGTGTGTTCCGGCGCCAATTCAAGCAAGGTCAGCGGCACGCCGAGGTCATTGTTCAGGTTGCCACGGGTGGCCAGTACCGGACCGCGCGTGCGCAGGATGCTGGCGAGCATTTCCTTGACGGTGGTCTTGCCACTTGAGCCGGTGACGGCCGCAACCGGGTTGGTGAACGCCAAACGGTTCAGCGCCCCCAATTGACCCAGTGCCTGACGGGTGTCCTTGACCAGCAATTGCGGCAACGCACTGTTGGCAACTTCGCGTTCGACCAATGCACCGACAGCGCCCTTGGTGGCGACATCGTTCAAATAGTCATGACCGTCAAAACGCGGGCCAGTCAGGGCAATAAACAATTGGCCAGGCTTGATCGCGCGACTGTCGATGCTGACGCCGTCGAACGTGGCATCGGCTGCGATCAGACGAGCGTTCAGCGCGCCGGTCAATTCACTGAGTTTCAAGGCTTTAAGCATGCGCCACCTCCCATGCGGTCAGGGCGTGATCGGCCTCGACCAGATCGGAGAAGTCGTGACGCTCACCGTTGATTTCCTGATAGTCCTCGTGACCTTTACCGGCCAGGACAATCACGTCATCCACTGAAGCGCCAGCGATCAACTGGGCAATCGCCTGGCCACGGCCAGCCACGAACGTCACTTTATCCACAGCCTTGAAGCCGGCGCGGATGTCATCGAATATCACTGACGGGTCTTCGGTACGTGGGTTGTCATCGGTGACCAGTACGCCGTCGGCCAGGCGCTCGACCACTTCGGCCATCAGCGGACGCTTGCCGCGATCACGATCACCGCCGCAGCCGAACAGGCACAGCAGGCGACCCTTGGCGTGCGGACGCAGGGCCATCAGGACTTTTTCCAGCGCGTCCGGGGTGTGGGCGTAATCGACCACCACCAGCGGCTGAGTACCGCCACCGAGGCGCTGCATGCGACCGGCCGGGCCTTCAAGCTTCGGCAGAACGTTGAGAATTTCGTCCAGCGCATAGTCCAGACCGAGCAACGCGCCGACTGCGGCCAGGACGTTGCTCAGGTTGAAGCGACCGAGCAAGGTGCTGCGCAAATGGTGCTCGCCCTGCGGCGTGACCAATATGGCGCGCACGCCTTCGTCGTCAAATTGCGCTTCGCGGCAATACAGGTAGGCGCTGCTGTCTTCCAGGCTGTAGGTGATCAAACGCGACTCACGCCTTTCGGCGGCCAGTTGCCGTCCGAATGCGTCGTCGAGGTTAACCACCCGGCACTTCAGATCGCTCCACGCAAACAACTTGGCCTTGGCTTCGCCGTAGGCCTGCATGGTGCCGTGATAATCGAGGTGATCGCGGGACAGGTTGGTCATCACCGCCACATCGAAGGCCAGCGCGCTCACACGGCCCTGATCCAGACCGTGGGACGAGACTTCCATGGCAACCGCTTTGGCGCCGGCCTTTTTCAGGTCGGCCAGGGTTGCTTGTACGGCGATTGGATTCGGTGTGGTGTGCAGGCCGCTTTCCAGCGCCCCGTAGAAACCGGAGCCCAACGTGCCGACGATGCCGCAGTGTTGACCGAGCAGATCGAGCGCCTGGGCAACCAATTGAGTCACGCTGGTTTTACCATTGGTACCGGTCACGCCCACCAGATTCAAGTGACGGCTCGGGTCGCCATAGAAACGCCCGGCGATGTCCGACAGCTGCGCCGCCAGGCCTTTGACCGGAATCAGCGGCACGTCGGTGATTGGCAATACGGTCGCGCCTTCGACTTCATACGCCACGGCGGCAGCGCCGCGTTGCAGCGCGTCGGCGATGTGCGCACGACCGTCGAAACGCCCGCCAGGAACAGCGAGAAACAAGTCGCCAGCGCGCACGTTGCGGCTGTCGAGCGCCAATTCGCGGATCAATAGATCGCGGCCGGCGTGGGCGAAAATCTTGTTGAGACTCAGAGACATCAGCCGCGCCCTCCATTGGCTTTCAGCGGAACAACGGGGGTGGCGTTCGCGGTTTGTGTCGGCGGCAGGTTGTCCGGCGTGATGTTCATCAGGCGCAGTGTCCCGGACATCACTTTGCTGAACACCGGCGCCGACACCAGACCGCCGAAATAACCGGCCTTGGTCGGTTCATCGATCACCACGACGATTGCATAACGCGGA
The DNA here is from genome assembly GCF_003148705.1 of Pseudomonas sp. OV226. NCBI lineage: Bacteria > Pseudomonadati > Pseudomonadota > Gammaproteobacteria > Pseudomonadales > Pseudomonadaceae > Pseudomonas > Pseudomonas sp. OV226. Next base: position 24,282 of record NZ_QGGS01000023.1, on the reverse strand, counting down.
TCGCTCATCGGGCCGAAGCCGGCGAACAGCGAACGGTAAGAGTTCTCGGCGTAGCCTTTGGTGCCCACCGACGTCTTACGCGCAGTACCCGACTTGCCAGCCACGTGATAGGCCGGCACCTGCGCACGGAATACGCCGCGCGGTGCTTCGATCACTTGGGTCAACATGCCCTGCATCGTTTTTGCCACAGCCTCTGGCAGCACTTGCGTGGTCTGCGGCGCCTTGTCGGTTTTGATCAGGGTCAAAGGAGCGAGGCGACCGTTGTTGGCCAACGCCGAAAAGGCGTGAACCAGCTGAATCGCCGTCACGGAAATACCGTAGCCGTAGGACAGTGTCGCGGTTTCAGCCTTGCGCCATTCGCGGTAGTTCGGCAGGTTGCCGACGCGCTCGCCCGGGAAGCCGAGGCCGGTGTCCTGGCCGAGACCGACTTTTTGCGCGAGACGGAAAATGGTTTCGCCGCCGATATCGAACGCGACCTTACTCATGCCGACGTTACTGGAATTGATCAGGATGCCGGTCAAGTCGAGTACCGGGCCTTCGGTCTTGGATACGTCCTTGATGGTGTACTTGCCGATCTGCAGGGAGCCCGGATACACCTCGACGGTGTCGCTTGGTTTCCAGCGGCCGGTTTCGATCGCGGCGCTCATCGAGATCGCTTTCATGGTCGAACCAGGCTCGAACACGTCGATCATCGCGCGGTTACGCATCATCGCTGGCTGCAGATTGCGACGGTTGTTCGGGTTGTAGGTCGGCTGGTTGACCATGGCGAGGATCTCGCCGGTCTTCACGTCCATGATCACCAGGCTGCCGGCCTTGGCACCGTTCTCGATGATCGCGTTGCGCAGTTCACGGTTGGCCAGGTATTGCAGACGCAGATCAATGGACAACGCCAAGGGCTTGCCGGCCTTGGCGTTTTTGGTGACCTGGACATCCTTGATCAGTCGTCCACGCCGGTCCTTGATGACCTGACGCTTACCGGCAACCCCGGCGAGCCATTCGTCATAGGCCAGCTCGACACCTTCACGACCGTGGTCATCGATGTCGGTAAATCCAACCATGTGCGCGGTGACTTCACCGGCCGGGTAGAAACGCCGGAATTCTTCGATGCCATAGACGCCCGGTACTTTCAGGTCGAGCACCGACTGACCCTGCTCGGGGGTCAGCCCGCGCACCAGATAGATGAATTCTTTATTGGCCTGGGCTTCGAGACGCTCAGCCAGCGCTTTCGGGTCCTGACCCAGCGCGGCCGCCAGTGCAGGCCACTTCTCTTTGGCCAGCTGCATTTCCTTGGCGTTGGCCCACAAGGTAGTGACCGGCGTACTCACGGCCAGAGGCTCGCCGTTACGGTCCGTGATCAGGCCACGGTGGGCCGGAATCGGAATATGACGAACGCTGCGTGCATCCCCCTGCCCCTTGAGGAAGGCACGGTCGACGACTTGCAAATCGATGATGCGCCAGGAAATCGCCGCGACCATGATGCCAAGCAACCCCAGCACCACGCGGAAACGCCATGGGAACATTGCGCCTTCGAGTTTCATCATGGCGCCACCATCTTCACGTCAGCCGCGCCAGGAATGTGCATCTTCAGTTGTTCGCTCGCCAGCACTTCGATACGGCTGTGGGCGGTCCAGGTGCTTTGCTCGAGAATCAAGCGGCCCCACTCTGCCTGTGCCTTGTCGCGCACGCTCAACTCGTTGTACAGCGAGTTCAACAGCTGACGGTTCCAGTGGGCGCTGTACGACACGCCGATCGCTGAAACGAGCACGCCAACAAACAGCAGCAGCATGAAAAAGCTTCCGCCGGGCAGTGGCTTGGCGAACAGCTTGCTCACCGCAGCTTCTCCGCGACGCGCATGACGGCGCTACGGGAACGTGGGTTGGCTTTGAGTTCGGCGTCGGAGGCCGTCTGCGCTTTGCCATGGACTTTGATTTTCGGTTCGAATGCAACGTGGCGAACCGGCAGGTTGCGCGGCAGGTTGTCGGCTTCGCCTTTCACCAGTTTGCGCATGAACAGTTTGACGATGCGGTCTTCCAGCGAATGGAAGCTGATAACGACCAGGCGGCCGCCGACTTCCAGGCATTCCAGTGCGGCTTCGAGGCCGGCTTCCAGATCGCCCAATTCGTTGTTGACGTGAATGCGCAGGCCCTGGAACGCACGGGTCGCCGGGTTCTTGCCTTTTTCCCACGCAGGGTTGGCAACTTTCAGGACTTCGGCCAGGTCAGCTGTGCGCTCGAACGGCTTGATGTCACGACGCTCGGCCACGGCACGGGCCATGCGGCCGGAGAAACGCTCTTCGCCATATTCTTTGAACACACGAGCAATTTCTTCCACCGGCGCGGTGTTGACGAATTCGGCAGCGCTGATCCCGCGGGAGGGGTCCATGCGCATGTCCAGCGGGCCGTCATTGAGGAAGCTGAAACCGCGTTCAGGGTCGTCGAGTTGCGGCGAAGACACGCCGAGGTCGAGCAAAACGCCGCTGACCTTGCCGGCCAGACCGCGCTCAGCCACTTCCGAACCGAGCTCGGCAAAGCTGCGCTGCACAACGACAAAGCGGCCGTCTTCGGCCGCTAGCGTCTGCCCGGTGGCAATCGCTTGAGGATCTTTATCAAATCCCAGCAACCGACCATCAGGCCCCAGCTGACTCAAGATCAGCCGACTGTGCCCGCCGCGCCCGAACGTGCCATCCAGATAGCAGCCATCAGGACGTACGGCGAGAGCCTCGACGGCTTCGTCAAGCAGTACGGTGATGTGGTTAAAGCCGCTATCAATAGTCACAGGATCAAATCACGCAGTTCATCAGGCATGGCGCCCGGTTGTTGAATAGCAGCCAGGTCAGCGGCAGAAACCGCATCCCAGGCATCCTCGTCCCACAATTGGAACTTGTTCAGTTGGCCTACCAGCATCGCGCGCTTATCCAACCTGGCATATTCACGAAGACGCGGTGGAACCAGAAAACGACCACTGCCATCGAGCTCAAGATCGACGGCATTACCAATCAGTAAACGTTGCAGGCGGCGGTTCTCTTCGCGAAGCGAAGGCAGTGCGCGCAGTTTGGTTTCAATTATTTCCCACTCATCGAGTGGGTAAACACACAAACATGGATCAACGGCATCAATGGTGACGATTAACTGACCGGAACTACGCGAAACGAGCTCGTCACGGTACCGGCTCGGCATGGCGAGACGGCCCTTTGCATCGAGACTGATAGCGTTAGCTCCGCGAAACACGTCAGCGTTTCTCCAAATTTTAGCGTTTTACGTTCAAAAAACCCACTTCATGCCACTTTCCGCCACTTGCGCACACTATAGGAATGCGGCCACCGCACCGTCAAGGCGCGGATTGAAGGAAAACCCTTACAGAACTGAGATTTAGGAGAGGGAAAGGAGGAGGAACGAGAATCTGACAGATGAATTTGTTCGATAACTTGAATCAGCACAGAAGGCTGCGTTCGAAAGTTAAAGTAGTTTGTTAAGAGTAAGATTTTTTCGGTATTACGAAAGCGCTTCTGCTGATGATTCTGTACGAAGGGAAAACGCTACTACCAGCGCCCTGTTCAATGATTCAAACAGGGGGATAAAAAAGGTGGAGAGTCGATCTGTAAGCCGGGTTCTGTCTTGAACAGTCATTCGTCTACGATGGCCATCACTGGACATCTTTAGCAACCTACCCGGTCCCAGCGCGGGCCACGCCTTGGGACCCTATTTGGTCTTGCTCCAAGTGGGGTTTACCTAGCCACGAACTGTTGCCAGACGTGCGGTGCGCTCTTACCGCACCTTTTCACCCTTACCGGCGCCGAAGCGCTTAGGCGGTTATTTTCTGTGGCACTTTCCGTAGGCTCACGCCTCCCAGGCATTACCTGGCACTTCGCCCTATGGAGCCCGGACTTTCCTCCCCCCCCTAATTTTCATAGAGGGCAGCGACTGTCCGATCGACTCTCCGCCGCGAAGGTTAACGGCAGAGCGGCCGAAGAACAAGCGCTAAACGCCTTTGGCCACTCCTGCACGTCGGGTTTTACTCACCCTTTTGCTGATCCAGCGCGATCTGATACAACACATTTTTGCGCTCGCCGGTGATTTGCGCCGCCAATGCCGCGGCACGCTTGAGTGGCATCTCTTCCAGCAGCAGATTGAGGATGCGCATGGCTTCGCTGCTGACAGCGCCTTCCGTCTCGGGTACGGTCCAGCCGGCGACCAGCACCACGCACTCACCACGCTGCTGATTGCTGTCCGACTCAACGAATTCGCGCAACTCGGCCAATGGCAAACCTTTAAGGGTTTCAAAGGTTTTGGTGATTTCACGAGCAAGCAATGCCGGACGCTCGCCACCGAACACCAATTCCATGTCCTGCAGGCATTCAAGGATGCGGTGCGGCGCCTCGTAGAAAATCAGCGTACGCGGCTCTTCCTTAACCAGCTCCAGCCGAGCGCGGCGACCGACAGCCTTGGCCGGCAGGAAGCCTTCAAAGATAAAACGGTCGGACGGCAGACCCGCCGCCGATAACGCCGCGATCAACGCGCACGCTCCCGGGACCGGCACCACATTGATCCCCGCAGCACGAGCCTGGCGCACCAAGTGATAGCCGGGATCGGAAATCAGCGGTGTGCCGGCATCCGAAATCAGCGCCACATCATCGCCGGCCAGCAAACGCGTAATAAAACGGCTACCTTCATCTCGCTCATTGTGTTCGTGGCAGGCCGCCAGCGGCGTGGAGATGCCGAAATGCTGCATCAACCGCTGGGAGTGGCGCGTATCTTCGGCAGCAATCAGCGCGACCTCGCGCAGGATCTTCAGCGCGCGTGCACTGATGTCGTCCAGGTTGCCGATGGGCGTCGCCACCACATAAAGCGAGCCAGCAGCGGAATTCAAAGCACCTGGAGCAGTCAAAGCGCACACCTCATGATCGGTAAAAGGCGACATTGTAGCGCGTAGCGACACTTGCGATACGCCTCGCCATTCCCGGTTTTTTCTGCCAATTGTGCGGTGCTGCAACATTTGCACGAGCTAAATTGATCGATTCACGCCAGTAACATCGCGCCCCGGCCAGTGCTTGGGTACAATTCCACGCTAATTTGATCGAGTATCAGGAACACTACATGATCGCTTGCCTGCGGCTGTTCACTGCCCTCTGCCTCGCTGCCTTGCTGGCGGCTTGCGCCAGCTCGCCCTCCTCCAGCCTTGGCGAACTTCCACGGACCCCGGATGCCAGCATCGAGCAACTGCTCGATCAGGCCAACCAAAGCAAGGACCCGGAAAAAGCCGCCCTGCTACGCCTGAGCGCTGCTGACCAGGCCTACCGTCAGGGGAATGCCGGTCAATCCGCGCAAATCCTGCAACAGGTCCCGGTCGAGCAACTCAAGCCAGGCCCACAAGTTTTCGCCAGTACCCTGGCGGCAGAACTGGCGATGGTGCGCAATCAGCCCAAAGCAGCGCTGACTGCCTTGAGCCATCCGAGCCTGCAATACCTGGGAGAGCTGCCAGCCGAACAGCAAGTTCGCACTGGCACTGTTCACGCCCGCGCCCTTGAAGCGGATGGCCAGACCCTGGCTGCCGCACGGGAGCGTATTTTCATCGCGCCGATGCTGAGTGGTGAAGCGGCCAGCAAAAACCACGAAGCGATCTGGACCCTGATTGCCTCCCTGCCTACCGACCAATTGCAGCCAAACACCTCCGACGACCTCGGCGGCTGGATGGGCCTGGCATTGGCTGTGAAAACAGCCGGGACGCTGGAGCAACAGCAAGCCGCAATCGATAACTGGCGCGCCCAGAACCCGAAACACCCGGCCGCCGTACATCTGCCGCTGGCACTGACCAACCTCAAGCAACTGGCCAGCCAACCGCTGAACAAGATCGGCCTGCTGCTGCCACAAGACGGTCCGCTGGCATCGGTCGGCAAAGCGTTGCGTGAAGGCTTCATGGCGGCTCACTACCAGGCCCAACAATCCGGGCAGAAGCCACCGGCCATCGAGTTTTATGACAGCTCGAAGCTGACGTCGATGGACGAGTTCTACCGCAAGGCCCAGGCCGATGGCGTGCAACTGGTGATCGGCCCGCTGGAAAAACCACTGGTTAAACAACTCAGCGCTCGCCCGCAATTGCCGATTACCACCCTGGCACTCAATTACAGCGAAGGTGAACAAGGCCCGGCCCAACTGTTCCAGTTTGGTCTGGCTGCTGAAGACGAAGCCCGTGAAGTGTCTCGCCGTGCTCGCGCCGACGGCTTGCATCGCGCCGCCATCATGGTGCCGAAAGGTGAATGGGGCGACCGTGTACTGCGCGCCTTCAGCCAGGACTGGCAAGCCAACGGCGGCAGCATCGTCGCCACCGAGCGCGTAGACCAACCGGTTCAACTGGCCCAGCAAATCGCTGACATGTTCCAGCTGCGCCAGAGCGAAGGCCGCGCCAAAAGCCTGCAAAGCACTGTCGGCGGGCAGGTAGCGGCCCAGCCTTCGCGTCGTCAGGACATCGAGTTCATCTTCCTGGCCGCCACACCGCAACAGGCCCAGCAGATCAAACCGACCCTGAACTTCCAGTACGCCGGCGACGTCCCTGTCTACGCCACGTCCCACGTGTTCAGCGCCAGCGGCGACGTGAATCAGTACAACGACATGAACGGCATCCGCTTCTGCGAAACCCCGTGGTTGCTGGACGCCAACGATCCCCTGCGCAAACAGGTCACGGCTCAATGGCCACAAGCGGCAGGCAGCCTCGGCCGCCTGTACGCCATGGGCGTTGATGCTTACCGTCTGGCACCACGCCTGGGGCAACTCAAGGCCTTGCCGGACAGCCGCATCGCGGGTGAGTCGGGCAGCCTGGGGATGACTGCGAACCAACGCGTCGTGCGCCAGTTACCATGGGCCCAGTTCGTCAACGGCCAGGTTCAACGCCTGCCGGACACCCCGAACTGATGCCCGACAGGTCACGCCAGCAAAGCGGTAAAGATGCCGAGCGCCATGCGCTCGAGCATCTGCAACAACAAGGTCTGCGCCTGTTGGCACAGAACTGGCTGTGTAAACGTGGCGAGCTTGATCTGGTCATGCTTGATGGCGATACAGTAGTATTCGTTGAAGTCCGCTACAGAAAAAACACCCAGTGGGGTGGCGCGCTCGATAGCATCGATGAGCGCAAACGGCAGAAACTGATTTTCGCCGCACAGTATTTTCTTCAGCGCGAGTCGCGTTGGGCCAATTCCCCTTGCCGCTTCGACGTGATTGCCATCGTCAGCAACGTTGATCAGTTGAACTGGCTGCAGAATGCCTTCGACAGCTGATCGCATGCGTCACGAACCGGACACCTTTACCCAACATTTTTGCTCTTTGCTTTGCGGGCTGCACATTCATGTGCCAAGTAGCCGCGCTAATTAAGGTCACACAGATGGACATGCAATCCCGAATTCGCCAGCTTTTTCAGGCCAGTATCGACACCAAGCAAATGGCGATGGACGTACTTGCACCGCACATCGAGCAAGCCAGCCAAGTGATGGTCAACGCCCTGCTCAATGAGGGCAAAATGCTTTCCTGCGGCAACGGCGGTTCCGCCGGCGATGCCCAGCACTTTTCCTCGGAGCTGCTCAACCGCTTCGAGCGTGAACGCCCGAGCCTGCCAGCCATCGCGCTGACTACCGACAGCTCGACAATCACCTCGATTGCCAACGACTACAGCTACAACGAAATCTTCTCCAAACAGATCCGCGCCCTGGGCCAGCCGGGCGACGTATTACTCGCGATTTCCACCAGCGGCAACTCGGCAAACATAATTCAGGCAATCCAGGCCGCACATGATCGCGAAATGATTGTCGTAGCATTGACCGGTCGCGATGGTGGCGGCATGGCGTCACTGCTATTGCACGAAGACGTCGAGATTCGCGTACCGGCCAATGTCACCGCACGCATTCAGGAAGTTCACCTGCTGGCGATCCATTGCCTTTGCGATTTGATCGACAGCCAATTGTTCGGGAGTGAAGAATGACCCCTAATCGCCTAGGCCTATTGGCCTTGACCCTGTGCCTCGGCATCAGCGGCTGCACCTCGGTGGTTAATGCCAGCCGTGAAGCGCCGATTGAGGATGACCGTGGCACACGCACCTTCGGCAGCAAAATCGACGACTCCCTGATCGATACCAAAGTCGGTGTAAACGTCGCCAAGGCCGACCCGGCCCTGGACAAGGACTCACACATTGTCGTCACCAGCTTCAACGGCGTGGTGCTACTCGCCGGGCAGACACCTCGCGAAGACCTCAAGGTCAAAGCCGAACAGGCCGCTGCCGCTGTTCAACGGGTAAAAACCGTCCACAACGAATTGCAGATTCTGCCGCCCTCCTCTTTGCTGGCCCGCCAGAACGACGCGTGGCTGACCACCAAGATCAAGGCCCAGATGCTCACCGATGCCAACATCCCCGGCTCGCGGATCAAGGTTGTAACCGAAAACGGCATCGTCTACCTGTTGGGCCTGCTGACCAAACAGGAAGCCGCTCAGGCGACCAACCTGGTACAAGGCGTTTCCGGTGTACAGAAGATCGTGAAGCTGTTTGAGTACATCGACTGACATCCACCCTGCAAGGAGCACGACTTGCCGGCAATGGCGCCCTTGAAATCGCCATCAACCTGTAGGAGCACAGCTTGCTGGCGATAGCGCCTTCAAGATCGCCATCGCCGGCAAGCCGTGCTCCTACACGCAATAAAAAAGGCGATCCATCCGGATCGCCTTTTTTATTACTTCACCACTTTTAAACTGGGTCGACCACTGGGACGCGGCGGCTCGCTGTCGGGTGGCGGAAGATCATCATCCGGCTCGATCTCTTCCTCGTCTTCCATAGGCGATTCCAGATCGAACACCATGCCCTGGCCATTCTCCCGGGCGTAAATACCCAGAATCGATGCGATAGGCACGTACAAGGTGTGCGGCACACCGCCGAAACGCCCTTCAAAACTGACCGCCTCGTTATCCATGTGCAGGTGACGCACAGCTTGTGGCGACACGTTAAGGACAATCTGTCCGTCACTGGCAAAACCCTGAGGCACCTGCACCGATGGATATTCGGAATTGACCAGCATGTGCGGGGTGCAATCGTTGTCCACAATCCACTCGTAGAGCGCGCGGACCAGATAAGGTCGACTGGAGTTCATAGCGGCTCCTTAAGCCTTAGCGCATATCGCGTTCGACACCAGACAGACTTGCCTGGAAAGCCTCACGCGCAAACGAGCGCTCCATGTAATCAAGCAGCGGCTTGGCAGGCCGCGGCAGTTCAATACCCAAAATTGGCAATCGCCAGAGTATTGGCAATAGGCAGCAATCCACCAGACTTTGTTCCTCGCTGAGGAAAAATGGCTTGTCGGCGAACAACGGCGACACACCCGTCAGGCTTTCGCGCAACTCTTTACGAGCGACAACGCGGGCGGCTTCCTTGGTCCGCGAATCCAGGATCAGATCCACCAGGCCACACCAGTCACGCTGTATACGATGAATCAGCAAACGGCTGTTGGCACGCGCCACAGGATAAACCGGCAGCAAGGGCGGGTGCGGGTAACGCTCATCCAGATATTCCATCACCACGGTCGACTCCCACAACGCCAGGTCACGATCGACCAGGGTGGGCAGGCTTCCGTAAGGGTTCACCTCAATCAGTTTAGGCGGCTGACGACCAGCTTCCACGTAAATGATCTCGGCGCTGACACCCTTCTCTGCAAGTACGATACGCACTCGGTGGGAATAGTGGTCGGCGGGGTCGGAGTAACAGGCCAACCGATTGGTCACGCCCATGGCGGTCCTCCTCGCTTGTAGAAATTATCGAAAGCGGAAAAACGAGCGCGCCCAGAGGGCGCCTCCCGTAACGACTGGTTCACCAGGCTCGTTACACCTTCAGAGGCGCCCTTGGGCGCGCGCGATTAACAGCAATAGCTTGAAGCTTTATCAGTGCACATCTTTCCAGTATTCGCGCTTGAGCAAATAAGCGAATACGAAGAAGAATGCCAGGTACAGCAAAACGTATGTACCTATGCGCTGATGTTGCAGCTTAACCGGGTTAGCCGAGTAAGCCAGGAAGGTTACCAGATTCTTGACCTTCTCATCGAACTGCTCTTGGGTCAAAGCACCGCTTTTCGGCACGATGGTCAACTGATCGCACGCTTCATGGGTCAGCGCCGTACCGGTCAGAGGATCAAATTGCTTCTTGCCGTCTTCGACGATCTGAACCTGCTTGCAACCCACGACCTGACGGCCTTGCAGACCCGCCAGGACGTTAGGCATACCCACGTTCGGGAAGACCTTGTTGTTCACGCCCCATGGACGCGACGGATCTTCGTAGAACGACTTCAGGTAGCCGTAGAGCCAGTCAGTACCACGAACACGAGCCACCAGCGTCAGGTCGGGCGGAGCCGCACCGAACCAGGCCTTGGCGTCTGCCGGCTGCATGCCGATGCTCATGTGGTCGCCAATCTTGGCGCCCGTGAACACCAGGTTCGAGAGCATCAGATCATGGGGAATGCCCAAGTCATCGGCGACACGTTCGTAACGCTGGAACTTGGCGCTGTGGCAACCCATGCAATAGTTGGCAAAGGTACGCGCGCCATCCTGCAGGGCAGCCTTGTCAGAAACGTCGATATCGACCTTTTCCAGCTCGGGACCACCGTGTTCGGCCGCGAAGGACAGGACAGGCAGAGCAGCAAAAATCAGTGCAAAAAATAACTTTTTCATCAGCCAGTCACCCTTTCCGGAACCGGTTTGGTCTTCTCGAGCCTGGTGTAGAACGGCATCAGAATGAAGTAGGCGAAGTACAGGAAGGTGCACACCTGCGACAGCAACGTCCGCTCTGGAGTTGGCGCCAACACGCCCAGCACGCCCAGGATCACGAACGAAATGCAGAACACCCACAGCCAGATCTTGCTCAGCCAGCCTTTGTAGCGCATCGACTTGACCGGGCTACGGTCCAGCCACGGCAGGACGAACAGCACAGCAATGGCGGCGCCCATGGCGATAACGCCCAGGAGCTTGTCCGGAATCGCCCGCAGAATCGCGTAGAACGGCGTGAAGTACCAGACCGGAGCAATGTGCTCTGGGGTCTTGAAGGCGTTCGCCACTTCGAAGTTTGGCTTCTCGAGGAAGTAGCCGCCCATTTCCGGGAAGAAGAACACGATCGAGCAGAAGATGAACAGGAACACCACCACGCCGACGATATCTTTCACGGTGTAGTACGGGTGGAAGGCAATGCCGTCCAGCGGTACGCCGTTTTCGTCTTTGTACTTCTTGATGTCCACGCCGTCCGGGTTGTTCGAGCCGACTTCGTGCAACGCCAGAACGTGCAGCACCACCAGACCGAGAATCACGATTGGCAGGGCAACAACGTGCAAGGCGAAGAAGCGGTTCAGGGTAATCCCGGAAATCAGGTAGTCACCACGGATCCACTGGGTCAGGTCGTTACCGATGACCGGGATCGCACCGAACAGCGAGATGATCACCTGGGCACCCCAGTAGGACATCTGGCCCCACGGCAGCAGGTAACCCATGAAGGCTTCAGCCATCAGCGCCAGGTAGATCAGCATGCCGAACACCCACACCAGCTCACGCGGCTTCTGGTACGAACCGTAGAGCAAGCCACGGAACATGTGCAGATAGACCACGATGAAGAACGCCGAAGCGCCAGTGGAGTGCAGCAGACGCAGGATCGAGCCGTACTCGACGTCGCGCATGATGTATTCGACGGACGCAAACGCCTCTTCCGCCGACGGGGTGTAGCTCATGGTCAGCCAGACACCGGTGACGATCTGGTTGACCAGAACGAGCAGCGCCAGGGAACCAAAGAAATAGAAGAAGTTGAAGTTCTTCGGGGCGTAGTACTTGCTGAGATGGTCTTCCCACATTTTGGTCGCGGGAAAGCGCGCATCAACCCAATCCATGAACTTGCTCATCACGCTTTCTCCGTATCGACGCCAATGACAATGATGTCATTGGTCTCATAGGAATGCGGGGGAACTGGCAGGTTCAAAGGCGCAGGTTGCGACTTGTAGACGCGGCCAGCCAGATCGTAATGGGAACCGTGGCAAGGGCAGAAATAGCCACCTACCCAGTCCTTGCCCAGATCAGCGGGTGCCACTTCGGGACGGAAGGTCGGAGAGCAACCCAGGTGCGTGCAAATACCGATCAGCAGCAGAATCTCTGGCTTGATCGAACGCAGCTCCGGATCAACATATGTAGGTTGCGTGGAGTTCTTGGAATCCGGATCGGAGAGCTGGCCCTCGATCTTTTTCAGGTTCCCCAGGATTTCCTCGGTACGGCGGACAATGAAAACCGGCTGGCCGCGCCACTCAGCAATCATCTGCTGGCCTGGCTCGATTTTGCTGACATTCACTTTCACCGGTGCACCTGCGGCTTTCGCCTTGGCACTGGGAAACCATGACCCCACGAACGGGACCGCAGCCCCCACCGCTCCTGCAGCACCCACCACGGATGTGGCTGCTACCAAGAAGCGACGCCGGCCTGCATTCACGCCGTCATTGCTCATTCAGTCCTCTCCCATCAGCTTTGTGGCCTGTTAAATCAGGCATCTACTAAGTAAATCTATGTGCTTATAAAAATTTTGCCGAATGGTAATGAAAAGCCCCAATTCTGACAAGGTAATTACCGAGGGGCTCCACTGCCAAGCCTTGTAGTATAGGGGCTCTACGGATGTGGCAAGTTGTCACAGCGCAATTCTTTGATAATCGCACGCACAAAAAAACGCCCAGCTCCGTGAGGAAACTGGGCGTTCTTTTTTGAACGTGAAAGCGTATTAACGCTTCGAGTACTGCGGACGCTTACGCGCTTTACGCAGACCGACTTTCTTACGTTCAACTTCACGAGCATCGCGAGTAACGAAGCCAGCTTTGCGCAGAGCGCCACGCAGGGTTTCGTCGTACTGCATCAGAGCGCGAGTGATACCGTGGCGGATTGCGCCAGCTTGACCACTTACACCACCGCCGATCACGGTGACGTAGATGTCGAACTTCTCGACAGTCTCAGTCAATTCCAGCGGCTGACGAACTACCATGCGGGCAGTTTCGCGGCCGAAGAAATTATCCAGCGAACGGTTGTTGATGGAGATGTTACCAGTACCCGGACGCAGGAAAACGCGTGCGGTTGCGGTCTTGCGACGGCCAGTGCCGTAATTTTGAGTCGCCGACATAATGAACTATTCCGTTAAAACTTCAGTTCTTGGGGCTGCTGAGCAGTATGAGGGTGTACAGCGCCCGCATAGACTTTCAGCTTACGATACATGTCGCGACCCAGCGGGTTCTTAGGCAGCATGCCTTTGACCGCGGTCTCGATCACGCGCTCAGGGGCTTTAGCGATCAGCTTTTCGAAGTTGATCGACTTGATGCCGCCCGGGAAACCGGAGTGGGAGTAGTAGATTTTGTCGGTGGTTTTAGCACCGGTTACACGAATCTGCTCGGCATTGATAACGACGATGTAATCGCCGGTGTCAACGTGAGGAGTGTACTCAGCTTTATGCTTGCCACGCAGACGGCTCGCGATTTCGGTGGCCAGACGACCCAGGGTCTGACCTGCAGCGTCGACGACAAACCAGTCGCGCTGTACTGTTTCCGGTTTAGCAGTAAAAGTTTTCATTCTTTATAGCCTCAGGGGCCGCCCTGTAAATTAGACGGCGGATCTTACTGAATAGTGCGTACTTTGACAAGTCAAAGGCAGCCGGATACAGACGCTTTCGGGGGCTCGGGTCGGCGCGTCCGTTCAACGGCAAGATTCTTCGGCGGCGGCGCATCACTTCCACTGCAGAAAGAGGTGCGCAATTATGCAGATTGCGAAAAATAATTCAACCTGCTTTTATGATTGTTTTGCTCAAGGAGCACCCGATGGACTATCGCCAGCTAGGCCGAACCAATCTGAATGTGAGTGCCATCTGCCTCGGAACCATGACCTGGGGCGAGCAAAACAGTGAAGCTGAAGCCTTCGCCCAGATTGAACGGGCCAAAAATGCCGGGATCAATTTCATCGACACCGCCGAAATGTACCCGGTGCCACCCAAGGCCGAAACCTACGCCACCACCGAACGCTACATCGGCAATTACTTCAAAAGTCGCGGTGATCGCGCCGACTGGATCCTCGCCAGCAAGATCGCCGGCCCCGGCAACACCATCGATTACATCCGCGACAAGAACCTGCGCCACAACCGCCAGCACATCACAGAAGCCGTAGATGCCAGCCTCAAGCGCTTGCAAACCGACTACATCGATCTGTATCAACTGCACTGGCCCGAACGCAGCACCAATTTCTTCGGCCAATTGGGCTACAAACACAAGAGCGAAGCCAATCTCACGCCGCTGGAAGACACCCTCGAAGCGCTGGACGAGCAGGTCAAGGCCGGCAAGATCCGCCACATCGGCCTGTCCAACGAAACGCCATGGGGCACCATGCGCTTCCTCGCCCTGGCCGAAGCCCGTGGCTGGCCGCGCGCCGTGTCGATCCAGAACCCGTACAACCTGCTCAACCGCAGCTTTGAAGTCGGCCTGGCAGAAATCGCCATTCGCGAACAATGCGGCCTGCTCGCTTATTCGCCGCTGGCGTTCGGTTTTCTCTCGGGCAAGTACGAAGGTGGCGCGCGCCCACCGAAAGGCCGCCTGAGCCTCTACAGCCGCTTCAGCCGCTATTTCAATCCACAATCGGAAGCAGCGTGCAGCCGTTACGTCGCCCTGGCCCGTGAACACGGTCTGGACCCGGCGCAGATGGCATTGGCATTCGTGACCCAGCAACCGTTCGTCACCAGCAACATCATTGGCGCGACGACGATGGAACAACTGGAGAGCAATATCGCCAGCTTCGAGCTGAAGCTGTCGGATGAAGTGCTGGAGGGGATTGAGGCGATCCACAAGGATCACCCGAACCCGGCGCCTTGATGGATTCATAGATCCAATCGCGAGCAGGCTCACTCCTACAGGTTTTGCACAATCCCTGTAGGAGTGAGCCGGCTCCGGGCGGCGTTCCGACGATAGCGGTCTGATAATCACCGCAAGGTCAAAGCGACCGCGCAATAATCTCTTTCATGATCTCGTTGGTGCCGGCATAAATCCGCTGCACTCGCGCATCTGCCCACGCCCGGGCAATCGGGTATTCCCACATGAAGCCGTAGCCGCCATGCAACTGCACGCATTCGTCGAGCACCTTGCATTGCAGGTCCGTGCCCCAATACTTGGCCATCGCCGCTGTCGGCACATCCAGTTTGCCTTGCAGGTGCAACTCCAGGCAGCGGTCGACGAAAACCCGGCCAATCTGGATCTCGGTGGCCATCTCCGCCAGCTTGAAGCGAGTGTTCTGGAAGTCGGCAATCGCTTTGCCAAACGCCTTGCGCTCGCGGGTGTAGTCCAGCGTCCATTGCAACGCAGCTTCAGCGGACGCAAGCCCGCCGACGGCCACGGTGAGGCGTTCTTGCGGCAGTTCCTGCATCAGGTAAGCGAAGCCCATACCGGCCTGTCCCAGCAGGTTTTCCTTGGGGACACGAACGTCCTGGAAGAACAGCTCCGACGTGTCCTGAGCCTTCATCCCGACCTTTTCCAGACGCTTGCCCTTGTCAAAACCCGGTGTGTCGGCCTCCACCAGAAACAGGCTGGTGCCCTTCGCCCCGGCCTTTGGATCAGTCTTGGCCACGACAATCACCAGGTCCGCCAGAAAGCCGTTGGTGATGAAGGTTTTCGACCCATTGATGACGTACTCGTCGCCATCCAGCACCGCCGTGGTCTTTACCCCTTGCAGGTCGGAACCGGCACCCGGCTCGGTCATGGCGATC
Organism: Pseudomonas sp. OV226; assembly: GCF_003148705.1. Classification (NCBI taxonomy): domain Bacteria; kingdom Pseudomonadati; phylum Pseudomonadota; class Gammaproteobacteria; order Pseudomonadales; family Pseudomonadaceae; genus Pseudomonas; species Pseudomonas sp. OV226. The sequence continues at coordinate 8,514 of NZ_QGGS01000023.1, read as the reverse complement.
GCCGTGACCATCTCGCCCGACACCAGTTTTGGCAGGTATTTGTGCTTCAGCGCTTCACTGCCGTAATGCAGGATATACGGCGCCACGATGTCCGAATGCAGGGAAAAACCGATCCCGGTCAACCCCAGGCGCCCGACCTCTTCGATCACCACTGCGCTGTACAAAAAGTCGGCCCCCAGCCCGCCGTATTCCTCCGGCAAGTGCGAGCACAGCATCCCCGCCTCCCCCGCTTTATTCCAGAGCTTGCGGTCGATAAAGCCTTGTTTTTCCCATTGTGCATGGAACGGCACGGCTTCTTTTTCGAGGAACGTTCGCACGCTGTCGCGAAAGAGTTCGTGCTCGGAACTGAACAAGGTTCTGGGGATCATGCGGCACCTGTCGTTATTGTTAGAGGACTTGACCTCCAGAGACTAAGCCTCGCGTCCGACACAGGACACTGGACACATCCGACAAAAAATAAGACGATCCAGCCGTTTGATGACCACTTTCCCTTATAAAAATAAAGTTGAATTATGTCTAAGCAAGTCTCCACGCCCCTGCGGCGCGTCAGCATCCTGGCGATCGACCGGGTTTTCGCTTCCACCCTCATGCAAGCCAAGGATTTCTTCCATCTGGCCAGCCTGCGCTATGGAAAACAGCTGGGCCAGGGCCTGACGCCGACCTTCGAAACCCGTCTGGTCAGCCCCGATGGCAAACCGGTGAACAGCTTCAGCGATGTGATCATTCCAGTGGACGGCGGCCTGGAAAATGCCGATGTCATCATCCTCCCTGCCTTCTGGGACGACTTCGACACCCTCTGCAAACGTTATCCACAGGTCCTGCCATGGCTACGCGAGCAACATGCTCGCGGCGCGGTGTTGTGCGGCGAAGCGACCGGGGTGTTCTGGCTCGCAGAGGCGGGCCTGCTCAACGGCAAGGAAGCGACCACTTACTGGCGTTTCTTCAACGCTTTCGCCGAGCGCTTCCCACAGGTTCAGCTCAATCAGGACAAACACCTGACCGACGCCGACAACCTGTATTGCGCTGGCGGCACCACCTCGGCCTGCGACCTCTACATCTACCTGATCGAGCGCTTCTGCGGCGCCAACGTATCGCAAGCCGTGGCGCGGGACATTCTGTATGAAGTCCAGCGCAGCTATTCACCGGGGCGCATCGGTTTTGGTGGGCAGAAGCTGCACCAGGACGTGATCATCCTGCAGATCCAGCACTGGCTCGAAGACCATTTCGCCGACAAATTCCGTTTTGAAGACGTGGCCCGCGAACATGGCATGAGCATTCGCAACTTCATGCGCCGCTTCCAGACCGCGACCGGCGACAAGCCCCTGCATTACTTGCAACGCCTGCGCATCGAAACAGCCAAGGGCTTGCTGTCCGGCAGCCGCAAGAGCATCAAGACCATCAGCTATGAGGTCGGTTACGACGATGCGAGCTTCTTTGCGCGCCTGTTCCGTCAACACACCGAACTGTCCCCGAACCAGTATCGGCAGCAGTTTCAGCAAGCGGCGTAGTCTTCAGCGCACAAAAAAGGGCCTGCAATTGCAGGCCCTTTTTTATTTTCCGAATCGTCTTACGGCTTATGCGCCCGAGACAGGAATTCGTGGGACTGCATTTCCAGCAGACGGCTGAGCGTGCGCTGGAACTCGAAGTTCAAGCGGCCGCCGGTGTAGAGGTCTTTAAGCTCGACTTCGGCAGAAATGATCAGTTTGACGTTACGGTCGTAGAACTCGTCGACCATGTTGATAAAGCGACGGGCGATATCATCAGTGGTGACACTCATCTGCTCGACATTGCTGAGCAATACGGCGTGGAAAATCTTGCCCAATTCGATGTAATCGTTCTGGCTACGCGGGCCATCGCACAGTTCACGGAAGTCGAACCAGGCCACGTCATCGCAGGTGCGCACGGCACGGATAGCGCGATTCTCGATCATCAGCACGTCGTTCTCGACCGCTGCCGTGCACTCCGGCGTCAGCGCACGGAAGCTCTTGCGCAGGCTTTCCTGAGCGGCTTCATCCAGCGGAAAGTGGAACAGCTCCGCTTGTTCGAGGTGACGCAGACGGTAGTCGACGCCGCTGTCGACGTTGACGATGTCGGTGTTCTGCTTGATCAGCGCGATGGCCGGCAGGAAGCGCGCACGTTGCAGACCGTCCTTGTACAGACCGTCCGGCACGATGTTCGAAGTCGCGACCAGGGTCACGCCGTTCTTGAACAGTTCTTCCATCAAGGTGCCGAGAATCATGGCGTCGGTGATGTCGGAAACGAAGAATTCATCGAAGCAGATCACTCGCGACTCGTCGGAGAAACGCTTCGCGATGATGGTCAGCGGGTTCTTTTCGCCGCCGAGGGTCTTCATCTCTTCGTGCACACGCTTCATGAAGCGGTGGAAGTGAGTACGGGTCTTTTCCTTGAACGGCAGCGCTTCGAAGAAGGTGTCGACCAGGTAAGTCTTGCCGCGACCCACGCCGCCCCAGAAGTACAGGCCCCGGACCGGCGCCTGCTCTTTTTTGCCAAACAGTTTGCCGAGCAGGCCCGGTTTATTCTGCGAGGCCGCGACCAGATCGTCGTACAGGCGCTGCAAATGGCGCACGGCCGTTTCCTGCGCGGCGTCATGGAAGAATTCCGGGCGCTTCAGATCAGCTTGATATCGTTCTAGGGGCGTCATAATTCGTTAGCAAGGCAACAAAAACGGGCCGTCACTGTAGCGATGGCCCGTGGGAATGGCAATCGGCCCTTGGTCGAGCCGAGCCGCTGATTTATTCCTGAACCGGCGTCAGCGCGACGCGCAGGGCGTCGATGGCGATGTCGCGGGCCGAGCTGTCGGCGAACGCCGGGCTGTCTGCCACGCACTCGCCTTCCAGCCAGACGCTGAAGCTCAGGTCTTCGTTGCGCACGTCCAGAGGCTGGCCTGCTTGCAGTTGCTTGGTCACTTGGCCTGCGGTTTTGCCATCGGCGAAGTTACGCGACAACAACAGTTGCTCGCCATCGGCCGCCAGCAGACGGAAGCGGAAGCTGCCGTCGTCTTCGCGGAAGCTGACGAATCGCGCAGCCTTCGCGGCTTTCTTCTTGGTGGTGGCGGCGACTTGCGTCTGAGCCACGAAAGAACGCAGGCCGACCGCTTCACGCAGTTCGTGGAGGAACGGCGTCGCGACTGCACGGGCCTTTTTGGCGCCCACTTGCAGCATGTCTTCGAGGTCCGCCGGGCGTTCGATCAACTGGTGATAACGCTCGCGGGACTCGCCCAGTTCGCTGTCGAGCAGTTGGAACAAACGATTCTTCGCCTCGCCCCAACCCAGGCCCTGCAACAGTTCGCTGCGGAACTCATCAGACTGATCTGGCGTAGCAAACGCCTGGAACAGTGTGAACAGGTGCGAGTTGTCCGGGTCCTTGGCTTCACCCGGTGCGCGGGAGTCGGTAACGATCCGCGAAATCGCGTCCTTCATCTCTTTGGCGCTGCTGAACAACGGAATAGTGTTGTCGTAGCTCTTCGACATCTTGCGACCGTCGAGGCCTGGCAGCGTGGCAACGCTTTCTTCGATCAATGCCTCAGGCATGGTGAAGAATTCCTTGCCCTGACCGAACAGATGGTTGAAGCGCTGGCCGATGTCGCGGGCCATTTCCACGTGCTGGATCTGGTCGCGACCGACCGGCACCTTGTGTGCGTTGAACATCAGAATGTCCGCGGCCATCAGCACCGGGTAGCTGTACAAGCCCATGGTGATGCCGGCGTCCGGGTCTTCGCCGGTCTCGACGTTCTTGTCCACCGAGGCCTTGTAGGCGTGGGCACGGTTGAGCAGGCCCTTGGCGGCGACGCAGGTCAGCAGCCAGGTCAGCTCGGGGATTTCCGGGATGTCGGACTGGCGGTAGAACGTCACGCGATCCACATCCAGGCCACCGGCCAGCCAGGTCGCGGCGATTTCCAGACGCGAGCGCTGGATACGCAGCGGGTCATCGCATTTGATCAGGGCGTGGTAGTCGGCCAGGAAGTAGAACGAATCGGCATTGCTGTCACGGCTGGCGACAATCGCCGGGCGGATGGCGCCGGCGTAGTTGCCCAAGTGTGGCGTGCCGGTAGTGGTGATGCCGGTGAGGATACGGGTACGAGTCGTCATGGGTAATCGCTTGTCAGACTGCAATCAATTCGAAAGACGCGGCAGGATCAGATCCTTGAGATCGGTCAGCTTGCCATGAAAAAAGTGTCCGCATTCTGCCACTTTCAGCAGCTCATGGGGGCGATCGAGTTTCTCGGACCAGTCGTAGACGGCTTGCGGGTCGATCACTTCGTCGGTTTCCGGCTGGATCAGGGTCAGCTCGCCGTGTTGCGGCAGTTGATCCTGATCGCCCAGGCGCATCACCGCCGGCGCAACCATGAACAGGTGCTTGATCTGCTCCCCCTGCGCTTCCAGGCGCCCGCCGAGACTTGCGGCAACAAAACCGCCGAAGGAAAAACCGAACAGGGTCAGTGGCAAGTCAGGGCGCTTGGCCCGCAGCCATTCTGCGGCTGCCTGAGCGTCGTCGACCTCGCCGGTGCCCATGTCGTGCGTGCCTTCACTGGCGCCGACGCCACGGTAATTGAATCGCAAGGTAATCAAACCGGCGTCGCGCGCGGTGCGCTGCAGGGTCGAGACTACTTTGTTGAGCATGGTGCCGCCCTGCACCGGGTTCGGGTGGCAGATCAGCGCAATGCCGCGCGGCTGCTCGTTATCAAGATACAACGCTTCCAGTTGACCCACCGGGCCATCAATCACTACAGGGGTTTCGCGCATAAGCAAGGAAGGAACTCCGTGACCTCGAATCGGGTCGACTCGTCTAGCAAATTGTCTGTGCCAATCTATTGCGAGTGAATCGCGGTATACAGCGCAGGTTCGAGCCGTTAACGTAAAGCAAAGCCGTTTATAGAGGAAGGACTCGTGGAACACTCGCTCTTAGTTTGGTTGTTACCGACTCTTGCCCTGGTTGTGGGTGTCGCCATTGGATTCCTGATCGCTCGCCTGGTGCCGAATGCCGCGCCCAGCAGCACGCAACGTCAGCTGGATGACATTCAGGAACGTTTCGACAGTTATCAGAACGAGGTGGTCACCCACTTCAACAGCACTGCAAACCTGGTCAAAAAACTGACTGCGAGCTATCAGGAAGTTCAGGATCATCTCGCCGAGGGTGCCAACCGCCTGGCCCTGGACGAGCAGACTCGCCAACGCTTGCTGGCCGCCCTGCACGCCGATGCGACGACGGCCCCACGCGAGCGTCTGACGCCACCGCGCAATCAGGAGCCGCCTCGCGACTACGCACCCAAGACCCCGAACGCGCCGGGCATGCTCGATGAGCATTACGGCCTGAAGAAGTAATCAGGCTTCGCGCGACACAAAAAAGCCCGCCCGATCTGTTGAGGATCGGGCGGGCTTTTTTACGCCTGGGGTTCAGTCAGGTTGGTAAAGGGATTGCGCTTATTGCACGGCACCATACTGCTGACCCGGGATCGCCTTCAAGTTGACTTCAACGCGACGGTTCTGTGCCCGACCGTTGACATCACTGTTACTGGCAATCGGGCTATCCGGGCCGGCACCGCGAGCCGAGAGGTTGGCACCGCTCACACCTTGCGAAGTCAGGTAGGTCGCCACGCTCTGGGCACGACGCTGGGACAGGTCCATGTTGTGCTGACGTGCACCGGTGCTGTCGGTGTAGCCGACAATCTCGATCTGGTTCTGGTTGAACTCTTTGAGCGAGCCCGCCAGGTTGTTCAACGGCTGATAGAAGCTTGGGGCAATGTTCGCCGAATCGGTCGCGAACGTGATGTTACCCGGCATGATCAGTTTGATCTGGTCCCCCTGGCGCTGCACTTCAACCCCGGTGTTGGCCATGCTGGCACGCAGCTTCTTCTCTTGCTGGTCGGCGTAGTAGCCATAACCGGCGGCGGAAGCACCCACCACTGCTGCGCCGATCAACGCGCCCTTGCCACGGTTATCGTGGTTGATGGCGGCACCCGCCAAAGCGCCGGCCAAGGCACCGAGACCGCCGTACTTGGCGGTTTTGCTCATGCCTTGGGAACCGCTATCGGCCTGACCCTGGCTTTGACCATTGTAAGGGTTGGGCGAGGCGCAGCCGGACAGCAAGGCCACTGCGGTAGCGACAATAATCAAACGACGCGTGGTGAACATTAAGAGCTCCTACTTTTTTGCATTCTGTGGTGCAACGGACTTAAGCATTGGACCTTTGCGGGCGTTGGATCGCCTCACCGGTCAAAAATTCCCTGTGTTACAAATCAGGCCCGCACAAACGGATTTTCGCGCATTTCATCACCCAAGCGCGTGTCCGGACCATGGCCGGTCACCACCGTCGCGTCTTCGTCGAGGGTATACAGCCGCTGCTTGATCGACCGCACGATGGTCGCCTGATCGCCTCCCCACAAATCCGTGCGCCCGACTCCGCGACGGAACAACGTGTCACCGGCAATCAGCAGCTTGGCCTCCGAAAACCAGAAACTCATGGAGCCTGGCGTATGACCCGGCGTGTGCAACGCCACGCCACACCCGCAGGCCAGTTCTTCATCATCGGCCAACCATCGGTCCGGCGATGGCACCGGTGTGTAAGGCACACCAAACATCTGACACTGCATCTCCAGGTTGTCCCAGAGGAATTGATCTTCTTTATGCAGGTGCAGGGTGGCGCCGGTTTTCTCCTTCAACTGACCGGAGGCCAGGAAATGATCAAGGTGCGCGTGGGTGTGGATGATACTGACCACCTTCAAGCCCAGTGCGTCGAGGCGCGCCAGGATCAGTTCATGGTTGCCACCCGGGTCGACCACGATCGCTTTTTTGCTGATCGGGTCGCCGATGATCGTGCAGTTGCACTGCAAAGGGCCGACGGGGAAGGTTTCGCGAATTAGTGCAGGGGTTGTAACGGTCATGGGAACTCGATGGCCTGTATCAGACAGTAGGCAGTCACGGTGCTTCAGGATTCTACGCCACTCGCCGATACAGTTCGCCAGGCCAATTACTTGACGTCAGCAAAATAAAAGTAGTGGCTAGATGATGTCAAACGCATCATTTGTGGTGCAAAATTGTTTTTTTGTAGCGGTCGCATTCAGGAAGGACCGCAGCGCACTCAGGAAATCAGCATGCCTTCTCCGACCGATTACGCTTACTCCACCTGGACAATGTTGACCGGCAACAAGCCTCTCGACAGCTTATTGGAAGGTGACTACTGGCTGGGCGCCTCCCCGTTTTACAAAGCAGGGGCACCGACCTTGCTGACGTACAGCTTTATCACCACGAATTCTTATTTTGCCCGCGACTACAGTCCTCACAATGAATACCTCAACGGATTCACGCTGACGTCGGCCCAACAGGTCGCGGTAACCAGTGCGCTTTCCATGTGGAGTGCAGTCGCCAACATTCAGTTCACGCTAGTGCCGGAAAGCATCTGGAACGTCGGTGATTTGCGATTCGGCGGTTACATGGGCATGGACCCCAAGTTTGCCGCCTGGGCTTACTTCCCGGACCGAACGGCCGCTGCGGGGGATGTATGGATTGGTCCGAGTACAGATAACCCGTCCCCAGTGAAAGGCTCGTTCGACTATCTGACCTTTGTGCATGAAATCGGCCATGCCCTGGGGCTCAAGCACCCGTTTGAAGCCAGCGACGATAACAATACGATCCTTACCCCAGCCCTTGATGATGTCCGTTATACCGTTATGAGTTACAACGACTCGTACTCGTATCAACCGACCACCCCGATGTTACTGGACATTCTCGCCATCCAGAAATTGTATGGCGCCAACACCCAGTGGCAGATTGGTAACAACGTCTACAATTGGGCTCCCAATCAGTCCGTTTTTGAAACCATCTGGGATTCAGGTGGCGTCGATGCCATTGATGGCAGCAATCAGGCCTCGGCTGTACGAATCAATCTCAATGAAGGTGAGTTCAGCCAGATCGGCAAGGCATTCCTCAACTTTGATACCCTGACTTCGTTCAACGAAGGCCTGGCCATTGCCTATGGCACGAAAATCGAAAATGCAATTGGCTCAGCATTTGACGACACCCTGATTGGTAACGCTCTGGATAACTTGCTCAACGGCATGGCCGGAGCGGACACCATGGACGGCGGGGCCGGCAATGACACCTATATCGTCGACAACATCGGCGACGTCGTGATCGAACGCGGCACCTCGGTTTCGGAAATCGATAACGTCAACGCCTGGATCGATTACACCCTGGGTGCCAACCTTGAGTACCTCAACCTGGTAGGCGTTGCCAATCTCAACGGGACCGGCAACTCGCTCAGCAACCGCATCACCGGCAACGCCGGCAACAACCTCCTGGACGGCGGGGCCGGAGCCGACTTCATGGCCGGGGGCACCGGCAACGACACCTACATCGTCGACAACCTCGGCGATGTCATCAGCGAAACCAGCACCCTGGCTGGCGAGATCGACACCGTCCGCTCCTCGGTGACCTACACCCTGGGCGCCAACCTGGAAAACCTCACCCTCACGGGCACCGACAGCATCAATGCCAT
>NZ_QGGS01000022.1:0-112194 GCF_003148705.1 Pseudomonas sp. OV226 | reverse complement strand
CCGATGGTAGTGTGGGGTTTCCCCATGTGAGAGTAGGTCATCGTCAAGATTAAATTCCGAAACCCCAATTGCGAAAGCAGTTGGGGTTTTGTTTTGCCCGCAGGAAAGTTCGTACAGCATTACCGGACAGCTCCCGGCTGTCACCGTCTCCCGACAATGCTAAGGTTCGGTCCTAGCGTTTGTATTTTCCCAAGGAAGCCTTTATGCCGGACGCCACGTCCCTCAATGCTGCTTTTATGGTGGTTCAAAGCAACAGCCTGAATGAACTGCGCAGCCTGGTGATCAGCGTCATGCGGCGATATCCGCTGGCTCCCTTGGAAAATGAAATTGCCCTGGTGCAGAGCAATGGCATTGCGCAATGGCTTAAGTTGGCACTGGCCGAAGACCCGGAAGAGGATGACCTGGGCGGCTGTGGTATTGCAGCCGCCATCGACGTGCAGTTACCCGGCAGCTTCATGTGGCAACTCTATCGCATGGTCCTCGGACGGGATGAAATCCCGGTCAAATCGTTGCTCGATAAAGCCCCACTGACCTGGCGTCTGATGCGGCTACTTCCGCAACTGATCAACCAACCGCACTTCGAGCCGCTGCAGCGCTTCCTGACCCACGACACTGATCTGCGCAAGCGCTACCAGTTGTCTGAACGACTGGCGGATCTGTTTGACCAATACCAGGTCTATCGAGCCGACTGGCTCGAAGACTGGGCAGAAGGCCGTCACCAACTACGCAACGGCAGAGGCGAAGCCAAACCCCTGGCCCCGGCGAACTGCTGGCAAGCGGAATTATGGCGTGCGCTATTGCTGGATGTGGGTGAGGAAGGCATGGCGCAAAGCCGAGCCGGTGTTCATCAGCGGTTTATCGAACGCATCAACAGCCTGGACGTCGCACCCAGCGGATTGCCTTCGCGGGTGATCGTTTTCGGGATTTCCTCTCTACCGGCTCAAGCCCTCGAAGCGCTCGCCGGGCTGGCCCGTTTCAGTCAGGTTCTGCTGTGCGTACATAACCCATGTCGTCACCATTGGGCCGACATCGTCGCCGATAAAGACCTGCTGCGGCATCAATACAAACGCCAGGCCCGCAAGAGCGGAATGCCGGTTGTGCTCGACCCGCAAACGCTCCACCAGCATGCCCATCCGCTGTTGGCTGCCTGGGGTAAACAGGGGCGCGACTACATCAATCTTCTCGACAGTTACGACGACCCCAATAGCTATAGTTCGGCATTTCGTGATGGGCGCATCGACCTGTTCAGCGACAATCAGCCACAGAACATGCTCAACCAATTGCAGGACGATATTCTCGAACTACGTCCCCTGAACGAAACGCGCGCGTGTTGGCCAGCCGTCGATCTGGAGCAGGACGAATCAATCCGTTTTCACATCGCACACAGTGCTCAACGTGAAGTAGAAATTCTCCATGATCAGTTGCTGGCACGCTTCAGCGCTGACCCTGACTTAAGGCCCCGCGACATCATCGTGATGGTCCCGGACATCGACAGTTACGCACCGCATATTCGAGCAGTGTTCGGTCAACTTGACCGACAGGATCCACGCTTCATTCCGTTCACGCTCGCGGACCAAGGCCAGCGTGGCCGCGATCCGCTGCTGATTGCTGTCGAACACCTGCTCAAGCTCCCCGATAGCCGTTTCCCTGTCAGCGAGATCCTCGACTTGCTGGACGTTCCAGCGCTACGTGCCCGCTTTGGCGTCGTGGAGCGTGACCTGCCAACGCTGCATCGCTGGATCGAAGGGGCTGGCATCCGCTGGGGAATGAATGCCGAACAGCGTGCGGGTTTGGGATTGCCTGAAGCGCTGGAGCAAAACAGTTGGCGATTCGGCCTGCGCCGGATGCTGCTGGGTTATGCCGTGGGCAACGCCAATGCATGCGAAGGCATCGAGCCTTATGACGAAATTGGCGGCCTGGATGCCGCACTCATTGGGCCGTTGGTGGCGCTGCTGGATGCGCTGGAAATCGCCCACCAGGAACTGGCTCAACCTGCACCGCCCAAAGAGTGGGGCGTGCGCTTGCAAGCACTGGTGCAGCTGTTCTTCCAGGCAAGCAATGAGCACGACGACTACTTGCTGGCCCAGCTCGAAGAACTGCGTGAAACCTGGCTCGACACCTGCGATTCCGTAGGTTTACACGACGAATTGCCGTTAACCGTCGTTCGCGAAGCCTGGCTGGCGGGACTGGATCAGGGCCGTCTGTCTCAGCGTTTTCTGGCGGGTGCCGTCAACTTCTGTACCTTGATGCCCATGCGTGCGATCCCGTTCAAACGGGTTTGTCTGCTTGGCATGAATGACGGGGACTATCCCCGCGCGCAACCGCCGCTGGATTTCGATCTCATGGGCAGTGATTACCGCCCTGGCGATCGATCCCGCCGCGAAGATGACCGCTATCTTCTGCTGGAGGCGCTGCTGTCGGCGCGCGATCAGCTCTACATCAGCTGGGTTGGCCGCAGCATTCGCGACAACAGTGAGCGCCCGGCCTCAGTCCTGATTGGCCAGTTACGTGACCATCTCGCCAGCGGCTGGCGACTGCGCAATGAAGGCGAGAACCTGCTGAAGGCCATGACTCAGGAGCACCCTTTGCAACCCTTCAGCGCTCGCTACTTTCATGAAGGTGACGCGCTGTTCAGCTACGCCAATGAGTGGCAAGTTCTTCATCAGGTCACTGACCAAACGGCCGGTGCCGAAGTGTTGGAGGCCTACGCGCAGGAGGAGCCACTCAGCCTTGGTCAATTGCAGGATTTCCTGCGCAATCCCGTGCGACATTTTTTCAGCCAGCGGCTCAAGGTGTTCTTCGAGGCGGCTGAAGTGCCCTTGGCCGATGAAGAACCCTTCGTTCTCGATGCGCTGCAACGCTATAGCCTCAGCGACAGCTTGCTGGCTGCTGCTTTAGGGAAAATTGATCAAGCCGATCAGGCACTTGAAGATCAGGCAAAACGCTTGCAAAACAGCGGACTACTGCCCATGGCTGGTTTCGGCGAATGTCTGCAGCGTGAATTGATCGAACCGCTGCCGAATCTGCTGCAACGCTATCAACAGCTCCTGGCGCTATGGCCGACACCGCTTGCCAGTGCTCTGCCGGTGGCGCTTGAGTTGGAAGGACTGCGTCTGGAAGGTTGGCTCAGTGGTCTGCATCAACGAGCAGACGGCGGATTGCTCTCGGTCACGACCATCCCCAACAGCATTGGCTCAGTCAAGAACCGTAAATGGCACCGCTTGACGCGGCCTTGGGTCAATCATCTGGTGGCCTGCGCCAGCGGCATACCGATATCTACCGCACTGGTCGCCAGCGACGACAGCCTGCTGCTGGAACCGCTGGAGAAGGGCGCAGCACTTCAAACGCTGGGACACCTCCTGCAAGCCTGGCGTGCGGGTATGCGTCAGCCACTGCCAATTGCAGTCAAAACAGCTTTCGCCTGGCTTGGCCAGACCGATCCGCTGAAAGCCGACGCCGCTGCACGTAAAGCCTATGAAGGCGATGGCCAGACCACTGACGGTGAACGCCGTGAAACCCCTGCACTCCCCCGGCAGTTTGCTGACTTCGATGCGCTGATTGCTGACGAAACGTTCCCCGACTGGTGCAACGCCTTGTACAAACCGATGCTTGAAGCCCCCTGGCGTTCATTGACCAGCGAGGAGGCTCGTTGATGACCACAAAAACACCATTGGCCCTGGCATTCCCACTGCGCGGCAGCCAACTGATCGAAGCCAGCGCCGGGACCGGCAAGACCTTCACCATTTCCGCGCTTTATCTGCGCCTCGTCCTTGGCCACGGTGGTGAGGCGAGCGGTTTCGGGCGTGAATTGTTACCGCCGCAAATCCTTGTTGTGACATTCACTGATGCCGCCACCAAAGAGTTGCGTGAACGTATCCGCACTCGCCTGGCCGAGGCCGCGCGGTTTTTCCGCGATGAGACGAAGGCGCCGGATAGCCTCATTTCTGATTTGCGTGAGCAGTACCTGCCCGAACAATGGTCCGGCTGCGCAAACCGTCTGGACATCGCCGCGCAATGGATGGATGAGGCTGCCGTCTCGACCATTCACAGCTGGTGTCAGCGCATGCTGCGCGAACATGCGTTCGACAGCGGCAGCCTGTTTACCCAGACCCTGGAAACCGATCACAGCGATTTGCTGGGCGAAGTCCTGCGCGATTACTGGCGCTTGTTCTGTTACCCGATGCAAGGCGATGCGTTGAATTGGGTGCGTAGCAATTGGGGCGGTCCGGCGGCGTTGCTGCCGCGGGTGCGAGGGTTGTTTGCCAGTGAGCGTGACCGAGTTGAAGATAAAGAGCCTGCCGAGCTGATCAGCGAATGCTTGCAGGAGCGGCGAGTCGCCTTGCTCGAACTCAAGAAGCCTTGGTGCCAATGGGCGGACGAGCTGCTTGTCATTTGTCACCAGGGCGTGGCGAGCAAGAGCGTCGACGGTCGAAAGATGCAGGCGCGCTATTTCGAACCCTGGTTCGAAAAAATCAAAGCCTGGGCCGAAGATGAATCCCTTGAGCAACTGGATATCAGCACCGGCTTCACTCGCCTGACACCTGATGGCATGGACGAAGCCTGGAAGGGCGAAGCGCCTCGCCATCCAGGATTGGACGCGATGGCCGGCCTCAAGGCCAGCCTTGACGAACTGCCAACCCCCGATGCTGCCGTTTTGCAGCATGCCGCTCACTGGGTCGGAGCACGTTTCGAGGAAGAAAAGCGTCGCCGCGCAGAGATGGGTTTCGATGACATGCTGCTGCGCCTGGATGCGGCCTTGCAGTCCGAGGGCGGCGAGCGCCTGGCAACCTTGATTCGCGAGCAGTTCCCTGTCGCATTGATCGACGAGTTTCAGGACACCGACCCGGTGCAATACCGGATCTTCGAAAGCATCTATCGCATCGAAGACAACAATCCAGAGAGTGGTCTGTTCCTGATCGGCGATCCGAAGCAGGCGATCTATGCGTTCCGTGGCGCCGACATCTACACCTACCTGCGCGCCCGTCAGGCCACCACCGGTCGACTGCATACACTGGGCACCAACTTCCGCTCCAGCCATGGCATGGTCAGCGCGGTGAACCATGTGTTCGAGCGTGCCGAGTCTCGTGAACTGGGGCGCGGCGCGTTTCTGTTTCGGGAAAAAAACGGCGAAAATCCTGTGCCGTTCCAGCCCGTTCAATCCCAGGGGCGCGACGAGGTTCTGCACGTGGAAGGCCAGGTGGTCCCGGCCCTGAACATCTGGCATCTATCCGCAGATCAGCCTCTGTCGGGTGCTGTGTACCGGCAGAAACTGGCCGCTGCGTGCGCCAGTGAAATCACTGCATTGCTCAACGCAGGACAACAAGGGCGAGCGGGTTTCACCGAGGATGGCAAGGACTTCAGAGGCCTGCTGCCAGCGGACATCGCAATCCTCGTGCGCGATGGCAAGGAAGCTCAAGCGGTGCGCGGCGAACTGTCGGCGCGCGGTGTGCGCAGCGTCTATCTGTCGGACAAGGACTCGGTATTCGCCGCACAAGAAGCTCACGATGTGCTGACCTGGCTCAAGGCCTGTGCGGAGCCCGATGCCGAGCGGCCACTGCGAGCCGCGCTGGCCTGCATCACGCTGGATCTGTCGCTGGCCGAACTGGAGCGATTGAATCAGGACGAACTGGCCTGGGAAGCCCGGGTCATGCAGTTTCGTGGGTATCGCGAACTCTGGCGCAAGCAAGGTGTGCTGCCGATGCTGCGACGCCTGCTGCATGACTTCCAGTTACCCCAGGCATTGATCGCGCGCAGCGACGGGGAGCGAGTACTGACCAACCTGCTGCACCTGTTCGAATTGCTGCAGCAGGCAGCGGCCGAGCTCGATGGCGAGCAAGCGCTGATTCGTCATTTGTCCGAGCATCTGGCGTTGTCCGGCCAGGCCGGTGAAGAGCAAATCCTGCGACTGGAGAGCGACGAGCAATTGGTCAAGGTCGTGACCATCCACAAGTCCAAGGGCCTTGAGTATCCCTTGGTGTTTCTGCCCTTCATTTGTTCGGCGAAACCGGTGGATGGCAGCCGTTTGCCGCTGCATTACCACGACGCAGACGGCAAGGCTCAAGTGACGTTGAAGCCGACAGCCGAATTGATTGCCCTGGCCGATGACGAGCGTCTGGCCGAGGACCTGCGATTGCTTTATGTCGCCCTGACCCGCGCGCAACACGCGTGCTGGCTCGGCGTGGCGGATCTCAAACGCGGCAACAACAACAGCTCGGTGCTGCACTTGTCAGCGTTGGGTTACTTGTTGGGAGGTGGGTTGCCTTTAGCCGAGTCGGCAGGCTTGAAGCGCTGGCTGGAAGACGTGCAACAGGATTGCCCGGCGCTGATTTACGCTGAAATGCCCGACGCCACAGATGGGCTCTTCGATCCGCCGCAGAACCAGGCGACGTTGCTCGCACTGCGCATCCCCAAACGCAAGGCCAGTGAAAACTGGTGGATTGCCTCCTACAGTGCCTTGCGCATTGGCGACAGTTTGAGTGTGGGCAGTGACGAAGCCCCGGAGAGCCCGCAGGCGCAAAAGCTCTTCGACGACGAACGCCTCGATCCGCAAGCACCACGAGAAGTGATGGCCGGTGGCGGTGATATCCACCGATTCCCCCGTGGCCCGAATCCCGGCACCTTTCTCCATGGCTTGCTGGAATGGGCCGGTGACGAAGGTTTTGCCGCTGCCCCGCAAGCCGTCGAAGACGCCATTGCCCGCCGTTGCAACCGCCGTGGCTGGGAAGGCTGGATCACCACGCTGAGCGATTGGCTGCAACATTTGCTCAAGTCCCCGCTGCACCTCGGCGACGGGCAGGCACCGGTCATCTTCGAGCAATTGACCCAGTACCGCGTCGAGATGGAGTTCTGGTTCGCCAGCCATAAAGTCGACGTGCTCAAACTGGATGAGTTGGTGCGTCAGCACACCCACAACGGCGTCGCCCGAGTGGCTGCCGAACCGGTCACGCTCAACGGCATGTTCAAGGGCTTTATCGACCTCACCTTCGAGCACGAGGGGCGCTACTACGTCGCCGACTACAAATCCAACTGGCTGGGCGTTGATGACGCGGCCTATACCGAACAGGCCATGGAGCAGTCGATTCTCGATAACCGCTATGACCTGCAATACGTGTTGTACCTGTTGGCCTTGCACCGGCAACTCAAGGCACGTCTTGTCGACTATGACTACGATCGGCATGTTGGCGGGGCGCTCTATCTGTTCTTGCGTGGCACGCGTGCCGCCAGCCAAGGCGTGTATTTCGCCCGTCCACCCAAAGCACTGATCGAGCAACTGGACCGAATGTTCCAGGGCAAGCCAGAACCCAAGGCCGCCGAACCCGCCTGGGAACAGGGAGTACTGCTATGACCCGTACCTTCGCCGATTTGCTGCCCACGCCCTTGGCGGCCGAAAGCCTGGCGGACCTGGCACCGTTGAGTCGTGCCGATGACCTGTTGCTGTTGCTGACGCGCTGGGTTGAACGGGGCTGGTTGCGAGCGTTGGACAAGGCCTTCGTCGCCTTCCTTCATGAACTCGCTCCCGACGATGATCCATTGGTGCTGCTCGCTGCCGCCCTGACCAGTCACCAACTGGGCCACGGTCATGTGTGCCTGGATGTGTTCGAAACATTGAAAGAACCGGATTTCGCCCTGTCGCTGCCCCCTGAAGGTGATCTACACGGTGGCGCGATGGTGTTGCCGTCGCAATTGCTTGAAGCGCTGGACGGTGCCCATTGGTGCAAGGTTCTGGCCTCCAGCCCGCTGGTGGCCCTGGCGGCTGACAGTCGTGAAGCGGCGCAATCGCGGCCCTTGGTTTTATCGGGCAAGCGTCTGTACCTGCGCCGCTACTGGACTTACGAACGACGCATCGACGATGCCCTGCGCCTGCGCCTGGCTGAACAGGAAACAACGCCGAATGATTTGCCCCTGCACCTGACCGGTTTGTTCGGCTCAGCCAAAACCGGTGACGTGATCGACTGGCAGAAACTCGCTTGCGCCCTGGCGACGCGCAGTGCGTTCAGTATCGTCACCGGCGGCCCGGGAACCGGCAAGACCACCACCGTGGTGCGTTTGCTGGCGTTGCTCCAGGCGCCCGCCGTGGAGGCTGGCAAACCGCTGCGCATCCGCCTGGCGGCACCCACCGGCAAAGCGGCGGCCCGACTGACGGAGTCCATCAGCCAACAGGTTCGTACCCTGGAAGTCGTCGAATCGGTTCGCGGCCAGATCCCGTCTGAGGTCACCACGGTGCACCGTTTGCTGGGCAGTCGACCCGGCACGCGACACTTCCGCCACCATGCCGGTAATCGCTTGCCTCTGGATGTGCTGGTGGTGGACGAAGCGTCGATGATCGACCTGGAAATGATGGCCAACCTGCTGGATGCGATGCCGGCTCACGCGCGGCTGGTGTTGTTGGGGGACAAGGATCAACTGGCATCGGTGGAGGCCGGTGCGGTGCTGGGCGATTTGTGCCGGGATGCCGAGGCCGGTTGGTACAGCCCGCAGACACGCCAATGGCTGGAAGCGGTCAGTGGCGAAAACCTGGACACCAGTGGTTTGCAGGCCGACACCCAAGGCACTCATCCATTGGCCCAGCAAGTCGTGATGCTGCGCCACTCGCGCCGGTTCGGCGAGGGCAGCGGCATTGGGCAACTGGCGCGCTGGGTCAATCAGCAACAACCCGAACAAGCCCGCACATTACTGGCGGCTCGAAGCCACGACGACGTGTTTTCCCTCTCGCTCAAAGGGGAGCACGATCGGGCGTTGGAGCGTTTGTTGCTCGAAGGACATGGCGACGGACCACAAGGTTATCGCCACTACTTGAGCCTTCTTCTCAATCAGCGGCCAGCGCTCGACAGCACGCTCGACGATCCGCGCTGGACCGAGTGGGCGCGTGAGGTGTTGCAAGCCTTCGATGCATTCCAGTTGCTGTGTGCCGTGCGCAAAGGCCCATGGGGCGTGGAAGGTTTGAATCAGCGAGTGACCGCCGCGTTGCTCAAGGCCGGGCTGATCGACAGTGATCAGCAGTGGTACGAAGGGCGACCGGTGTTGATGACCCGTAATGACTATGGCTTGGGGTTGATGAACGGTGACATCGGCATCGCCCTCAAACTGCCGGAGCGTGACGGGCCTGAGGCGGGGAAACAGGTTCTGCGTGTAGCGTTTCCGCGAAATGATGGTCAGGGCGGCGTGCGGTTTGTTCTGCCGAGCCGGCTCAATGATGTCGAAACTGTCTACGCCATGACCGTGCACAAATCCCAGGGCTCGGAATTTGCCCACACTGCGCTGATTCTGCCGGACGCCCTGAACCCGGTGCTCACCAAGGAGCTGATCTACACCGGGATTACCCGGGCCAAGCACTGGTTCACCTTGATCGAGCCTCGCGCCGGCGTATTTGAAGAGGCTGTTCGACGCAAGGTCAAGCGCTTGAGCGGGTTGATGCTGGAGCTGGAAGAAGGGGGTACACCGAGCGATTGAGGCGCGAGTTCCCGGCGCCAAAAAACCGTCCAAAGCACCGTAGTACGCGGCCTCGCGGGTGTTTCATCGCTATGCTATCGTGCGACATTATTTCGCTATGATCGAAGAGAATCACTGCATGAAGGTGGCTGCCTGGACGACAGGACGCGTCATTGGCGGCAAGCAAGTGTTGCTCGCTGGCCTACTCTGCTGGCTGTCCGGCGCCGTTTTTGCGCAGTCGCAAACGCCGGCGAGCATGGCTGACCAGCGTGCCCAATCGGTCACTCAAGTGGTGCTCGGCATTCTCAGTTACGCCCGCTGGCCCGTCGAACCTGCGCAACTGCGTTTGTGCGTGGTCGGCCCCACTGAATACACCGACGATCTGGTCAAAGGCACGACCCAGGCCACTGGC
The DNA here is from genome assembly GCF_003148705.1 of Pseudomonas sp. OV226. Classification (NCBI taxonomy): domain Bacteria; kingdom Pseudomonadati; phylum Pseudomonadota; class Gammaproteobacteria; order Pseudomonadales; family Pseudomonadaceae; genus Pseudomonas; species Pseudomonas sp. OV226. The sequence goes on along the minus strand of NZ_QGGS01000022.1, from coordinate 102,353 downwards.
CGATCCGTCACCGTGCAACGCCTGCTGGCCGACAATCCGTCGATTGTCGGGGAGTGCGATGCGGTGTACATCGGCAAACTGATCGCTGATGAGCGCACTCGGCTGTTCGCCTCGTTGATCGGGCATCCGGTGCTGAGCATCAGCGAAAGTGACGATCAATGCACCGTCGGCAGTCTGTTTTGCATGCGGGTCAGCGATGATCAAGTGTCCTTCGAGGTCAATCTCGACTCCGTCGCCCGCAGTGGCGTGCGCATTCACCCCAGTGTGTTGCAGCTGTCGCGCCGCAAGTCGGTAGCACCATGAGCCTGTTCAAACCCGATACTCGCCCAACCTTGCGTTCGGTCATCGGTCGCGGGCATCTGGTCGTAGCGCTGGTCGGCGTGGCCATGGCCAGTGTGTCGCTGACCCTGCTGGGCGTCTTGGCGTTGCGGGTCTATGCCGACCACAACCTGCACCTCATTGCGCGTTCGATCAATTACACCGTTGAAGCCGCCGTGGTGTTCAACGACAAAGCCGCCGCGACGGAAGCGCTGGCGATGATCGCATCCACCGAGGAAGTCGCCGATGCCCAGGTGCTTGACGCAAAAGGGCAGTTGCTGGCGCGCTGGCAGCGTTCGGAAAGCGGATTGCTCTCCGACCTCGAATCACAGATTGGCAAGATCATTCTGGAAAAGCCCATCGGTATGCCGATTGTTCATCAAGGCCGCGAAATCGGCAGCATCCAGCTCATAGGGCATGGCTACAGTCTGATGCGCTTTCTGCTCAGTGGTCTGGTGGGCATTGTCCTGTGTACGGCGATCAGTGCCTGGGTGGCACTGTATCTGGCGCGGCGGCAACTTCGCGGGATTACCGGTCCGCTGCGAAGCCTCGCCGCCGTTGCTCACGCCGCCCGCAGCGAGCGTGCATTCGACCGTCGTGTACCGCCCGCCGCCATCGCCGAACTGGACAATCTGGGCAACGACTTCAATGCCTTGCTCGACGAGTTGGAATCCTGGCAGACCCACCTGCAAAACGAGAACGAAACCCTGGCGCGCCAGGCCAACCATGACAGCCTCACCGGATTGCCCAATCGGGCCTTTTTCGAAGGCCGCCTGATTCGTGCGTTGCGCAACGCCAACAAACTCAACGAGCGGGTGGCGGTGCTGTTTCTCGACAGCGACCGGTTCAAGCAGATCAACGACAACTTCGGTCATGCGGCCGGTGATGCGGTATTGACGGCGGTAGCGACCCGCGTGCGTGCACAACTTCGCGAAGATGACCTGGTGGCGCGGCTGGGTGGCGATGAGTTTGCCGTGCTGCTGTCGCCGCTGCACAAGACCGAAGACGCCGAACGGATTGCCGACAAGATTCTCGCCAGCATGGAACTGCCGATCCCGTTGCCGGGCAACACCCAAGTGCTGACCTCGCTCAGTATCGGCATCGCCGTTTACCCGGATCATGGCCTCACACCGGGCACTCTGCTCCACGCCGCCGACGCGGCCATGTACCAAGCCAAGCGCGTCTCTCGTGGCGCGCAACACACGGCAGGGTCGGAGCATCCTGTCGCCGATGATCAAACCAGGAGCTGACTTCTTGTTCTCGATGACCCCGCGTTCCCTGCGATTTTTCGCGATGACTGTGTTCATGGCCTTGCTGGCATTGACCGGCTGCCAGACGGCCCCGCAAAAGGGCCTGACGCCGGCGCAAATTGCCGTGCTGAAACAGCAAGGTTTTGAACTGACCGAGGAAGGCTGGGCATTTGGTCTGTCCGGCAAAGTCCTGTTCGGCAGTGACGACGACAGCCTGAACCCTGCCAGTACCGAAATCGTCGAACGCATTGGCAAGGCGTTGCTGGGTGTTGGCATCGAGCGCGTGCGGGTCGATGGCCACACCGATGCGTCAGGCAAAGAGGCCTATAACGAAAAGCTTTCCCTGCGCCGGGCAAAAAGTGTCGGCAAGGTGCTGACCACCGTCGGCATGCAAGAACAGAACATCCAGTTGCGCGGTTTCGGCAGCAGCGAACCGGTGGCGTCTAACGACAGCACAACAGGCCGCACCGAGAACCGCCGAGTGTCGATCGTGGTGAGCGCCGACTAGTCGGCGAACAACATTTCCCGACTTTCCCCCATCAACAGCCGCTGATTCTGCTCAGTGACCGAACGGATGTAATCCCACAACAGGGTAATCCGCTTCAACTTGCGCCATGGGAATAGTATCGTCCGGGGAAATAATATTAAAAATCGGAGGCGCCTCCACTTTACGCAGGTAGTGTCGTTTTTGGTCTGAAAAAATTGGACGAGTTATCTGTCTTATAGGAGTTGGCGCTACTTTCAGTAGTGCCCTCTGCCCAAGCAGCCATTAGATAGCTCATTCATCGTCATCGTCATCCGATGAGATAGTCCCACTGCCACCTTGAACGAACGACTGACATCCTTCGTTGAATGATTGAGACGGTGTGCTACAGGAATCCTCATCAACAATCCCCTTTTCTTCGGCCCAGTCATACCCCGCTTGATGCCCTGAGCAGTCATCCGTGCATTCGTAGTCGTCAAACGTATCTGCAGATGCAATTGTGCTATTTAGCATCGATACAAGCAGCGCCATTGCATACAACGTTTTCATCGTCAACCTCGCTGTGAATTGTCAAACCAGTAAAGCAACTCCATAACTACCTGCTATCACGAGGTTTAGTGCCGTATTTTCCGGTGTACGGATTCATATTCCCTCTAGTGCTGTAGTTGTTGTTTCTAGTGGAGTCTGGATTTGTAGCATGGGAGGGTTGGACATACGTTCCATTACTTCGCGTATATCCACTGACGGTATGATCAGAGCGACTTCCATAGGAATAACTAGATTTGTACGAAGATTGCCCGCCATAACTACTGCCACGAGCATATACATTTCCGGAAAGTGCTACTGCTGTAGCCACAATTACCAAAAACAACGTCTTTCTCATACAGTCTTCCTTTTTATGGGGGGTGGCTCAACGGCATCACTCCGAAGAGTTTGCGTGAGAAAAACTCGCTGGAGTACATTCAAGTAACGCACAACGTAGGCATGTCCTGTGGGCAGGGGTCTATATCTCACTTGCACGAAAAGCGTGAAGAAGATCGCCACTCCCCTCTCAAGCCCGATGTCTCTTACGAGTCAGCTGCGGCAGACTTCGCCGGGCCAGCTCCGAACTAACGGCTCGAAAGCGTTTTAGTCGTTGAGGAGGATAAATTTTCGTCGAGATTATCGATGGATTGGAGCAAGCGTTTATTGATAACTATCATTCGCTCTTGATTCTCAATGATCTTGGACAAGGCCATCCAGAACCCGCACGTAAAGCAGGCGCCAATGAAAATACCTACACCAATCAGAACACCATAAGGTCCCTGTCCGGAAAACGTGGAAAACGCACCCACAATTAGGGCCAGGACGACCAACAGACTCGAAAGGAAATCGAGCGTTCTGATAACCATGTCTTTCATGATTTTTCTCCTTGGACGCACTTTAAATATGGCTTAAAGATAGGAGTTCATCTCACAGCCATGCTCCAGCCTCATAAAGCACGGTTATGGAGCGAGCCGGTAAATAGCTGGGCTTGCCGCGTAGAACGTATGAGGAGTTTATAGGCGAGGGGAGTTCCAGCCTTTCATTTGGCGACAGCGCTTTAGCACTTCATGACAATCCATGACCTTTCATCTGGATTTGCGTATAGCGTTTCTTGAGTCAGATTTTACGTGGTAGCCATGCCTCTCTCCGGACGTACCGATCTGTCGTCAGCGGTGTTACAAGTTGCGTATCAACCGCTGTTACAAAGCATTGGTAAAGGACTGCTGGCCTCGTGACGATTTCGATACCTGATTCCTTGAAAATCCTCAGTCGGCGAACAACATTTCCCGACTTTCCCCCATCAACAACCCTTGGTTCTGCTCGGTTACAGCGCGGATGTAATCCCACAACAGGGTAATCCGCTTGAGCTTCCTCAGGTCCTCGCGGCAGTACATCCAGAACTGCCGCGTAATGTTGATCTCTTGCGGCAACACCGGCAGTAATCGTGAGTCCTGCGCCGCCAGGAAGCACGGCAGGATGGCCAGCGAGCGTCCCTGCTGCGCCGCCACGAATTGCGCGATCACGCTGGTGCTGCGCAGATTGGCGCTGGCGCCGGGCAGTACGTTTGCCAGGTACAACAGCTCCGAGCTGAACGCCAAATCGTCGACATAACTAATGAATGAATGCTTGCCCAGGTCTGCCGGGCGGCGGATCGGTGGGTGTTTGTCGAGATACTCCTGGGTTGCGTACAGCTGCAACCGGTAGTCGCAGAGTTTGCAGCAGACATATGGCCCGTGTTCCGGGCGCTCCAGGGCGATGACGATGTCCGCTTCGCGCTTGGACAGGCTGATGAAGTGTGGCAGCGGCAGGATGTCGACGGAGATGGCCGGGTAGGCGTCGACGAAATGGCTCAGTTGCGGGGTGATGAAAAAGCTGCCGAACCCTTCCGTGCAGCCCATGCGTACGTGCCCGGAAAGCGCGACTCCCGATCCTGAAACCTGCTCGCAGGCCATGTGCAGCGTGCTTTCGATCGACTCGGCGTAACCCAGCAATCGCTGGCCTTCTGCGGTCAGGACAAAACCGCTGGTCCGGGATTTCTCGAACAGCAACGTCCCCAATGAAGCTTCCAGCGAACTGATTCGTCGCGACACGGTGGTGTAGTCCACCGCCAGGCGCTTGGCCGCGGTGCTGGCCTTGCGGGTGCGGGCGACTTCGAGGAAAAACTTCAGGTCGTCCCAGTTCAGCGAGCCTAGCGAGGTGATGTTTTTTTGCATGATGGACCGGCTTTTATGTGCGTTCTTATTAGAAGTTTGCACATCTATACTCCAAAAACAGCTCCACAACCAATTCGCGGCACACGCCTCATCTCAAGGCGACTTACTCGCCTTGGCTCCCAAGATAAAAACAAGCATCCGGAGACCCACATGAACGCATCGCTCACGCCTAACGAAACCACCGTGCAGAAGGTCAAGCTGTTGATCGACGGCCAGTGGGTCGAATCGAAGTCCACCGAGTGGCACGACATCGTCAACCCTGCGACCCAGCAAGTGCTGGCCAAGGTTCCGTTTGCAACCACCGAAGAAGTCGATGCCGCCATCAGCGCCGCCCATCGTGCTTTCCAGACCTGGAAACTGACCCCGATCGGCGCGCGGATGCGCATCATGCTCAAGCTCCAGGCATTGATTCGCGAACACTCCAAGCGTATTGCCGTGGTCCTCAGTGCCGAGCAGGGCAAAACCATCGCCGACGCTGAAGGCGACATTTTCCGCGGCCTGGAAGTGGTCGAGCACGCCTGCTCCATCGGCAGCCTTCAGATGGGCGAATTTGCCGAGAACGTGGCCGGCGGTGTCGACACCTACACCCTGCGTCAACCCATCGGTGTCTGCGCCGGCATCACCCCGTTCAACTTCCCGGCGATGATTCCGTTGTGGATGTTCCCGATGGCCATCGCCTGCGGCAACACCTTCGTGCTCAAACCGTCCGAACAGGACCCGATGTCGACCATGCTCCTGGTGGAACTGGCGATCGAGGCCGGCGTTCCGGCGGGCGTGCTTAACGTCGTGCATGGCGGCAAGGACGTGGTGGACGCGCTCTGCACGCACAAAGACATCAAGGCTGTGTCCTTCGTCGGTTCGACCGCCGTCGGTACGCACGTCTACGACCTGGCCGGCAAACACGGCAAACGCGTGCAATCGATGATGGGCGCGAAGAACCACGCCGTGGTGCTGCCGGACGCCAATCGCGAGCAAGCGCTGAACGCACTGGTCGGCGCCGGTTTCGGTGCCGCCGGTCAACGCTGCATGGCCACCTCCGTGGTGGTGTTGGTCGGCGCGGCCAAGCAATGGCTGCCGGATCTGAAAGCGCTGGCGCAGAAGCTGACTGTGAATGCGGGCAGCGAGCCGGGCACCGACGTGGGGCCGGTTATTTCGAAAAAAGCCAAGGCGCGGATTCTCGATCTGATCGAAAGCGGCATCAAGGAAGGCGCCAAGCTGGAGCTGGACGGTCGCGAGATCACGGTACCGGGTTACGAAAAGGGCAACTTTGTCGGCCCAACCTTGTTCTCCGGCGTGACCACCGACATGCAGATCTACACCCAGGAAATCTTCGGCCCGGTGCTGGTCGTACTGGAAGTGAATACGCTCGACGAAGCCATTGCGCTGGTCAACGCCAACCCGTTCGGCAACGGCACGGGCCTGTTCACCCAGAGCGGTGCGGCGGCGCGTAAATTCCAGAACGAAATCGACGTCGGCCAGGTCGGCATCAACATCCCGATTCCGGTGCCGGTCCCGTTCTTCAGCTTTACCGGTTCGCGCGGCTCCAAACTCGGCGACCTCGGCCCGTATGGCAAGCAAGTGGTGCAGTTCTACACTCAGACCAAGACCGTCACCAGCCGCTGGTTCGATGACGACAGCGTCAACGACGGTGTGAACACCACCATCAACTTGCGTTAAGGAGCCGGACATGAAAATCGCTTTTATCGGTCTCGGCAACATGGGCGCCCCGATGGCGCGCAACCTGATCAAGGCCGGCCACGCGCTGCGCCTGGTCGACCTGAACAAAACCGTGCTGGCTGAACTTGAGCAGTTGGGCGGCAGCATCAGCGCTTCGGCGCGTGAAGCGGCACAAGGTGCAGAACTGGTGATCACCATGCTGCCCGCCGCTGTGCATGTTCGCAGTGTGTGGCTGGGTGAAGACGGCGTTCTCGCCGGTATCGGCCAAGGCGTACCGGCCGTGGATTGCAGCACCATTGATCCACAGACCGCGCGTGATGTGGCCGCCGCCGCAGCCAAGCAAGGCGTGGCCATGGCCGATGCGCCCGTCTCTGGCGGCACCGGCGGTGCGGCGGCCGGCACGCTGACGTTTATGGTCGGCGCCACCCCGGAACTGTTCGCCACCCTGCAACCGGTGTTGGCGCAGATGGGCCGCAACATCGTCCATTGCGGTGAAGTCGGCACCGGGCAAATCGCCAAGATCTGCAACAACCTGCTGCTGGCGATTTCCATGGTCGGCGTCAGCGAAGCCATGGCGCTGGGTGATGCACTGGGGATCGACACGACCGTCCTGGCCGGGATCATCAACAGCTCGACCGGGCGTTGCTGGAGCTCGGAAATGTACAACCCGTGGCCGGGCATCGTTGAAACAGCGCCGGCCTCGCGCGGTTATACCGGTGGCTTCGGTGCCGAACTGATGCTCAAGGATTTGGGACTGGCCACGGAAGCGGCCCGTCAGGCGCATCAACCGGTGGTGCTCGGCGCAGTGGCCCAGCAGTTGTATCAGGCGATGAGTCAGCGTGGGGAAGGTGGTAAAGACTTCTCGGCGATCATCAACAGCTATCGCAAACCGCAATAATCGCTTAACAGGTACTGCATGCCCTCATTGACCGGGAGATCACGTCGGGTGATCCCCCGGTTTTTTTGCATCAGGCAAACACGAAATACTTGCGCACGGTTTCAACCACTTCCCACGTGCCTTTCATCCCCGGCTCGATGACGAAAATATCGCCGGCGCGCAGATGGATCGGCTCTTTGCCTTCCGGGGTGATGATGCAGTAGCCCTCGCGGAAATCGCAGTATTCCCACTTCACATATTCCACATACCACTTGCCCGGCGTGCAGATCCAGGTGCCCATGATCTTGCTGCCGTCTTCGCTGGTGTAGGCGTTGAGGTTGACGGTGTGCGGGTCACCTTCGAGTTTTTCCCATTTGCAGGCGTCTAGTACCGGCAGTGGATGAGTATCGCGAAGGACGGTAATCGGTGCGGTCATGATGACTCCGGGCAGTGGGCTCAAGAACTGAAGTCGCACCCTATAGCCCCCATGCACCGGTCAGTTGTCTGAACTCGACATCCAGGTGTCCAGAAACGCGCAACACCTCAAAGACTTTCCAATGGGCAATCGGCCCTGGATTGTTCGAGGCTGGCGTCGAACGCGATCAATTGTGCGTGCTGGTGCGACAGCACGGTTATTCGCTCATTGATCTCGCGCTTTTTGGCATCGATGGCCTGACGCGCCAGTTCCCACGGCATTGACTGACCCTGATGGCCGGCGAAGATCGCCTGCAATTCCTTGAGCCTGAAACCCAGTTGTTGGGCGCACTTGATAAAAATCAGCAGGTCGACACTTTGCTGGTCATAGACGCGGTATTTCCCTAAGCGCCGGGCCTCAGGCAGCAAGCCGATCGACTCGTAATGGCGGATGCTCTTGATCGTGGTGCCGGAGCGTTGCGCGGCTTGGCCGATGTACATGAAAAATCCTTTTTTGCCGTGGTACAGCCCCGCGCATTATCGGCAGACTCAGCGACTGGCGATAGCCTGGGCTTGCAGCAGCCAGGCTTCACGCTGGACTGCGCTGGCGCCGAGAATCGGGCCGAAGGTGAGTGTGCGCCTGGGTTCGATACCGCAGAAGGCGAGGGTGGTTTTGCGGATCTGATGCAGCCCGGGCATGCGATACACCCAACGGTAATACCAGGGTGGCGTGTCCATGGTCACCAACAAATGCGCGCTGCGACCCCGCAACAATTTGTCGGGAAAGGCTTTGCCTTCACGGTACTTGAAAGCGAAACCGGGCAGGAACACTCGATCAAAAAAGCCCTTGAGCAAGGCCGGAATCCCGCCCCACCAGATTGGATAAACCAGCGTCAGATGCTGCGCCCACAGGATGTCGGCCTGCGCCTGACGCAAGTCGGCTTCCAGAGGTTGAACCTGTTGATAGCCATCACGTAGCACCGGGTCAAAGTCCATTGTGCCGAGAAACAACTGGCGGACTTCATGCCCGGCGCGCAACGCCGATTGAGCATATCGCTCGGCGAGTGCAGCGCAAAAGCTGTTGCTGGAAGGATGACCGAGAATCACCAGAATTCGTTTGCCCATCGTCTCTGTCCTTGAAGATGAAACCTCAAGGGTAAAGTCTGCCCCTCAGGGGAGAGTCAAGGTATGCAGAAGGGCTCTGGCATAACCGGGCAGCGTGGCAAAGTCCCGGGCACAGAGCAGGAGTTTGCGTTGGGCCCAGGGTTCTTGCAGTGCGATGCTCTGGAAAGGCTGTTCGCCGGACCAGCGCTCGACGGCTGCGAGGGGCACGATCGCCAGCCCCGCGCCCCGGGCGACCATGCGCATGACGCCATCAAAACCGTCGGCACGGATGCGGATTTTCAGGCGTACGCCAGCGTGCAGCGCTTGTGCTTCGAGGTACACGGCCAAGGCACTGCTGGCGTTCAGTCCTACGAAATCATGGTGCAGGGTGTCGCCGAAACTCAGGGATTCGCGGTCCGCCAACGGATGATCGCGGGGCAGCAGCAATACCAGTGGATCGTCGCGAAACGCACGGGTTTGCAGGTCATCGGTTTCCACGGCGTCGGAGACGATACCCAAGTCAGCCGCACCTTGACGCAAGGCGTGAGTGATGCGCGCACTGGGGAGTTCTTGAAGGTCGATGTCGAGATTCGGATGCTCGTGCAGGAAGTCCGCGAGCAACTCCGGCAGGTACTCGGTGATCGCCGTGGTGTTGCACAGCAACCGCACCTGGCCTTTGACCCCTTTGGCGTACTCGGCCAGATCCTGTTGCATGAGTTCGGCCTGTTGCAGCAGGGCTCGGGCGTGTTTGACCAAGGCTTTACCCGCCGACGTGGGCGTGACGCCGCGCCGGCCACGCTGCAGGAATTCGATACCGAGCGAAGCCTCCATGGCGCGGATTCTTGCACTCGCGGCTGCCAGCGACAGATGACTGCGCGCGGCGCCGGCGGTGATGTTGCCGCTGTCGAGGATGTTCAGGTAGAGGCGCAGGTCGGTCAGGTCGAAGTGCATGTTTTATCCCAAGATCGTTCCCACGCTCTGCGTGGGAATGCCTCACTGGACGCTTTGCGTCCGCTTCGGCAGGTGACGCGGAGCGTCACGGGCTGCATTCCCACGCAGAGCGTGGGAACGATCACTGCCTCTTGCTTGGCAAGAGGCTGACTCAGTATATGGCAGATTTTCAACTGACTCGCCCGGGCTCAGGATAGCCCCATGAATACACTCGCCGCGTTCTACCAAAACCTCGGGCTTGCCCTTTCTTTACTGGTCATCGCCACCTTCCTGCTGGCCGGCATGATCAAGGGCGTCATCGGCCTCGGCTTGCCCACCATCGCCATGGGCCTTCTCGGTCTGGCTATGGCACCGTCGCAGGCTGCCGCACTGCTGATCATTCCCGCCACGCTCACCAATGTCTGGCAACTGGCGTTCGGCGGGCATTTGCGCGGGCTGATCAAACGGCTATGGCCGCTGTTGCTGTCGATCTTCATCGGCACGGGGGCGGGCACGCTGTGGATCGGCATGGCTGGAGGGCATTGGGTGGTGCGGGGCTTGGGGGCTGCGTTGTTGCTGTACGCGCTGAGCGGCTTGTTCCTGCCAACCTTGCGCGTGGGCAGTCGCAGCGAACGTTGGCTCGGTCCGCTGTGTGGCGTGCTGACAGGCGTCATCACCTCGGCCACCGGTGTCTTCGTGATTCCCGCTGTGCCTTATCTGCAAGCGCTCGGCTTGAGCAAGGACGAACTGGTGCAGGCACTGGGTTTGTCGTTCACCGTTTCGACCCTCGCGCTGGCCGCGGGCCTGTTATGGCGCGGCACTCTGGACGGTGGTGAATTGAGCGCCTCGTTGCTGGCGCTGATCCCGGCAGTGCTCGGTATGTGGCTGGGCCAATGGCTGCGTCAGCGGATCAGCGCTTCGTTATTCAAGCGTGTGTTCTTCATCGGCCTCGGTGTGCTCGGCGGCCATTTGTTGATCAGTGGTTAGCCGACGACGGGCTGAGCATGTCGATGGCGCGGATATCGAAATCCCGTTCCAGGTACTCATCGCGCTGGTCGAGGAACTGCTTCATGTGCGGCAGATTCGAGTGCACATCAAGGTGGGCCTGGGACTGCCAGATCTCGTAGAAGATAAACAGCGTCGGGTCCTGTTTGTCGCGCAGCATGTGGTACTCGATGCAACCGGGCTCGGCGCGGCTCGCTTCCACATAGCCACGGAAAAACGCTTCGAAGGCGTCGGATTTTTCCGGGCGGGTCTTGGCGTGCAGGATGAAACCTTGCATTTCACTCATCAGAAGTCTCTTCAAGTTAAGAATCGTCGCAAGTTTATGGCAACAATCGCCTGTTGATTCGTGCGTATGAGTCAAATGAATTTTGCGAATTCAGCGCTTATTCCGCGCGGGGTCAGCCGTTAACCTGCCGCCATCAAATTTCTGAACCTTTCGAGATTTCTCATGAAAAAAGTCCTGTTGCTCAATGGCGGTAAAAAATTCGCCCACTCCGATGGCCGCTACAACACCACCCTGCATGAAGCTGCACTGAGCGTGCTGGATCGCGGCGGCATGGATATCAAAACCACCTTCATCGACGAGGGTTACGACATCGCCGATGAAGTCGCCAAATTCCTCTGGGCCGACGTGATCATTTATCAAATGCCCGGCTGGTGGATGGGCGCGCCGTGGACCGTGAAAAAGTACCTCGACGAAGTCTTCACCGAAGGCCATGGCAGCCTCTACGCCAGCGACGGCCGCACCCGTTCCGACGCGTCGCAAAAGTACGGCAGCGGCGGCCTGATTCAAGGCAAGCAATACATGCTGTCGCTGACTTGGAACGCACCTCAACAAGCGTTCGATGACCCGAGCGATTTCTTCGAAGGCAAAGGGGTGGACGCGGTGTACTTCCCGTTCCACAAGGCCAACGAGTTTCTCGGCATGACTGGCCTGCCGACTTTCCTGAGCGTCGACGTGATGAAACGCCCGAACATCGAAGCCGATGTGGCGCGCTATGAGCAGCATTTGACCGAGGTGTTCGGCCTGCCGGCGTAAGGTTCCTTTTGCCCCGCATCCAGCTACTATCAAGCCAGTTTTGAATGAGGGGCATCCGTGAAAGCCAGATCCGATGAGTTGCAGATTTTTGTCTGCGTGATTGAGTGCGGGTCTATCTCCGCTGCGGCTGAACAGGTCGGGCAAACGCCCTCGGCGGTCAGTCGCACGTTGTCACGGCTGGAGGCCAAGCTCGATACCACGTTGATCAATCGCACCACGCGGCGCATGGACCTGACCGAGGAGGGCAAGTACTTCTTCGAGCACGCCAAGCGGATTCTCGATCAGATGGACGAGCTTGAAGAACGCCTCAACTCACGCCAGCAAACCCCGTCCGGGCGGCTGCGGATCAATGCCGCCTCACCGTTCATGCTGCACGCCATCGTGCCGTACATCGACGAATTCCGCCGGCTCTACCCGGACATCCAGCTGGAACTCAACAGTAACGACCTGATCATCGATCTGCTGGAACAAAGCACCGACATCGCCATCCGCATCGGCACCCTGACCGACTCCACGTTGCATGCCCGTTCCCTGGGGTGCAGCCCGTTGCATATCGTCGCCAGCCCGGCGTACCTGGAGCAGCACGGTACGCCGCAGGCAGTTGCGGATTTGAGTGAGCACACGCTACTGGGGTTTACCCAGAATGAAGGCCTCAATCAGTGGCCGCTGCGTTATGTGCATGGCGATCGCTGGCCGATACAGGCGTCGATCAGCGCTTCCAGCGGCGAGACCATTCGCCACCTGGCGCTGGAAGGCCAGGGCATCGCCAGCCTGTCGCACTACATGACCATCGAAGACATTCGTGCCGGGCGTTTGAAAGTGCTGCTGGCCGAATTCAACAGCGGCTATCGCCAGCCGATCAACGCGGTGTACTACCGCAACTCGCAACTGGCCTTGCGGATTCAGTGTTTCCTGGACTTTATCCAAAGCAAATTGGCGGAGTACGCGAACTCGGATTTCAAGGGCTGATTCGTGATTCCTGCGCAAGAGTGAATTGGGTCAGAGGGGATTATTCGTCAGTGATCCCTGCTGGATACTCGTTGCATCACTTATCCACGCAGGGAGTTTCTCCATGAACGTATTCGTTACCGGTGCTGCCGGTTTTATCGGCGGTTCCATCGCCACCGGTCTGATCCGTGCCGGCCACACCGTCACCGGCCTGGTGCGCAGCGCTGAACAAGCCAATGAACTGAGCGCCTTGGGCATCACCCCAGTGATCGGCACGCTCGACGACAACGCCCTGCTCGCCGAACAGGCTCGCACTGCCGACGCCGTTATCAACGCCGCCAGCAGCGACCATCGTGGCGCCGTCGAGGCGTTGCTCAACGCCCTGCGTGGCTCCAACAAAGTGTTCCTGCACACCAGCGGTTCGAGCATCGTCGGCGATGCGTCGGGCGGCAAATCAAGTGACGTCATCTACTTCGAAGACAACTTGCCGGAACCGACCGCCGACAAGGCTGCCCGCGTGGCCATCGACAACCTGATCCTCGCCGCGGCGAACGACGGCGTGAACTCGGCCGTGATCTGCAACACCCTGATCTACGGCCACAGCCTGGGTGTCAGTCGCGACAGCGTGCAACTGCCGCGCTTGCTCAAACAGGCGCGCAAAAGTGGCGTGGTCCGGCATGTCGGCCCGGGGCAGAACATCTGGTCCAACGTGCACATCGAAGACGTGGTGTCCCTGTATCTGTTGGCGTTGACCAAGAACGTACCGGGCATGTTCTACTTCGTTGAAAGCGGTGAAGCGTCGTTCATCGACATGACCACCGCGATGGCCGGGGCGCTGAAGTTGGGGGCGGCGCAAGACTGGCCGCTCAAAGATGCCGAAGCCGAGTGGGGGTATGAGATGGCCAACTACGGTTTGGGTTCCAACAGCCGGGTGCGTGGTCAAAAGGCGCGTGAACTGCTGGGCTGGGTGCCGCAGCGGACGTCGGTGATTGACTGGATTCGTGACGAGATGGTGTGAGTTCGCCTTAAACCGCGTCATCGTTCATCGCGGGCAAGCCATGCTCCTACAGGGTACTGAGCCGTTCACGTCATTGGCGAACGACACCAGACCTGTAGGAGCATGGCTTGCCCGCGATGACATTTTCAGCAATGCGACAACTGGCCGGGCCGGCCTCGATTCCGTAACATCCGCACACTAATTTTTGTCATTCCCAAGTGCGGTCCCCTCCGATGAAACCCAAACGTCTACGCGCCGATGTCCTGGCCGGGCTCACCACGTCTTTTGCCTTGCTCCCCGAGTGCATCGCCTTCGCGCTGGTCGCGCATCTCAACCCGCTGATGGGGCTTTACGGGGCGTTCATCATTTGCACCCTGACCGCGCTGTTCGGCGGGCGGCCGGGGATGGTCTCGGGGGCTGCCGGATCGATGGCCGTGGTGATCGTGGCACTGGTGGTGCAACACGGCGTGCAGTATTTGCTGGCCACGGTGCTGCTGGGTGGGTTGATCATGTTGGCGTTCGGGCTGCTGAAGTTGGGCAAACTGGTGCGCATGGTCCCGCACCCGGTGATGCTCGGTTTCGTCAACGGCCTGGCGATCATCATTGCCCTGGCGCAGCTGGAGCATTTCAAAAGCGGAGAGACCTGGCTCAGCGGCACGCCGCTGTCCTTGATGACGGGGCTGGTGGCCGTGACGATGGCCATTGTTTATCTGCTGCCGCGCCTCACGCGTGCCGTGCCGCCGGCACTGGTGGCGATTCTGAGCGTGGGCCTGGCGGTGTATCTGCTGGGCTTGCCGACCCGCACGCTGGGTGACATGGCGCACATCGCCGGTGGCCTGCCGACCTTTGCGCTGCCAGACATTCCCTGGAGCCTGGAAACCCTGCGCATCATCGCCCCCTACGCGATATTGATGGCGCTGGTCGGCCTGCTGGAAACCCTGCTGACCCTGAACCTGACCGACGAAATCACCGAGAGCCGTGGCTTCCCGGATCGCGAGTGCGTGGCGCTGGGCGCGGCCAACATGGTCTCGGGCGTGTTCGGTGGCATGGGTGGCTGCGCGATGATCGGCCAGACCGTGATCAACCTCAGCTCCGGTGGGCGCGGCCGGCTGTCGGGCGTGGTGGCCGGGGTTCTGATTCTGCTGTTCATCCTGTTTCTTTCGCCGCTGATCGAGCGTATCCCGCTGGCGGCGCTGGTCGGGGTGATGTTTGTGGTGTCCCAGCAGACGTTCGCCTGGGCCTCGCTGCGGGTGGTGAACAAAGTGCCGTTGAACGACGTGCTGGTGATCATCGCGGTGACGGTCATCACCGTGTTCACCGATCTGGCCACCGCCGTGATGTGCGGGATCATCATCGCGGCGCTCAACTTTGCCTGGCAGCAGGCTCGGCAGCTGTACGCCGACAGTCATCTGGAGAACGACGGCAGCAAACTCTACCGGGTGCATGGCACGCTGTTCTTTGCCTCGACGACCCCTTTCCTCAATCAATTCGATCCGGCCAATGATCCTGCCCAGGTCACGCTCGATTGCCGTCATTTGAGCTTCGTTGATTACTCGGCCATCTCCGCGCTGGATACGCTGCGCGAACGCTACACCAAGGCCGGCAAGCACCTGCGCGTGCTGCACGTGTCGGAGCGTTGCAAAAAACTGCTGAAACGCGCCCGCGTGAGTCACGACTGACGTCCAGCCACGGCAGTCGAGATCGTTCCCACGCTCTGCGTGGGAATGCCTCACCGGACGCTCCGCGTCCACTTTGGGACGCAGAGCGTCCCTGGCTGCATTCCCACGCGGAGCGTAGGAACGATCAGCGTGAAGGGATGAAAATCCGCCTGCCCGATTTTCATAATCCTCGACCGCGCATATCTCTCAACGACAACCCTTACCCCTTCGCGAAAATTACTTTCACCTCGTTTGAAAATCACCTCTCGAAATGTTTTAAGAGTTTCACAATCCATTCGACGTGACCCTTTCGAGGAGTACCGCATGACCCTGTCCTTCGGCTATTGGCTGCTGGTGTATGCCGCCATCGCCATCATTGCACTGATCGTTCTGATCGCCCGTTACCGGCTCAATCCCTTTATCGTCATCACCCTGGTGTCCATCGGCCTGGCCTTGCTGGCCGGGATGCCGGCGTCCGGCGTGGTGGGCGCGTACGAGGCCGGGGTCGGCAAAACCCTGGGGCACATTGCGCTGGTGGTGGCGCTGGGGACGATGCTCGGCAAGATGATGGCCGAGTCCGGCGGCGCCGAGCAGGTGGCGCGGACCTTGATCGACCGCTTCGGCGAGAAGAACGCGCACTGGGCGATGGTCTGCATTGCATTCCTGGTCGGGCTGCCGCTGTTCTTCGAGGTCGGTTTTGTGTTGCTGGTGCCGATCGCTTTTACCGTGGCGCGGCGTGTGGGCGTGTCGATTCTGATGGTCGGTTTGCCGATGGTCGCCGGGCTCTCGGTGGTGCATGCGCTGGTGCCACCGCACCCGGCGGCGATGCTCGCGGTGCAGGTGTATGGGGCGTCGGTCGGGCAGACGTTGATGTACGCGATTCTGATCGGCATTCCGACGGCGATCATCGCCGGTCCGCTGTACGCCAAGTTCATCGTGCCGCGCATTCAGTTGCCGGCGGAAAACCCGCTGGAACGCCAGTTCCTCGAGCGCGAACCGCGCGACAGCCTGCCGGGCTTCGGCATCACCATGGCGACCATTCTGTTGCCGGTGGTGCTGATGCTGATTGGTGGCTGGGCCAACCTGATCTCCACGCCAGGCAGCGGCCTCAACCAGTTTTTGTTGTTCATCGGCAACTCGGTGATCGCCTTGCTGCTGGCCACGCTGCTGAGCTTCTGGACCCTCGGCATCGCCCAGGGATTTAGCCGCGAATCGATCCTTAAATTCACCAACGAATGCCTGGCCCCGACCGCCAGCATCACCTTGCTGGTGGGCGCCGGTGGCGGCCTCAACCGGATTCTGGTGGACGCCGGCGTCACCGACCAGATCGTCAGCCTGGCCCACGAATTTCACCTGTCGCCGCTGATCATGGGCTGGTTGTTCGCCGCGTTGATGCGCATCGCCACCGGTTCTGCGACGGTGGCGATGACCACCGCTTCGGGGATTGTCGCGCCGGTGGCCATTGGGCTCGGCTATCCGCATCCAGAATTGCTGGTGCTGGCGACCGGCGCCGGGTCGGTGATCTTTTCCCACGTCAACGACGGTGGCTTCTGGTTGATCAAGGAATACTTCAACATGAGCGTCGCCCAGACCTTCAAGACCTGGACCGTGCTGGAGACTATTATTTCGGTGGTCGCGTTCGGTCTGACCGTGGGCCTTTCCTACCTGATTTAACCGGAGCCGCCTGCCATGGACATCCTCTACCAGATCCGCGCCCGCCAGGATTCCTTCAGTGCCGGTGAAGGACGCATCGCTCGTCTGATGCTCGACGACGTAGGCTTTGCCTCGTCCGCCAGCCTTGATGAGCTGGCGCTGAGAGCGGAAGTCAGCACGGCCACCCTGTCGCGTTTCGCCCGTACGGTAGGGTGCCGGGATTTGCGCGATTTGCGCCTGCAACTGGCCCAGGCCAGTGGCGTCGGCAGCCGTTTTCTCGACCCGGCCGGCACGCCGGACCAGTCGGCGTTTTACCGGCAGATCGTCGGTGATATCGAGTCGACCTTGCACCAGCATCTGTCGGCGTTCGACGAGACTCGCTTCACCGATGCGGTGAAGCTGCTGGGCAAGGCGCGCATGATTCATGCATTCGGCATGGGCGGCTGCTCGACCTTGTGCAGTGATGAGCTGCAAGTGCGGCTGGTGCGGCTCGGTTATCCGATTGCCGTGTGCCACGACCCGGTGATGATGCGCGTCACCGCCGCCAGCCTTGGCGCCGAGCACGCGGTCATCGTCTGCTCGCTGACCGGCATTACCCCCGAGCTGCTTCAAGCCGTTGAACTGGCGCGCAGCTACGGCGCGCGAATTCTGGCGATCACCCGGGCCGACTCGGCGCTGGCGCAACTGGCCGATGTGCTGCTGCCGCTGCAAAGCGCCGAGACGTCCTTTATCTACAAACCGACCGCGGCACGCTACGGCATGCTGCTGGCGATCGACGTGCTGGCCACCGAGCTGGCGCTGGCTAACCCTGAAGACAATCAAGAGCGTCTGCGGCGAATCAAACTCGCCCTGGACGATTACCGCGGCGGCGACGATCACTTGCCGCTGGGAGACTGACATGATGTACGACACGCTGATTCGCAACGCCCTGGTCATCGACGGCAGCAATCGTCCTGGCTACCCCGCCGATGTGGCGATCCTGGACGGGCGCATCGAGCGCATCGGCGATTTGCACGATGCCACGGCCACCGAAGAAATCGACGCCGCCGGCCGCGTGCTGGCGCCGGGTTTTATCGATGTGCACACCCATGACGACACTGTCGTCATCCGCCAACCGCAGATGCTGCCCAAGCTCAGCCAGGGTGTGACCACGGTGATCGTCGGCAACTGCGGGATCAGCGCTTCACCGGTGAGCTTGAAGGGCAATCCGCCGGACCCGATGAACCTGCTCGGCACCGCCGCAGCCTTTGTTTATCCGACGTTCAGCGACTACCGCGCGGCAGTCGAAGCGGCAAACACCACGCTGAACGTTGCCGCGCTGGTCGGGCACACCGCGTTGCGCAGCAACCACCTCGACGACTTGTTCCGCACCGCCACGGCGGATGAAATCAGCGCAATGCGCGAGCAACTGCGCGAGAGCCTTGAGGCCGGCGCGTTGGGGTTATCCACAGGCCTGGCGTACGCCAGCGCGTTCTCGGCGTCCACCGATGAAGTGAAGCAACTGACCGAAGAGCTGACGGCGTTCGGTGCGGTGTACACCACCCATTTGCGCAGCGAATTCGAACCGGTGCTGGAGGCCATGGACGAGGCTTTCCAGATTGGTCGTCATTCGAAATCCCCGGTGATCATTTCCCACCTCAAATGCGCGGGCGCCGGTAACTGGGGGCGCAGCCCGCAATTGCTGGCGTCCCTTGAACACGCGGCGAAAACCCACCCGGTGGGCTGCGACTGCTATCCCTACGCGGCCAGTTCTTCGACGCTGGATTTGAAGCAAGTCACCGATGCGCACCGCATCACCATCACCTGGTCGACACCGCACCCGGAAATGGGCGGCCGCGACCTGATGGACATCGCCGCCGAGTGGAACCTGTCGTTACTCGACGCCGCCCGCCAACTGCAACCGGCGGGTGCGGTGTACTACGGAATGGACGAAGCGGATGTCCGCAGAATCCTCGCGCACCCGCTGTCGATGGTCGGCTCCGACGGGCTGCCCGAAGACCCGTTCCCGCATCCGCGATTGTGGGGTGCATTTCCACGGGTACTCGGGCATTTCAGTCGCGATGTCGGGTTGTTTCCGTTGCACACGGCGGTACACAAAATGACCGGGCTGTCGGCGGCGCGGTTTGGCTTGAAAGAGCGTGGCGAGATTCGTGAAGGCAACTGGGCGGATCTGGTGTTGTTCAACCCTGTGACCATTCGCGACGTGGCGGATTTCAATGACCCGCAACGGGCGGCGGAAGGCATCGATGGCGTGTGGGTCAACGGTGTATTGAGTTACAGCGAAGGGCAGGCGAACGGCAAAAGGGAAGGGCGGTTCCTGGCGCGGCAAGGGGATTTGCGTGATGGGTTTGTGTGAGCATTTTTAGTGGTCTGTCACACTGGTGGCACATTGCAACTAAAGAAAGCCGCTACCAAGCCGAAGCGCTGACAATCGGCCTAGCTACACTGGGCGTCATTTCAGTCAGGGAGTAACTGCATGAGCTTCGGTAAAACCACCCCGATCCTGCGGATTTTCGATGAAGCGAAGGCGTTGGAGTTTTACGTCGACTTCCTGGGTTTCAAAGTCGACTGGCAGCACCGTTTCGAAGCGAACTTCCCGTTGTACTTGCAGGTGTCTCGTGGCGAATGCGTGCTGCACCTGTCCGAACACCATGGCGACGCCACGCCGGGTTCGGCCCTGCGCATCGAGACCGGTGAACTGGAGGCCTTCCAGCAGCAGTTGATTGCCAAGGAATACGCGTTTTCGCATCCACAGATTCAGGCCATGCCGTGGGGCAGCCAGGACATGACCATCGCTGATCCGTTCGGCAATCGGTTGGTGTTCACCAACGCGATCAGCCTTTGAGCTGAAAAGCCCCCGCCGCACAAAGAAGCCCGCTGCCAAACCATTGCGGTTTGGCCGCGGGCTTTTTCGTTCAGGGATCAGAGGCCTATGTGGCAAGCGTCCTCGCCACCGCACTGATCACTCCGTGGGCACTAATTTATCCAGCACTTGATTGACCGCCATTTCCGCCACCATGACCACTTGGGCGATACCTTGCACGGTTTTGCGGTGCGAGCCCTGGAGCAGGGCGGCGAAGTCGTTGAGCATGACGGTGGCTGAGCCCAGGGTTTCGCTGGCGTCGGCCAGCAAGGGTTCCGTGCCGGACGCCGGGTTGGCCATGTAGAGGCGGTTCGGTTGGTAGGGCGTCGCCATGATCTGGGCGGCCGGAGGAGGACCAAGATAGTGGTTGAGCGCGCGCTCGGCGGCTTCGTGGAATTTCTTTGACTCAGGGGTTTCGTAGGGGGATGCCGGATCGGTGTCCGGTGGGTTTGGCGTAACTTTGAACATGGGAGCGTACCTTGTAAGGCCGCATCCCTTTCGCTGCTAAGCGAATGGGTGGCGGCTATGCGCAAGTTAGCAGACCGGTCGCATCCCATCCCGGCGCACCCGAAGGTGCCATGCGCACAGCCACCATCAAGCGTAGGCAAATGCCTGACTGGATGATACTTGTGCAACCAGGAGCGAACATAGCCGGGCTGCTAAACCCGATCACTGGGAATCAGTGACCCGATCCAAGTTACCGAGCAGCCCGCAAGCGCACAAGCCGGCGGATTCTGGCGCAGTCGTAGGCAGCGGCGCAAGGATCTGTGGGCGTTGTCACGTAACGCTGAGTGTCTTTAAACACCCGCGCTGAAAGGTGTTTATTGCGTTGTTGCGACTGACGCCTTCGCGAGCAAGCTCGCTCCCACAGGGATTTTGTGTGGTTCACAAAATTGGTGGTCAATGAAGATCCACTGTGGAGCGAGCTTGCTCGCGAAGAGGCCAGCGCAGTCACCCCCGATGAGTCTGGCGAAACTCACCGGGCGGCATCCCGCGCCGGCTTTTGAACGTGCGGTGAAACGAGCGCGGTTCGGTGAAGCCCAGGTACTGGGCGATGTCCTGGATCGGCAAGGTGCTGTTAAGCAGGTAATGCTCGGCCAACTCCTGGCGCAGGTCATCGAGGATCTGCTGGTATGACGTGCCGGCCTGATGCAGTTGGCGCTGCAGCGTGCGCACGGATACGGCGAGATGTTCGGCCACCTGTTCCTTGCGTGGCAGGCCCTCCTTGAGCAACTGGCGCAGGATGCTTTTGACCCGCTGTTCCAGCGACGCGTCCTCCAGCGTGGCCATCAATCCCATCGCGTGTTCTTCCAGGGTGCGCAGCAATTGCGCATCGGCCTGGCGCAAGGGCAACTGCAAGTATGGCAACGGCACAATTAGCGCCGAGTAAGGTTGGTCAAACAGGACCGGGCAGTCGAAAAACTGCTCGTATTGCGCCAGCGTCGTGTCGGCCGGCTGTGTATGTTCCAGCCAGACGGCGGCCGGCGACAGTTGGGTATCGGCGATCCAGCGTGCGTATTGCAGCCAGGAACCGAGCACGTTTTCCACCAGGTGCCGGCGAATGCGCGGGCGTTGATGGCGGCAGGCCCAGATCAGGTGCACCTCGCTGCCTTGCACCTCGGCGCGGCTGACGCCCATGTCGCCCACCAGCTTCTCGAAGGGCATGATGCGGCTCATGGCATCGCCCAGGGTCGCGCAGTTCATGGTGATGTAACCCAGCACACTCCAGGAGTTGGGCAATACAAAACGCGCGGCATTGAGACCGAACAACGGATCGCCCGAGTGTTCGCAGAAATAATCGAGTAACCGTTCATGGGCTTCACCCGGCAGCCGCAGGCTGTTATCGCTCAACTGCTGCGCCTGCAACCCGGCCGCCGCCAACGCAGGCTCGATGGCCACGCCCAGTTGTTCGGCATGACGCAGGTATTTGAGCAGCGGCGGAACTGAAGTGAAGCCCAGGGATTGCATGATCGTCTTCCTTTGATCAAGGCCCGCATGCGCGGATGAATGCCCGTGAAAGGTAATTTGAAACCACGGCTAAAGTAAATGGCTGACACCTGCGCGACGTTTGACTCAATTGGCTACTCGAACTGGCCGGATGCGACCGTGACACTTTCGGGCCGCTGATTAGTATGGGGGCCTGAAATTTCACTGATCAGAACCGCAAAAGGACACACGCATGCGACGCTGGAACGGCTGGGGAGATGCAACCACGGTGGTCGAACTGCCGGCCCAGGGCGCGAGTTTTCTCGCGCAACGGTTGGGTGACGGTCGAGCGCTGCCCGATGCCACGCTTGAGACGGCATTGGCCCGTGTGCCGGCATCGCGGCTGCAGGAACACGCCTTGTACAGCGTGGGTGTGCAGGATCGTTTGCTGCATGCCCGGGGTCAGAGCCTGCCTGACTGGCTGGCGTTGCGTGAAGGCGCGCTGGGGAATTATCCCGATGCCGTGGCCTTTCCCGAGACGGCCGAGCAGATTCGCCAATTGCTGGTGCTCGCTCATGAACAGGACTTGTGCCTGATTCCATATGGCGGCGGCACCTCGGTGGCCGGGCACATCAACCCGCCAAGTTCCGCGCGGCCGGTGGTGACGGTGTCCCTGGCCCGCATGAATCGCCTGCTGGACCTCGACGAACAGAGCCTGCTGGCCACCTTCGGCCCCGGCGCCAGCGGGCCACAGGTGGAAAGTCAGTTGCGCGCCCGGGGTTACACGCTGGGGCATTTTCCGCAGTCGTGGGAGCTCTCGACCCTCGGTGGTTGGGTCGCCAGTCGCTCCAGTGGCCAGCAATCGTTGCGCTACGGGCGAATCGAGCAACTGTTCGCTGGCGGCACTCTGGAAACCTTCGCCGGACCTTTAGATATTCCAACGTTCCCGGCCTCGGCCGCCGGGCCCGATCTGCGCGAAGTGGTGTTGGGTTGCGAGGGCCGTTTCGGGATTATTTCCGAGGTCAAAGTGCGGATCAGCGCCCTGCCGGCCGATGAACGTTTCTACGGGGTCTTTCTGCCCGATTGGACCCAGGCGCTGCAAGCCATCCGCCAGTTGGCCCAGGCGCGCGTGCCGCTGTCGATGCTGCGCCTGTCCAACGCGGTGGAAACCGAAACCCAACTGGCGTTGGCCGGTCACCCGCAACAGATCGCCTGGCTGGAAAAGTACCTGAACCTGCGCGGCGCCGGTGCGGGCAAATGCCTGCTGACGTTCGGCGTGACCGGTAATCGCAAGCAAAATGCGCTGTCCCTGAGCCAGGCCCGCCAGCACCTAAAGGCTTTTGGCGGGGTGTTTACCGGCACCTTGCTCGGCAAGAAGTGGGCGCAGAACCGCTTCCGTTTTCCCTACCTGCGCGAGAACTTGTGGAACGCCGGTTACGTGGTCGACACCCTGGAAACCGCTACCGACTGGAGCAATGTCGACAACCTGCTCACCCTGATCGAAAACAGCCTGCGCGACGCCTTGGCGGCTGAGGGCGAGCGGGTGCACGTGTTCACTCACCTGTCGCATGTCTACGGCGAAGGGTCGAGCATCTACACCACCTATGTGTTTCGCCCGGCGGCGGACTATCCCGCCACCCTGGCGCGCTGGCAGGCGCTCAAGCACGCGGCCAGCCAGACCATCGTCGACAACCACGGCACCATCAGTCACCAGCATGGCGTGGGCAAGGACCACGCGCCGTACCTGCTGCGCGAGAAGGGCGCGCTGGCGATGGACACCTTGCAGGCGCTGAGCCGACATTTTGATCCGGCCGGGCGCCTCAACCCTGGCACGCTGTTGCAGGAGTGACGGCCATGAGCCTGGACTGGAACGCCGCGTGGCGACAGCACGTATTGCCGACGCTGGCGGATGAAACCTGGGACCTGATCGTGATCGGCGGCGGCATCAGCGGCGCCGGTATCCTGCGCGAGGCGGCGCGCCGTGGCTGGCGCTGCCTGCTGCTGGAACAGCGCGATTTCGCCTGGGGCACCTCCAGCCGATCCTCGAAAATGGTCCATGGCGGTTTGCGTTACATCGCCAAGGGCCAATGGCGCCTGACCCGTGATTCGGTGCGCGAACGCCAGCGCCTGCTCGACGAAGCGCCGGGGCTGGTGGAACCGATGAGTTTCATGATGCCGCATTACCGTGGCGGCTTTCCCGGCCCACGGGTGCTGGGTGGTTTGTTGTCCATCTATGACGCGTTGGCCGGGCGGCGCAGCCATCGCTTCCATGACGCGCAACAACTGCATTATCTGGCGCCGGGCGTGAAGGAAGATGACCTGCTGGGCGGCACCTGTTTTGTCGATTCGCTGACCGATGATGCGCGTCTGGTGATGCGCGTTTTAGGCGAGGCGCGAGGCGACGGCGCCGTGGTACTCAACGGCGTGCGCGTGGAGCGATTGCTGCGTGAAGAGGGGCGCGTTTGCGGGGTTCAGGTCAAGGACTGCGAGGGTGACGGATTGCTGACCTTGCGTTGTGGTGTGCTGGCCGTGGCCACCGGCGCCTGGGCCGAGCGCTTGCGCCTGCCCGATGCCCCTCGTCAGTTGCGCCCGTTGCGGGGCAGTCACTTGTTGCTACCGGGCTGGCGTCTGCCCGTGGCGCAGGCTTTCACCTTCTTGCACGAGCGCGACCGTCGACCGGTGTTCGTTTTTCCTTGGGAGGGCGCCACGGTGGTCGGCACCACGGACCTCGATCATCACGAAGACCTGGACCAGAGCGCGAGCATCAGCCGCGAGGAACTCGACTATTTGCTGGCGGCCTGTACTCAACAATTTCCCCACGCAGAGGTAGTCGCTGACGACGTGCTGTCGACCTGGTCCGGGGTGCGCCCGGTGGTGGGCAGTGCGGCGGGTGAACATCAAGGCAAACCGTCGAATGAAACCCGCGAGCATGTGCTGTGGCAGGAGCCTGGCTGCGTGACCCTGGCTGGCGGCAAGTTGACCACCTTTCGCCCGCAGGCCATCGAAGTGCTCAAGGCCTGCGCGAACATGCTCGAACGTCCCTTCGATGATGACGCCGGGCCGGTGTTTGCCGCCGTACCGCCGCTGGCGATCCCGGGGCTCAGTGGCAGCCAGTGGCGGCGTCTGGCGGGGCGGCATGGCCGTGATCTGCCGAGGCTGGCGGAGCTGCTCGCAGAATTAGGTCATGACACGGTCGGCGCCACGGATACGTTGTGGGCGGAACTGGCCTTTGCCTGCGAGTCGGAAATGGTCCTGCACCTGGATGACCTGCTGCTGCGCCGAACCCGTCTGGGCCTGTTGCTGACGCGCGGTGGCGAGGATTATTTCACTGCTATTCGCCAACTCTGCCAACCACGACTGGGCTGGGACGACGAGCGTTGGCAGCAGGAGCAGCAGCGCTACCAGGCGTTGTGGCAACGTCATCACGGTTTGCCCTGCGACCCTGCAGCCCTGTAGCAGCTGTCGAGCGCAGCGAGGCAGCGTTCGGCGGCGAAGCCGTCGTAAAACCCTCACCCCGATGTTTCAGATAAACCACCGGGGCAGGGATTGCGAGAACGCTGTCCTCGGACGCAGCCTCGCTTCGCTCGACAGCTGCTACAGGGCTACGGGTGCTTCGGATTATGAGAAATTCAGGAATGTGCGCGACCCATGCCCATTGAAGAGAGCTCCATGGATAACCACCCGAACAAGCGTTACCTGCTGGCCATCGACAATGGCACCCAAAGCGTGCGCGCGCTGCTCTTCGACCTGCAGGGCAATTTGCTGGGCAAAGGCAAGGTCGAGTTGCAGGCCTATTATTCGACTCGACCGGGCTGGGCCGAGCAGGACCCGGAGTATTACTGGGCGAAACTGGGGGAGGCCTGCCAGCAGGTGTGGCAGCAAACCGGTATCGATCGTTCACAGATTGCCGGCGTTTCCCTGACCACCCAGCGCGGTACTTTGATCAACGTCGATGCCCACGGCAAGCCGCTGCGCCCGGCGATCCTGTGGCTCGATCAGCGCCAGGCTGAAGTCGAAGGCGGCATCAAGGGACCGTGGGGCTGGCTGTTCAAACTGGTCGGCGCGCAAGCCACCGTGGATTATTTTCGCGCCCAGGCGGAGGCTAACTGGATCGCGAAGCACCAGCCTGAAGTGTGGGCGGCGACCGACAAGTTCTTGCTGCTCTCGGGGTTTCTCACCCATCGCCTGTGCGGGCGCTTTGTCGATTCCGTGGGCTGTTGCGTCGGCTACCTGCCGTTCGATTTCAAACGTCTGAAATGGGCCGCGCCCAGCGACTGGAAATGGCAGGCATTGGCGGTGCGCCCCGAGCAATTGCCGAGCCTGCACAAGCCCGGCGAAACCCTGGGTTTCATCACCGCTGAAGCCAGCCGCCACACCGGTATTCCCGAAGGGTTGCCGCTGATCGCCGCGGGTGCCGACAAGGCCTGTGAAGTGGTGGGTTCCGGCGTCGTCGACGCGAGTACGGTGTGCCTGTCCTACGGCACCACGGCGACGATTACCAGCACCCGGTCGCGCTACCTGGAAATCGTCCCGTTGATTCCGCCTTACCCGTCTGCGCTGCCGGATCATTACAACTGCGAAGTGATGATCTATCGCGGCTACTGGATGGTCAGCTGGTTCAAGAACGAGTTCGGCCTGCGGGAAATGCAGCAGGCCAAGGCGCAGGGCATCGAGCCCGAGCAACTCTTCGATGCGCTGGTCAATGCGGTGCCGCCGGGCTCCATGGGGCTGATGTTGCAACCCTACTGGTCGCCCGGCATCCGCGAACCGGGTGTGGAGGCCAAGGGCGCGATGATCGGCTTCGGTGATGTGCATACCCGCGCGCATATCTATCGGGCGATCCTCGAAGGCCTGGCGTATGCCTTGCGTCAGGGCCTGGAGAAAATCGAGAAGCGCTCGAAAGTCTCCGTCACGCGTTTGCGTGTTGCCGGTGGTGGCTCCCAGAGTGATGCGGCGATGCAGCTCACGGCCGACATTTTCGGCCTGCCGGCGGAGCGTCCGCATGTCTATGAAGCGTCCGGCCTGGGCGCAGCGATTTGCTGCGCGGTGGGGCTGGGTCTGTACGCGGACTTTCCCACGGCGATGGCGGCCATGACGCGGGTCGGTGCGGTGTTCATGCCGCAACCCGAGGCGCAGCAGGTCTATGAGCGACTGTATAAAGAGGTGTACCTGCGCATGTACCGCCAGCTCAAGCCGCTGTATCAAAGCATCCGCAAAATCACCGGCTACCCCGCCTAGCAGACACCTCAAATCCCTGTAGGAGCCGAGCTTGCTCGCGATAGCGGTATGTCAGCCAGCATGACTGTTGACTGACACACCGCTATCGCGAGCAAGCTCGGCTCCTACGGGGGACGGTGGTGTTTTTTGCACCGGGGCGTGGCGCTATCGGAGAGCTTTTCTGGTGAGATTGGACAGTGTCAGGGACAGGGTCGGTTGTTAGGCTCAACCCCACAGCACATCCAATAAGAACCAAAAGCAATGAAGCTGACCTTTCTCCTGCTGCTGCTTTGTGGAACCGCCCCGATGGCGTGGGGTTGGTCCAACCATACGGTGGGCAGCTACCTGGCGTTGCAGGATTTGCCGGCCTTGCGCGAAGCCCCTCAGGTTGAAGTCGAGCCGCTGGAGCAGTTTCTCGCGCAACAATACCCCGCCGTGATCGCGCTGCTGGACGAGCAGGAACGCTTCGCCCGCGAGCACTTCGCCCAGTACCCGCCGCGCCCCGATAACCTGCGGCTGCCAGCCGAGCCTGGGGACAATCTGCGACACGACTTCCTCACCGCGTTGCGGATCAATCCCCACATTCATCTGGCCATGGTTATCCAGCCATTGCCGGGCAAGGATTTGCCCGAGCGTGAACACCTGAAAGCCGAACAGGTCATGGTCGAGCAGACGCTCTCACCCTGGAACCGCCAGCGTTTCATCCGTGTGGCTGACGGCGAAAAAGTCGCGCCCCTGGCCGTGTTGGCCAGCGCCGCCGATGAACCGGATTACGGCCATGACATCAACCTGTTCAGCGACAACCCAGGCGAGGTGGGCGCGTTGTACGGCTTCGGCGCGCAGTCTTTCGGCGACGCACGGTTTCAGTACAGCTCCCAGGCGCCGTTTCATATGGGTTTCTTCCATGAGAGCTCGGTGGTGTATGCCGCGGCCGGATTTCTTCAGCGCAGTTGGCCGGACTGGCGTGCCTACCAGTACATGGGGTTGGCGCGACTGGCGTTTGCAAGCGGCCATCCTTACTGGGGCTATCGTTTTCTCGGTTGGGGTTTGCACCACGTCCAGGACCTGACCCAGCCTTATCACGCCAAGCCGCTGCCCGGCGTCGAACTGGCGAGCCTGTTGCTGCTGGAAAGCAAGGCGTTGGCCGGCTTCGATGCCGACAAGCACGCGGCCATTGAACGGGTCGCGACCCGGCACATGGAAGTGGAGAAATATCAGTCGACCTGGCTGCGTCGCTTGCTGCGCGAAGGCCAGCCACACCCGATGCTCAAGGCTTACGCCGACCTCGTACAAGACGTTCGCTACCCGCCGTACTCGGTGGACTACCTGCGCGAGGTGGTGAGT
Source organism: Pseudomonas sp. OV226 (assembly GCF_003148705.1). Lineage (NCBI taxonomy): Bacteria > Pseudomonadati > Pseudomonadota > Gammaproteobacteria > Pseudomonadales > Pseudomonadaceae > Pseudomonas > Pseudomonas sp. OV226. The sequence continues at coordinate 73,911 of NZ_QGGS01000022.1, read as the reverse complement.
GCCGAGTCCGCCGAAGAATCCGCCGCGTTCGATGACGCCATCGGGCAGTGGCTGGACACGGCACCGGTCACCCGCGATTTCAGCGCCAGTAATCAAGTGAAGCGCGAAGACTACGACCACCCGGCACTGAATCAGCAGCTGTTCACGCTGCTGGGACATTTCGGCGCGCACAGCCGGATTTATGTCAATGCGGGGTTGGCGCCCTAGCCATCGCGGCAACGTTAACCGCTCACACAGACACCAAAAAAACAATAAAACCAGGGAAGAGGAACAGATCATGAGCACTCGATTACGCCTGTCTGGCGCGGCGCTACCTGGCGTCGGCCTGGCAGGGCTGCTGCAACTGTGCGCGGTCGACGGCGTGCAAGCCGTGGAATTCAGTGTGCTGGACAAACAGGTCACGGGTTCGTTCGACAGTACCTTGTCTTATGGCCGCTTGTGGCGGGTCCAGGGCCGGGACAAAAACAACGATGACGTCAACACCAACGACGGTAATCGCAACTTCGACACCGGGCTGGTTTCCGAGGTGTACAAGATCACTTCGGAACTTGAGGCCAACTATCAGAACTACGGGATGTTCATGCGCGGCACCGCGTTCTATGACACCCAACTGATGGACAAGCGCAACGATTACTACCGCAACAACAACCCGTCGCAACCTAGCCAGAGTTACCCCCAGGACGACCACTTCACTGGCCAGACTCGCGACATCGCCGGCAGCCGGGTGGAGATGCTCGATGCTTACCTTTATGGCAACTGGGACGTTGCGCAAATGCCTGTCACGGCCCGTGTCGGGCGCCAGGTGTTCAACTGGGGCGAGGGGATTTTCTACCGTGGCGGGATCAACACCACCAACCCGGTAGACGCCGCCAAGTACCGGTTGCCCGGGGCCGAAGTCAAGGAAGTGCTGGTGCCGGTGGAAGCGCTCAGCTTCAATATTGGCCTGACCGACAGCCTGACCCTGGAAAGCTTCTACCAGACGAACTGGAAGGAAACCCGCATCGACCCGGTCGGCACCTTCTACTCGCAGACGGACCTGTTCGCCGACGGTGGCAATACGGGCTACAACAACTTCAGCAACACCGCGCTGGACACGCCGGTTCCCGGCTTCGGCAACGTGATCGGTCTGTACACCGCACTGGGCAACAATCCATTGCTCAACCAGGCCCTGAGCACCACCGGCCTTTACGCAAACGGCGTGACCCCGGCCTTCGGCAACACCCTCAAGGTGGCCTCGGTCGGCAAGGATTACAACGCGCGCAACGACGGTCAGTTCGGCTTTGCCTTTCGCTACATTGCAGAAGAACTCAACAGCACCGAGTTCGGCGTGTACATGGTCAATTACCACGCCAAGGAACCGACCATTTCCGCCGACCTGGGCGGGTACCAAGGCGTCGACATCAACGCGCTGACTAACGTGTTGTCCGGTGTGGCGGGCAGTCAGGCGGGGCAACTGGCCAACGGCCTGACGACCATTGATGTGTTGGGCAGTATTCAGGCCCATCGTCGCTACGCCGAAGACATCCGCATGTACGGCTTCAGCTTCAACACCACCCTGGGCGAGGCGTCAGTGTTCGGTGAAGTCGCGTATCGGCCGAACCTGCCCATCGGTGTCGCCGCCACCAACGACCTGATCGGCGACCTGGCCAATGGCGCAGCTGCGGCCGCGTCCGGCAAGACCATCAACATTGGCGGGCAGATGGTCACGCTCGACAGCCAGATCAATAACGCCGAGCGGGTGGAAGCGTTCAACACGTCCCTGGGCACCATCTACAACTTTGGCCCGAGCCTGTCGTTCGACTCGATGTTCGGCGTGTTCGAACTCGCCTCCGAGCACTTGCGCGGCAGCGATCTGCAATACACCGCTTTTGACGGCAGCACCCGTTACTACGCGGGCACCGGCAACTTTTCCTATGTGTCCGGCGGTGAGCGCAGCGACCAGGTCAACCGCAACTCCTACAGCTACACCGCGATGCTCAACGGCACCTGGAACGACGTGTACGCCGGGGTCAACGTCTCGCCCTACGTTGTCTACAAGGATGACTTCAAGGGCAACAGCTATCAGGCGGGCAACACGATCGACGGCCGCAAGGCCTACACCCTGGGGATCAAGGCCAACTACCAGAACAAGCTGGAGGCCGAGCTGCAATACACCGAGTTCTACGGCGGCGGGCAGGACAACGGTGTTCGCGACCGAGATAACGTCGGCTTCAACCTCAAGTACTTCCTTTGATTGCCAAGAACAAACGTCGCGGCAGCTCATCTCCCTGTGGGAGCGGCGGTGCGGCGATCCGACTTGCCCGCGATGACGGCAGCACATTCGACATCAATGTTGGCTGACCCACCGCAATCGCGGGCAAGCCCGCTCCCACAGGTTTTTGTATTTCGGAGAACGATCATGTTTCACACTTCACGACTCACCAAGACTGCACTGGTGCTGGCCCTGAGCCTGGCCACCGGCAGCGCAATGGCCGCCATCACGCCGCAACAAGCCGAGCAATTGAAAACCACGCTGACGCCGCTGGGTGCCGAGCGTGCCGGCAACGCGGCCGGGACCATTCCGGCCTGGAGCGGCGGCATCACCCAGGCGCCGGCAGGCTACAAACCGGGTCAGCATCACCCGGACCCGTATGCGGCGGACAAGCCCTTGTTCACCATCACCAAGGCCAACCTTGACCAGTACAAGGCCCACCTCAGCCCGGGCCAGATCGCGCTGTTCAACAGCTACCCCGACACCTTCCAGATGCCGGTCTATACCTCTCGTCGTTCGGGGTCGGCGCCGCAGTGGCTGTATGACAACACCTTCAAGAACGCGACTTCGGCCAAGCTGCTCGACGGCGGAACCGGTTTTGCCGATGCCTATGGCGGCGTACCGTTCCCCGTGCCCAAGGATGGCGTCGAGGCGCTGTGGAACCACATCACCCGTTATCGCGGCATCTACGTGGTCCGTCGTGCCTCCGAAGCGCCGGTACAGCGCAACGGCAGCTTCGCGCTGGTGACCTCGCAGCAGGAGGGGATGTTCAACTACTACCGTCCGGGCGGTCAGTTCGCCGACCTGAAAAACATCCTGTTTTACTACCTGGCATTCGTGAAGAGCCCGGCCCGGCTGGCCGGCGGTGCGGCGTTGATTCACGAGACCCTGGACCAGCTCAAGGACCCGCGCCAGGCCTGGGTCTACGACGCCGGCCAACGCCGTGTGCGGCGGGCGCCGAACCTGGCGTATGACACGCCGATCGCCTCATCCGACGGCTTGCGCACGGCGGACGATACCGACCTGTTCAACGGCTCGCCGGACCGCTACGACTGGAAGCTCAAGGGCAAGCAAGAGGTCTACATTCCCTACAACAGCTACAAAGTCGGCAGCCCTGAGGTGAAGTACGCGCAGTTGCTCACACCGGGCCACCTCAACCCGCAATACACCCGTTATGAGCTGCATCGGGTCTGGGTGGTCGAAGGCACGCTCAAGCCGGGCGCGCGGCACATCTATTCCAAGCGCGTGCTGTTTCTGGACGAGGACAGTTGGGGCGCCGCGCTGGTGGATCAATATGACGGGCGAGGGGAGTTGTGGCGGGTGTCGATGGCCTACCTGAAAAACTTCTACGACCTGCCCACCACCTGGAGTGCGATGGACGTCTTCCATGACTTGCAGGCGCGTCGTTACTACGTGCAGAACCTGGACAACGAAGAACCGGAAACCGTCGACTTCGCCCAAGCGGTGCCGGAAGACGCGTACTTCATGCCGTCGGCCTTGCGTCAGCGCGGGACGCGGTGAGTGGTGACATTGGCCGTTCGGAAGATTGCCGGGTTTTGGCCAGGGAGGATGTGCTAGCCTGCAATCAATGATTTCATTGATTGCAGGAGGCATCATGGCCAGCATCACAATTCGAAACCTCGATGAGAAGCTAAAGGAGCAGTTGCGTATCACGGCGGCTCACAACGGACATTCCATGGAGGAGGAGGCTCGCCTGATTCTGGGCAGGGCCTTGGCGACGGTTGATCGCGCCGGTGGACTTGGAAGCCGGATACGCAACAGATTCAGCGCTGTCGGTGGAGTGGAGCTTGATCTGCCAGAGCGTTCAGAAAAAGCGACTGCGGTGGATTTTTCTGAATGATAGTGCTCGATACCAATGTGCTTTCTGAATTTATGCGTGTCGAGCCGGAGCCAGCCGTATTGGATTGGGTCGATGCGCTGCCCGCGATGGATCTGGCGATCAGTGCAATAACTGTGGCGGAAATTCTTCACGGCATCGCGCGACTTCCGTTTGGCAAACGTAAGCAGAAACTGGAATCTCATGCGATGGCCATGTTCGAAGAGGACTTTGCCGGGCGTATTTTGCCGTTTGATGCCCATGCCGCTGTCGAGTACGCGACGCTGGTCGCAGGTGCTGAAGCAAAGGGGAGAGCGGTTTCAATGGCAGATGCGCAAATTGCCGCCATTTGCCGAAGTCACGGGGCTTCGATAGCCACCCGCAATATACGGGACTTCGAGTTTTCAGGGATTGAAGTAATCAATCCGTGGGAGGCATGAACATCTTCGCCGGCAGGTAGACAGCCTTCGCGAGCAAGCTCGCTCCCACAGGTACGGGGTCGTTCACAAATTCTGTGTTCGACCCCGTACCTGTGGGAGCGAGCTTGCTCGCGATTGGATCGTTGACTCAGCGCTGACGGAGCGTCAAACGCGGAAGTGGCTGACCATCTGTTGCAGCTGACCACCCAACCGCGCCAGTTCAACACTGGAGGCGGCGGTTTCGTCGCTGGCGGCGGCGGTCTGTTCGGACACGTCGCGCACGTTGATGATGCTGCGGCTGATTTCTTCGGCCACCGCGCTTTGCTGTTCGGCAGCGGCGGCGATCTGCTGGTTCATCGACTGGATGTTGGACACCGTGCGGGTGATGTTCTCCAGCGACGCGCCGGCCTTGCGGGTCAGGGCGACGCTGCTGTCGGTGAGCGCACGGCTGTTGTTCATCACCGCCGACACTTGTTGCGTACCGTTCTGCAGAGCGGCCACCAGGCCTTCGATTTCTTCGGTGGATTTCTGCGTACGCTGGGCCAGGCCCCGCACTTCATCGGCCACCACCGCAAAACCACGACCGGCTTCACCGGCACGGGCCGCTTCAATCGCAGCGTTGAGCGCCAGCAGGTTGGTCTGCTCGGCGACGGCTTTGATCACGTCCATGACACTGCCGATCTTGTCGCTTTCCTGTTGCAGCACGCTCATGGCTTCGGTGGAACGCACCACTTCGCTGGCCAGACGCTCGATCTGGGCGATGGCTTCGTTGACCACTTTGTCGCCTTCGCGGGCTTCGCCGTCTGCCGCTGCGGCGGCTTGCGAGGCTTCTTCAGCATTGCGCGCGACTTCCTGCACGGTGGCCGTCATCTCGTGCATGGCCGTGGCGACCTGGTCGGTCTCGATCTTCTGGCTGTTCACCCCGGCACTGGTTTGTTCGGTCACGGCCGACAGTTCTTCGGCGGCGCTGGCAATTTGCGTGACGCCATCGCGGATGCCGCTGATCAGGTCGCGCAGGGTCACACCCATGCGCGCGATGCCTTGCTGCAACACGCCGAGTTCGTCACGGCGGGTGACTTTGATGTCCTGGGACAGGTCACCGCTGGCAATGCGTTCAACCACGGCCAGGGTGTCACGAATCGGACCGGTGATTTGACGGGTGATGATCACGGCGGCAATCACGCCAACCAGCAACGCGAGCAAGATGCTGATCAATTGCAGGGTGCGGGCCTGGGCGCTCTCGGCGTCCCGGCGGTCGAGCTGGATCTGATACAGCTGATCGCTAAGGGTCACGATGGCGGCGCCCTGGTCGGTCATTTCCTTGCGAGCCTGCACAGCGTCGGAACTGGCCGATTTGTAGGCCTGCAAGGCGCTGCGGTAATTGTTCAGCGCGGTTTCGAGCTGACGCAAGGCGTCTTGCTGAGTGTCGGCGAATTGCGCATTGAGCGTTTTGAGGCTGGCAATCGCCGCATCCAGTTGGCCGACGGCTTTTTGCTCGGTTTCGGCGTTGGTGGCGGCGGTGTAGCCGCGCACTTCGTAACGGGCGAGGATGAACGCTTCCTTGGCGGCGGTGATGGCCTGGAATTGTTCGAAACGCTGATCGCTCAGCGGCATTTGCTGCACGCGGGTGCTGATGGTTTCGATCAGCGTGCCGGCAGTTTCAGCATTGGCGCCCATGGCGTCGCGGGCACCATTGCCGGTGCGGTAGGCGCTGCGCATTTTGTTCAGGGACGTCTGGTACGCCGCAATGACGCTGCCTTGTTCCTTGAGCAGCTTGAGGTTTTCCGGGCTCTTGAACTTGGTCAGCAATGCCTGCTGCTGAGCGGAAAAGGCGTCAAGGGTGGTCTGCACACTCTGCGCTGCGGTTTCGTCGCCGTTGGTCAGCATGTATTGCAGGCGAACCACGCGCAACTTGGTCAGGCCGGCGTTGAGCTGGGTGATGTCGCTCATCCAGTTGCTGCGGTCAATCAGGCTGCCCAGGCTTGTCCAGCCGGTCAGGGCCAGGACGCAGGTCAGAGCCAGGACCAGGCCGAACCCCAGGCCCAGTTTCATGTTCACGCTGATATTGCCGAACCAGCTATTCATCAATTCCTCCAGGAACAATGTGTTTCTTGATCGTCAGTTGGCTGGAAGATTGTTGTTTTTGGGAGCCAGCAAAGTAGGTAGCAGGTCTGTATCGGCCGCATTCGCGAGAGCTGAAAGGATTTTGTAGGACGGATCCTGTAACAAGACTTTGCGCGGGTTTCAGCTTTTTTTCACATGACTTTCACTTGCTGCCAACGCACGCCTCGCTAACTTCCCGGGATTAAATGACAGTGGTACGTGCCGGCGAGGCGGCCTGATGTGGAATTGAGACTGAATCTATTCGGGATAAAGCGCTCGATTGATTTGAGCCGCTATGCCCGTTTTCGTAATGCGGCGGTGGTGCTGGCCTCTGCGCTGCTGGTGATCCCGTTGACGCTATGGCTGTTGCAGCCCGCCGCTGTGCCGGACCTTGCCCATGGCAATTTTGCCGGTGCCAAGGCATTGGCGGCCGGTTGGGCCAAAGGCGAAATGATTGTGCTGGTGCGCCATGTCGAGCGCTGCGATCACTCCACCGCCCCTTGCCTGGTTGGAAACGATGGCATCACCGAGCGTTCCCGAGGCGTCGCGGCCAGTGTGGGCGCGCACTTCCAACGGCTCGGACTGGACAAAACCGACATTTACCACAGCCCGATCCTGCGGGCTGCGCAAACCGCCAGTTATATGTTTAACAAGGCAGGCGTCGGCGAAGACTGGCTAATCAGCTGCAAGGGCACTATGTTGCGTGATGCGCTGGCGCACAAAGCGGCGGGCCGCAATCTGGTTCTGGTGACCCACAGTGAATGCATGGATCAACTTGAAAAAGACCTCAAGTTGCCAGTCTCCACCCTGGATTACGGCGCTTCGCTGTTTATCTCCGCTCCAACACCGCAAACGACTCACATGCTGGGTTTCATTGAGGCCTCCGACTGGAGCGCGGTGACCACCGAATAACTTTTTATCTGGATCAGGACACACAATGCTGAATTTTTCCCGACACCGCTTTTACTGGGTGAACTTCGGTATTGCGCTGGTTTGCGCGGCCGTGGTTTTCCTGATGTTCGACATGACCACAATCGATATCGCGTTCAGCAACCTTCTTTTTGATCCAGTCAGCCAGACTTTCCCGCTCGACAAGGTGCACTTCTTTGAGAAGCTCACCCACAAGTGGGCGCGCATCATTCCCAACTGGACCGCTGAAATCGCCTTGATCGGCGCGATGCTGTCGTTTGTCTGGCCGCGGATCAATACGCAAAAGCATCCACGCCTCGGCGGTTTTCTGGAGCGCAGCAAAGCTGCTTCCGTGCTGCGGTTTACCTACGAGCATCGCCGTGACTTCATTTTTGTAGTGGTGGCGTTTGCCGTTTGCACCGGCGTGATCCATTTCCTCAAGGCGCACACCAGCGTGTACTGCCCAATTGAAACGACCCTCTATGGCGGCAAAATTGCCCACATGGAGTGGTACAACAACTTCCAGCTGTTCAGGGAAGCCGGCGACGGTCGTTGCTGGCCCGGTGGTCATGCGTCGGGTGGTTTCACCATGCTCGCGCTGTACTTCGTGGCACGCCGTTACCAATGGCGTTTTTCCAAAGCCGTGTTGTGGGGCTCGTTGATTCTCGGTTTCGTCTACGGCACCACACGCGTTCTGCAAGGCTGGCACTACATGTCCCACACCTTCTGGGCCGGGATCTTCGTCTGGCTGGCGTGCTTGCTGACAGCCCTGGCGTTCTATGGACGGGCAAGGCTGGATGTGCCGGTGCTGCAAAAGGCCGAGCGGCGCAGCGCTGAAGCACTTACAGATTTACAAAATAGTAAGCCTGTCGTCCCACCATCAATGTCTTGATCACCTTCAACGGCGCGGCAGGTTCGGTATCACCGGACATGACCGCCACGTTGGACGCTGACGCCGCCAGAAACTCATGCAGTTGCGCGTCAGTGTCCAGGCCCTTGAACAGGCGCTGGGCGTAGAACACGCTGGCGCCACCTACTCGCTCATTGGCCTGGAACAGGGCAACGTGCTGCCCGTTATCCTGCATTGTCTGAATCTGCGCAGTCAGCGGCACAAAGGACAAGCTGCTATCAGCCTGGGGTAGCAACCATTGCGCGGTGGCGAGGTAGCTGCCCATCACCACGGCGAGCACGCCGATGACCCCTCCACGTCGATGCCGTGCGATCCAACCCAACACAGTCGAGGCGGTTTCACGGGCCTTCAGTCCTGCGTACAACACACTCGCGTATTCCGCTGCAATCACCGCTGCCGCAGGTGTCATCGACATCAGGTACACGGTGCGTTTGCTCGAGGCCAGTGTCAGCACGGCGAACTGCGCCAGCAGCCACAGCGTAAAAAACAACAAGTAACGATTGGCCATCAGACTTTTGCGAAAGTGCCACAGCCCCAGATACACCAGAATGTTCCAGGGTAAAAACGCTTGCGGCAGCTTGGCCAGGTAGTAATAGAACGGCTCGTAATGCCCTGCTTCAACGAAGGAACCGCTAAAGCGCCCGACGCTGTTGGTCAGCAATACATCCGTCACCGCTTGTATGCCACCACGCTGATACAGCAACGCGAGCCAGACCAACAACGGCACCAACCCCAGCAACGTCAGCAGTCCGGGGCGCAGCCAGTCCGAGAGGGTCAGGCGTTTGTCGATCAGGGTTTCGACCAACAGATACGCGAAAATCACCACGCCCGGCATCGCCAGGCCCAGCACGCCTTTGCTCAAGGTGGCGATGGCAATTCCTGAAGCAAACAGCAACGCATTACCGAGCGTCGACTGGCGTTGCGGTTGCCTCACACCCTGGAAAAACGCCAGCAACGCCACGGTCACACCCAAGGCCAGCAAGGCGTCTTCGCCGACGCTACGCACATTGCTCCAGTAGCTGGCCATGGTTGCGAGCAGGATGCCCGCCGTCCACGCGATTTCTTTGGGGCGGCCGAATCGGCGCAGCATCGCGTAAAGAACCATCACGCTGAACAACCCGGCAAAGGCCGACGCCAGCCGCACCGCCCACGGGGTGCCACCGAACACGCGGATCGCCGTGGCGTCGAGCCATAGGCTCAAGGGTGGTTTTTCCAGAAACGGCTCGCCGAACAAGCGTGGTGTCACCCAATCGTTGTCCAGGTGCATTTCCATGGCGATCCCGGCCACTCGAGCCTCTGTGGAACCTTGCAATTGGTAATTGCCCAGCGCGAAGAAAAACAGCAAAGCAGCAAGCAGAAACAGGGAGGAGGCAGCGCGCGACATGGGCTTGTGGTGACCGGGAAGGAGGGTGGAGAGCCGATCATAGGCAACGAAAGCTGAACGATATGTGAACGCTGGGTGGATGTTTCCTTCAGGCAAAAAAAAGCCCGCGGGAGGGCGGGCAAACCGTAGTTTCTTGAATGAGCGTGTGCACTGTACCGATTGCCGAGGCGCGTAGGGGTGAAGAAAAGTTCATCTAGATGAACGCCCCTGCACGCGAGTGCCTATGGCAAATGATCGGCTGCAAAGTCCACTTCTGAACGTGCCGTTAACCGGCCCTTGCGGCAGGCTTGCTGGAAGCGTTCGTAGTCGCGCTCATTCTGTTCGGTATAGCTTTTTGCATACTTGAACAGCGCATCGGCCAGCGCGTCGCTCTTGCCGACATACCCGCTGATCTGTGCCGCATAACCGGAGGATTTGGCATGCGCACGGGCGAGGGCGCGGCCGCAGACTCGCCCATAGGCCGCGAAAGTCTCCGCATCGAAGGTTTCGAGTTCGGCGGAAATTTTCATGTCGCGCAACTGGCGCACATAAAAGTGTCGACCGCTGGGGCCGGTGGTCCAGCCGAGGAACAGGTCGCTGGCCGATTGCATCAGCCGTTGACCATCGACCACCCGTTGACCGTCATGGCGTACCCGTGACTTGGCCTTCACGTAATCGGCCAGCACTGAGCGCCGCGCTTCCTTGAATTGCAGGAACAGCGGGAACTCCTGGTCATCCGTCAGCAATGCCACCAGGCAACGCGTGCCAACGCTGCCGACACCCACCACTTTGAACGCCAAGTCTTGAACATGAAACCGAGCGAGCAATTCGCGTCGGTCGGTTTGCAGTGTGTTTCGGTAATCACGCATGAAGGTTTCGTATAGGGGCCGCCAGTCCGCAAGGCGCAACCAGTCATCCTCGGCATCAAGCAGTGTGGTGTGTTTGTGCAGGTGGAAAATTTCCGGCAGGTCATCGCGAATAATCAGGCGACCTTGAGCGTCGCGCTCGCTGATTTTGGGCAGCAGTTCAGCATGTGTACGCCGTTCGGCTTTTTCGATAGCGCGTTCCACGTGCTCCAGCGTGCTTTTGTTCGCCTGCTTGAGCAGATCGTCATAACTGATGGACTCGTACCAGTTTTCCAGCGAGCCTTGTTGGGCGCACTCGAACATGGTTTGTTGGTAGGCGCCGACCACTTGGCGGCAGACGGTTTCTTCAACCGTCTCACCGTGGCGCAGGTCGCGGGCCGCCACCATGAAACTCGCCACCAGACGTTTCAGGTCCCATTCCCAGGGGCCGGGATGGACTTCGTCGAAATCGTTGACGCTGAACAACAGGTTGCGCTCGGGCGTGGCAAATCCGCCGAAGTTCATCAAGTGGCAATCGCCACAGATCGTCGAAATCAGGCCCATGTTCGACGTGCCCGCCAAGTCGTGGGCTTGCAGCAGTGCGTTACCGCGATAAAAGGTAAAGGGCGAAACCAGCATGCGCCCATAACGCAGCTCGACCAGCGATTTGATCCGGCCTTCACTGGACCGCTTGATCAGCGGCAGCGGATCACGCGTTACTTTCCCGGTGGACGCCTGCGAACTGCGCGGGCAGCTTTTGCGAGCATCCTTGCCTTGCTTCAAGCGGTCTTCGAGGGGCGTCATGAGGGCTCTTTTCTGGTCGGCATAAAAAGACGAATTCGAACTGAGTGTAGAAGGGCTTTGCAGGCTCATCCGAAGTGTTTGAGCAGCGACTAATCTGTCCTTCATGCCCTGATGACTTCTCGCTGCCCGGCAACAAGGAGGTTTGTGCTCTCACTGCTGATTTCGCTGCTGCTGGCCTTCCTGATCGGCTGGGTGTCCCAGCGCATGGGCATGTGCCTGGTCAATGCCACGGGGCAGTTGCTCAAGGGGCGGCCGACGTTGTTTGTGGCGTTGATCACGTGCGGTTTGTTCGGCCTGTTACTGGCGCCGCTCTACGCATTGCTGGGTGTCAGTCAGCCGCTGTTCATTCCTGAAATCGGCTACCTGTCACTGGTCGGGGGCGGGCTGTTGTTTGGTCTCGCCTCGGTCCTCAATGACGGTTGCAGCGTCGGCACACTCACCAAACTCGCCAGCGGCAACCTCAACAAAGCCTTCACCCTCTTCGGCTGGGTGCTGGGGATCGTCCTCTGGTACCACCTGAACATGCTCGCCGAACACAAAGCCCTGCAAATGCCGACCATCACCAGCCGCCACTACTGGCTGACCCTGGGCATCGTCCTGCTGGTGCTGCTTTTGCTGATCCGCGTTCACGGTGACAAACACCTGGTCCTGTCCAGCATGCTGCTGGGCGCCCTGACCAGCGCCCTCTACACCTTCGAACCGCTGTGGACCCCGAGCGTATTCATCTACAACGTTTCGCAACTGTTCTGGGACTCGGGGGACAGCTCCCTGACCAGCCGGCGGGTGGCCGTGTTCGTCGTGCTGTTGCTGGGGATGCTCAGCTACACGCTGCATCGCCGAACCTTCAGCTACCAGCGGTTTGACGTGATGGCCGCAGGGAAGCATTTGCTGGCGGGGGTGCTGATGGGGATTGGGGCGTCGATGATGCTGGGGGGGAATGACTCGCAGATCTTGTTGGTGTTTCCAACGATGACGTGGGTGGGGGCGGTGCCGTTGGGGGCGATTGTTTTGGGGATATTGGTGGGGGTTGGAGTGAGGCGGATTAGCGGCCGAATTTGATAAGTCAGCAATTCGGGTTAGCTTGAATGTTGTGTATACGGTACATTGAGTTATAAATGTTACGGTAGCTGCACATGGACTATTCTCTGATCATCACTCGCCTTGGCGATCAAATACGCGAAAAACGTATCAATCGTGGACTGACGCAAGCCCAGCTTGCCGAACTCGCCGGGCTGACACGATACAAAGTTATCGCGGTAGAAAAGGGCACCGTTTCCGTCGGAATGATCGCTTTTGCGCGAATTCTAGCCGCACTGGATTGTGAACTATCGGTCATTCCCGCGGCGATGCCGACGCTGGAAGAACTTGGGGATATGTTCGAATGAAAATGACCTCTCTGAACGTCAGTACACCGGAGGGTCGTAGCGGCAGGATCCTCACTAGCGGCCAGGATTTCCTCTTTCGTTATGACGAAGATGCATTGCCTCCCATGGCAATCAGTTTGTCGATGCCAGTGAGACCTGATGAGTTCCGTCGGCGTGAACTGCACCCTATTTTTCAGATGAACTTGCCGGAAGGTTATGTCCTGGAGCAATTACGTAATCGGTTGGCTAAAACCGTCAATGTCGATCCGATGTTGTTACTCGCCCTTTCCGGTAGCAGCTCTCCCATAGGACGGGTTCATGTGCGCTCCGAAACTGTCGATACCTTGCTGGCAGAACAACAGTTTCCGGGTGAAAAGCTCGATGAGATTCTGACGTGGGACGGAGCTGAAGATATCTTCGCTGACCTACTTGACCGCTACATTCTGCGTGCAGGTATTTCCGGTGTTCAACCCAAGGTGTTGGTACCTGAACAGCAGGAAACTGATTTGCCACGAGTCACTTCGAAAACATCTGACTTGATAATCAAAAGTGGTCGGGAAGAGTTTCCAGGGCTGGCGATCAATGAATTTCTTTGCATGTCCATTGCCAGGGAAGCGGGCATTCCCGTCCCGGAATTTTTCCTGTCCGATAATGCGCAGTTGTTTGTCATGCGGCGCTTTGACAGGGACGATCAGTTAAATCCGATTGGCTTCGAGGACATGGCAGCGTTGATGGGGCTTTCGGCCGATCAGAAATACAGCAAAAGTTACGCGGCAATTGCCAAGGCGGTACGGCTGTTTTGTCCGGCTAAACATTTGCAGTCTTCACTTGATCAACTGTTCGATAGCGTCGCCTTGAGTTGCATCGTCGGAAACGGTGACGCTCACCTGAAGAACTTTGGCTTGCTCTACTCCGAACCTACGCAGCGCGATGCGCATCTGGCGCCGGCTTATGACATCGTCAACACCACGGCCTATATCCCGGAAGATGTCTTGGCGCTGGATTTGGCAGGTAACAAGTCATTATTTGCCTCCCGCCAAGGGGTGCTGGAGTTTGCACAGACGTGTGAAGTCGAGCGGCCGAAGGAGCGTGTCCAGAAGTTGCTGGCGGCGGTGGAGGCGGTGCTTGATCGTTACCCGCAGCATCGGGAGCGAGCGCCTCATGTAGTCACTGCCATTCAACAAGCGGCAGCGCCATTTATGCTGTCGTTTGGGTAATCGCGAATACCGAATGGCCTTTCACTGTAGTCAGCTCATTGAGTGCACGGGCCAATGCGTGGGGAGGGCCCTCAGAAGGCTGGGGGCGTGCTGAGCCTGTTGACTAGAAACACTTTGCTGAAAAAAAGCACCTGCGATGTTTTCGTCAGGTGCTTTTTTTAATGAGGCAGACTCAATAGCCATTCCGTTACATCGTCGAAACCTGCGCCTGCAATCGCCGGCCTACGACATCCAGCAAATCGCAGCCATCGCGCAGCGACGTCACCAACCCCCGCGCCAGTTCACTGTGAACACCCTCGCCAACGGCGATGCTCTCCAGCAATTGAGTCGCGGTGCGGATTCGGTAAGCCGCAGTTTCGTGCAACACGTCCAGCGGTGCCTGGGTGTCGATCAGCAACGACGCGATGGTGCAGTCGATGCCGGTGACAGGCATGTATCGATCCATGACAAACCCTCCATTGTGTAAAAAAACACGACCACTCAGTGATTGGCGGATGCAACCTCGGGCAACCCGTCGGGCGGGTCGAGGTTGTCCAGTGCGCGGTTTACCAGCAGCTCGGCCAGTACGCTCAGTTGCTGAATGGCCAGTGCCACGTTGCGACGTGAGCCTTCGAGTTCACAGGCGAGGTCGGTGGTCATGACGTTGAGGGAAGCGAGGGTTTCGCAGGCGTGGGCCAGCAGGGTGGGAGTGTCGACGTCGGGGAGGAGGGTGAAGATGTGGCTGATGGGGTCGGGGCGTTTTGGGTTGCGGAGGCGGGTGCTGATGGTGCGTTCGGTGGTTTTGGATAGGTCTGATAAATCGAGGGGTTCTGACTCGGAAAGAGTCGGAACTTCAGGTTGGTTCGGGTTAGTTTTTTTCATAAAGGAACTCCATTTATTTTCTGGATCTCCACTTTTTCGGCCTGTCAAAACCGTTCGCTGGTTCACAGCGAAGAACCAAGGTTATCTGCCGGACGTGGTGTCCGCCAGTTCATGAAAGTCGATACGAGTTGCGGGAAGTTTCCTAGGGCGTGGACTACATATTTTTTTGCTGGGAAATCGGTCAATGCTGATCAGTTAAGCAATAACGCGATCCGTAGCAGCTGGCGAAGCCTGCGTCCGACTGCGCAGCAGTCGTAATACCTGCGTTTTCGGTTTTCCTGAAACACCGCGTCACCTGATTTCACGACTGCTGCGCAGTCGGACGCAGGCTTCGCCAGCTGCTACAAAAATTGCGTTACCACAGAAATTGCTTAACTGACTGGCATCAGGGAAATCGGTCTCTTTTTTTTCAAAAATACGGCTTGGGATAGCGCCCAAGAAATCTAGCTACATCACCAATCTATATTTCTTACGAGGCGTGTCCGTTGACTGCGATTACCTCAATGCTTGTCCTCTACCTCGGCACCTCAACAACTCTCCGTGAACATCAGATGAGCATTGACGATGGTGGTCGAGCTGCTTAAAGTCTGCGTCAACAACTAACCCATATCTCCGGCGTGGCATGACCATCTGGAGAACGGGGGGGAAGCCGACGAAAGTCGGTTTTTTCGTATCTGGGGGTATGGAAGTTCAGGGATGCCAGATTATTTCTTAATACTCCACCCCCTCATCCCCTTTCAAAACCCACCCCGCCTCCCCAGCCTCCAACCGATACCGAACCTGCCGCATCTTCCCCGTCCTCCCCGCCCCAGCATCCGCACTCTCATAAACCGGAAACCGCCGCACCAGCGCATTCTCCACCACCGCAAACTCATCCTCCCCTTGATACCCCTCCGCCCACTTCGCGTTTTCACTAACCGGCGGAAGGTAAATCTCACTCAGCGACTTCTTACGGTTAGCCGCGTACGCCACCAACTCCCCCGGCATGCCGCGACCAGGTGATCGGGCGAAGACGTAAATCTCCGGCGAGCCGTCCTGGTCAAGGTCGGCGACTTCAGCGCGGGCGATGTTGCCGGTCAGCGGTCGGCTGATAGCCGAGTTGTCGATTTCCAGCCCTTGCGGCGAGATGCGCACCACCGGATTGCCGTCGACCCATTCGCCCTTCACCTGAAATCGAATGCCTTGCAGTTCAAGTGTTTGATCAAACGGCTGGGCGCTGTCCGAGGAGGGGCTGAGGTTCATGGACAGGCTGTAATTCGCCACTTCGTTGCGCCGTGCGGCGTTGCGCATGAGGTACACCTGAACCGTGTATTCGCCATCCACGGGCAACGGGCCCATGAAGTGGTTGCCCATGATCGAGCCGTTGAACAGCGCAGCGTCCGCGCCTTTGGCGCTGATATTGAAATAGACAGATGTGTTGGACGTCTTGAGGTCGACGGTCAGTATCTGGCCGGCCTTGGCGGTGGTGCGGTACTGCGCGGTGAGCCGGCCTTTGATGGACTCATTGAACCTGGCGCTATCGGTCCCCTTGTCGAAAGGCACTTGCTCGACCCGAGGTGCAACTTCAGTGGCGGCCTGTGCAGACGTGAAAATCACGGTCAACAGAATGGCGCCCAGCCAAAAATTCATATTTATTTTCCTGAGTACACCGACGACGAAAGGATAGATCAGGGAGTCCATTCGGCGCTGAAATCGATTCGCCACTGGCTCGATCAGCCATTCGACTCTGGTACTTGATGCGCAGCGATCAGCCTCAATCACGCCGTCATCGTCCAGTGGCTTGCGTCGATAAGCGGTGATGCGGTCGGGGTGGGCTAGCCGTCGCCTATGTGCCCCTCGAAACCGGCGCAGAGCCCCGTTTCAGACGAGTCTGTCGTTCTTTCTTGGCAGTAGCATGACATCTTGAATCTATTAAATGCCGCCAAATTAATGACGTGTTCGACTGCGTTTTTTCATGCCTGATCAGATTAGACAAACTATTGACAGTGCGCTCCTGAACTCCCATTATCGGCCGCGTTTTGGTGGCCTTGCGCCATAAAGTCGGCGGAACCCGCTCTACTGTTCAGGGAGAAATGTGATGTTTGTCGAGCGAATACTGGTGACTGGCGGGGCGGGATTTATTGGTTCGCACCTTGTCGAAGCGTTGCTTGGCAAGGGCTACAAAGTTCGCGTGCTGGATAATCTGTCGACCGGCAAAGTCGATAATTTGCCAATGGACAATGCCCATCTCAACCTGGTCATCGGTGATGCGGCGGATGGCGCTGTCGTTGAGCAGGCCATGCGCGATTGCAGCGCCGTGGTGCACCTGGCGGCAGTGGCTTCAGTGCAAGCCTCGGTGGATGATCCGGTCAGCACGCATCAAAGCAATTTCGTCAGCACCCTCAACGTCTGCGAAAGCATGTCGAGAGCCGGGATCAAGCGTGTGGTGTTTGCCTCCAGCGCGGCCATTTACGGCAATAACGGCGAAGGCACGGCGATCCACGAAGACACGCCAAAATCCCCGCTCACACCCTACGCTGCCGACAAACTGGCCAGCGAGTATTACCTCGATTTCTATCGTCGCGAGCACGGCCTGGAGCCGATGATCTTTCGCTTCTTCAATATTTTCGGGCCACGCCAAGACCCGTCTTCGCCGTACTCCGGCGTGATCAGCATTTTCACCAAACTGGCCATGGCCGAGCAATCGGTGGCGATTTTCGGTGACGGTGGGCAGACCCGCGATTTCGTGTTTGTTAAGGACCTGGTGAGCATTCTCGTCCAGGCCCTGGAAGTGAGCGAACCGAGCCCCGGTGCGGTCAACGTCGGTCTCAGCCGCTCCACCAGTCTCAACGACCTGATCACTGAGTTGGGGAGTGTGGTCGGCACGCCACTGAAGGTGGTTCATCACGCGCCACGACAAGGCGACATTCGCCACTCGCGCGCCAACAACGCTCGCCTGCTCGAGCGTTTCACGCTCCCTGAACCGACCACCATCGGCAAGGGTTTAGCGCAGCTTATCCGCAGTCTGTAATTCGGCCGAGTCACTCGGCTCGACGTTGACGCGGTATCGATTCAGTCAATTCAAGAGTGCGTTATGGAAATCGTTTTTCGCAGGACGCGTGTCCGCTCGGCCGCTAAACGGCTGCTGGCTGCCATCGCGCTTATCGTGAGTGGCCCCGCCGCCCAGGCTGCGGCCTTGCCACAACCCTCTAGTGTGACGTTTTGGTACGCCGATCAGCCGCCGATCCCGGAGCTCGCACAGTTCGACTGGTCGGTGGTGGAGCCCGGGCACATGACCCAAGGCGACGTCAAAACCCTGCGCGACTTGGGCAGCCAGCCATTCGCCTATCTGTCGATTGGCGAGTTCAGCGGCAACAAGGCCGACATCGAAAAAGCCCACCTCGCCGGCGCGATCAGCCCGGTGCGTAACGGCGCTTGGGACAGTCAGGTGATGAACCTTGCCGCGCCGGCCTGGCGTGAGCATTTGTTCGGTCGCGCCAAGGCGTTGCAGGCCGAAGGCTATGCCGGGTTGTTCCTCGACACCCTCGACAGTTTCCAGTTGCAGCCCGAGGCAGACCGAGAAACACAGCGTCTGGCGCTCGCCAGTTTCCTGCGCGAATTGCACCAGCGCCAGCCGACACTGAAGCTGTTTTTCAACCGTGGTTTTGAAGTGCTGCCCGAGCTTGATGGTGTCGCAGCGGCTGTGGCTGTCGAATCGATTCACGCTGGTTGGGATGCGACCGCCAAGCGTTATCGCCCGGTGCCTGAAGCCGACCGAGCATGGCTGGAAACCCAGATCCAGCCCTTGCGTGCCAAAGGCATCCCGCTGGTGGCGATCGACTACTTGCCGCCGGAGCGTCGCGATGAAGCGCGCAAACTGGCCGCGCGTCTGCGCGAAGAGGGGTTTATTCCCTACATCGGCACGCCTGAACTGGACTCGATGGGCGTCAGCAACATCGAAGTCCAGCCGCGCCGGGTCGCGCTGCTGTACGACCCGCGTGAAGGCGACCTGATTCGCAACGCCGGGCACACTTTGCTCGGTGGCTTGCTCGAATACCTTGGTTATCGCGTGGATTACCTGCCGGTCGACAACACCTTGCCGGAATATCGCTTCAGCGGTTTGTACGCTGGCGTCATTACCTGGATGACCAGCGGCCCGCCGCAGGATGCCCCGGCATTCAACAGCTGGATCGGCAAGCGTCTGGACGAGCAAGTGCCGGTGGTGTTTTTTTCCGGCCTGCCGATTCAAGACCCGCTGCTGCTCAAGCGTCTGGGCTTGAATCGTGCGGCGCCGATCGGCACGCAAGCGTTGAGCATCACCTATCAGGACAAGGCGCTGATTGGAGCGTTCGAAGCACCGGTGCAGCCCCGATCCCGTGACCTGACTGCGATCTCCCTGTTACCCAAAGGTCCAAAAGCCGCGCTGCTGTTGACCGCTGCTGATGGCCAGACCTTTGCGCCGGTGGCGGTGGGCGAGTGGGGTGGTCTGGCCCTCGCGCCGTACATTCTCGAAACCAACAACGAGCGCAGCCGCTGGATTCTCGATCCGTTTGCTTTCCTTCAGGCCAGCTTGCGCCTGCCGGTGCAACCACGTCCGGACACCACCACCGAAAACGGTCGGCGCATCGCTACCGTGCACATCGATGGCGATGGTTTCCCGTCCCGGGCTGAAGTGCGCGGCACGCCGTATGCCGGCAAACAGGTGCTCGACGATTTCATTCGGCCCAATCCGTTTCTGACCTCGGTGTCGGTGATCGAAGGTGAGATTTCACCGCGCGGTATGTTCCCGTTTCTCGCCCGCGAACTGGAACCGATTGCCCGTGATTTGTTCGCCGACCCGAAAGTCGAAGTCGCCACTCACACCTTCAGCCACCCGTTTTTTCTGCAACCTGAACTGGCCAAGAAGCGTGAAAATTTCAACCCTGAATACGGCCTGAAAATGGCCATACCGGGCTACGACAAAATCGATTTTCGCCGCGAGATTTTTGGCTCGCGCGACTACATCAACCAGCACCTCACCACCCCGGAAAAACCGGTGAAGATGGTGTTCTGGCCGGGCGACGCATTGCCGTCTGCCGCCACGATCAAACTGGCGTACGACGCCGGTCTGAAAAACGTCAACGGCGCCGAGACCATGCTGACCAAGGCCAACCCGTCGCTGACCGGTTTGAACCCGCTGCTGCGCCCGACCGAAGGGGGTTTGCAGTACTACGCACCGATCATCAACGAGAACCTCTACACCAATTTGTGGAAGGGACCGTATTACGGTTTCCGCGATGTGATCGACACCTTCGAGCTCACCGACAGCCCACGGCGCTTGCGTGGGCTGCACCTCTATTACCACTTCTATTCGAGCACCAAGCAGGCCTCGATCAAGGCCATGGACGACATCTACGGCTACATGAAGACGCAGCAGCCGATGTCGCTGTGGATGAGCGATTACCTGGATCGTTTGCACGGCTTGTATCAGGTCAGTCTGGCGCGGACCGCCGAGGGCGCCTGGCAGATTCGTGGGCTGGACGCACTGCGCACCCTGCGACTGGACCCTCAAATGGGCTGGCCGGACCTGATGCGTTCGCAAGGCGTGGCCGGTGTTCGCGACTTGCCGCAAGGCCGTTACGTGGCCTTGAGCAGCGACCATGCGTTGCTGGTGTTGCGCCCTGATCGGGATGACAGACCGGCACTGGAGGAGGCCAATCTGCCGTTGGTGGACTGGCGCTATGTGGATGAGCACCAGGTGGACTTTTCGTTTGCGGGGCAGGTCGACCTGACCTTCTCCGTACGCTCGGCGGGCACCTGCCGGGTTGAAGTGGATGGACAACGTTTTGCAGGCAAGGCATCTGCCGGCCTGTGGACTTTTCAATTACCAATGAAGCAGGTGAGTCATGGTCAGCTCTTCTGCAACTAACTCCTCAGCAACTAAAAGCAGCCGCCTGCTCAATCCGTGGACATTGGCGGTGGTGGCAGTGGCGGTGGGTGGCATCCTTTGGCTGACGTTCCAGCGCGAAGAAGTGTTCCAGCCCGACGGTCGCGAGCCGGACGCGGTGTCGGCCAATTACGCCGAACTGCTGTTGTCGGCTCACCCGGACGACGATCACTTGCGACTGCAATTGGTCGACCTGTTGATCCGTCTCGGCGACTACACCAAGGCACGCCAGCACCTCGAAAACTGGCCGACACCGATGCCGGAGTTGCAGGCGTATTACCGGCTTGAACTGGACGCACTGGAAGCGGCGAAGGCGCAGGATCCGGTTGCGCAGAAAACCTTGATCGAGCGCTTGCAAAGCTTCGATCACCGGATGCTGCCGCTGCCGCAATTGCAGAACCTGGCCAAGCTTGCCCTGACGTTGCAGGCGCCGGCCTTCGCCGCCAGCGTCTACGAAGAAATCGCCGATCGTGATCCGGCGCAGCGCATCGAGGCGCTCAAGTCCGCCGCGCAGTGGTACCTGGGTGGTGAGCAGCCAGGGCGCGCAGCCGACATTTATCTGCTGCTCAAACAGGACAGCCAGCAAGCCTCAGAGCGTCGTGAATATGCACAACTGGCGTTCAACAGCCTGTTGGCCGCTGGTCGTGGTGACCAGGCGTCGCGTGTGCTCGCCGATGAACTGGATCAGCTCAAGGATCCGCAAACCGACGCACCGTGGCTGGAGCAGGGCGTCGATGTCGCCGTCGGCAGTCAGCGCTTTGATCTGGCGCAGCGCTTCCTTGATCAATGGCGTGTTTTGCAGCCGGACAACCCGCAAATTCTCCGGAAAGAATTTGGCATGCGCCTGGCCCTCGGCGACCTGGCCGGTGCCTGGGAGAGCGGTCAACAGCTCGTGGCCGAACACCCGGATGAGCCGGCCTTGCTGGAACAAATGGCGCACCTGGGTGAATGGCGTGGTGATGGTCAGGCGGCGCTGGCCTACTGGATTCGCGTGCTGGCATTGCACGAAGACCCGCAAACACGCGAGCACGCCTGGCGTCTGGCGAGTCAGCAGTTTGACTTTGATCAAGCCATCCCGTTGCTTGCCCAGATCATGGAGCAGCGTGCGCTGACCGACGTCGAACTCGATGCGTTGATCTACGGTCACGAATCGCGCGGCACACCGACGCAAGCCGAAGCGTGGTTGCGCGCTTACCTGAAAAAGTACCCGGCGCATCGTCTGGCCTGGACGCGGCTGGTGCAAAACCTGGAGAACACCGGGCAGTACGCACACAAGACCGAGGTCTACCAGACTTACTCCAAACGTTTTGCACTGACCACTGCCGAGCGTGTCGATTGGGCCAACACCTACCTGAAGCTGTTCGACAATCAGTCGGCGTGGGGCGTGATGCAGGTCGATAACCGCAAGATCGCCGATGAGGAATATTGGCGCCTGCGCTCGGCGCTGGCCTGGGATCTGGAACTCGACAACGAGTTGCAGACGTCGCTGGAAAAACTGCTCACGCTGCGAGGCTCGCTCAACAGTGGCGACGAAAGTCAGCTGATCACGATGTACCGCACCAGCAATCCCCAGCGTGCGCTGACCATGATGGTCGGCAGTTGGAATCGTCTGCAAGACCCGCAGCGTCTGGTCGAAGCCTTGCAGCAAGCCCAGGATTTGCAGGACTGGCCGCAAGTGGCCGCGTTGCTCAAGAGCGCCGAGCAAAACCCGGACGCCTACGAGCAGGCTCAGGTACTGTCGATTCGGGGCGCCTTGGCGGTGCAGCAAGGGCAGCCCGAAGAAGCGCAGCGCTTGTACTTGTTGGGCTTGTCGCGTTACCCGGATGACAACCAGTTCCGCGAGCGCCTGATGTGGCTCTACATCGATCAGGGCAACACAACGGCTCTGAAACCGCTGCTGACCGAGTGGCGCAAGCAGGCGCGGGAAGACCGGATTCTGTGGTTGCCGTTCGCCAGTGCCAGCCAGTTGCTCGGTCGTGAAAGCGAGGCCCTGGCCTGGTATCGCCTGTACCTCAAGACCAGCCCGCAGGATTGGCTGGTACGCGCAGCTTATGCAGACGCGCTGGAAAGCGCCGGTTATACGGACGCAGCTCAACGCTTGCGTCTGAAGTTACTGCGCAGCCCCGAGGGTGAAGAAATCAAGCCGTCGTCCCAGCGTTACGCGGTCTGGTTGCGCCTGATGGCCAGCAGTTATTCGCCTGGCAAGGCGTCGCAGGAAGTGTCGCAGTGGAAAGACGGCTCGCCGGCGATGCTGCAATTGTGGTTCGAACGGTTGCTGGCGCGTCTCGACGCGACCAACCAGGAATCGCAGAAAGACCAATGGCTGGATTGGGCGCGCAGCCAGGGCTTGAAGGTCGAGCGTTATGAGCAGATTCAGCAGGCCTTGCGCAGCCGCAACAAGCAGCACGTCGAAACGCTGTTGGCCAGCAACGACCTGAACCCGGCGCAACGCGCGCAGGCCCTCAGTCGTCTCGGCCGTTTCGGCGAGGCCCTGGACCTCAGCCAGTCCGCATTGGGTGACGATCAACCGGCCGCCGTGCGCGAGCAACTGCGTCGCCAGGCGGTGGAACTCCAGGAGCTCACTCCGCAAGGCGCGCTGCTGTCCTGGCATCAACAGGATTTCGGCGGCCTGGAAATCAACGGCCCGCGCTTGCAGGTCGGGCACAACATTGGCGATCAGTGGTACGCCAACGTTGAGCTGGAGCAGGGCACGTACAACAGCGATCAGTTGATTGAATCGCGCATGGGCGAAGAGAACAACGCCGGCCTGACCTTGCAGCGTTTCGTCGAGGACGGCAGCTACAAACTGTTCGCCGACACCAGCCAGCGCAAGGACGACGACCGCAATGGCCTGGGCCTGTCCCGGACCTGGCAGTTGGGCGCCAGTGATCAAATCGAGAGCGGCCTGGACTGGCATCGCAAAAGCGAAGACAGCGGTTTGATGCGCGCTTTCGGTCAGCACGACAGCGTATGGCTCGGCGGTCGTCACGGGTTGTCGGCGCGAGACCAGCTCAGTTGGGAAGTGGCACAGAAATCGTTCTCCACCCGTGAAGGCGATTCCCTGGGCAACGGCCAGGCACTGAAGATGGAATACAACCACACGCTGGAATTCGCCGGACCTAACTGGACCCTGCGCAGCGGCGTCGATTACCAGCACAACAACGTGGATGACCGCACGCTCAATGACTTGTCCAGCGCCAACGGCGGCCCGGTGAAAAACGTTGATAACTCGGATGATCCCTCAGTCGTCACGGCCAGCGATCTGCTGCAAAGCCGCTACGGCCAACTGTATGTCGGCAGCTCCTGGCGTCGCGGTTTGCCGGGCGCATTGGTGCGCACCCGCCCGCAATACACCTGGCTGGTGGACGTGACGGCGGGCTGGCAATGGTTCGATCAAACCTTCAACTACGGCATCAACACCGGGATCGGCGTCGAAGTGCTGGGCAATGACGAATTGGCCCTGACCTTCGGTTACCAATCTGCGCCACAGGGCGGGGATGGTCAGGCGGGCGGAACACTGGGTGTGAGCTACGGCGTGCGTTTCGGACGCTGATCATCAACTGTTTACAGGAGTAATACCGATGCAAGCAATTCGTAATCTGAGCCTGGCTCTGGCCGTCCTGTTCGTCGCCGGTTGCGCCAGTTTCACCGGCGACACCAGCCCCAATCTGCCGCGTAACGCGAAGTGGGGCGTGGTGCCGATGGTCAACTATTCGCAGACCCCGCAGGCCGGCGAGCGCAGTGAGCAAATTCTGCTCAGCGTGCTCAGCAGCCACGGTCTGCAACCCCGGGTTTACCCGGTCAGCACCCAAGGCGAACAAGCCTTGATGGATGACACCGAACGCCTGGCCGGCGCGCTCGATTGGGCACGCGATCAGAAGCTCGATTACGTCCTGTCCGGCAGCGTTGAAGAGTGGCAGTACAAGAACGGTCTGGACGGCGAGCCAGCGGTGGGCATCAGCCTGCGCGTGCTCGAAGCCAGCAGCGGTCGTGTGCTTTGGAGCAAAAGCGGCGCCCGCGCCGGTTGGTCCCGTGAAAGCCTGGCCGGCACCGCGCAAACGGTGCTCGACACACTTGTTGGCGCCCTCAAGTTCGAGTGAATGCAATGAATTCTCCCCATATGGATTACAGCCTCGCGCCGCGTGCCAGCGGCCCGGTGTCTTGGCTGGAAACGCTGTTGGTGACCGGTGCGGCCATCGGCCTGGGCTTGTGGCTGACCCCGCAAGACCCGTTGCAAATGCACAGCGGTTTCCCCTGGCCGGTGCTGGCGCCGTTGCTGCTGGGTGTGCGTTACGGTTTTGTGCGCGGGCTGGTCAGCGCCAGTCTGTTGGTGATGGCGCTGTTCGCCCTGCGCTACGTCGGGCATGACGGCTACACAGAGCTGGATCCGTCGTTCATCGTCGGTGTGCTGGTCAGCGGCATGCTGGTGGGCGAGGTGCGTGATCTGTGGGAGCGACGTTTGCAGCGCCTGCAGATGGCCAACGATTACCGTCAGTATCGCCTCGATGAATTCACCCGGGCACACCAGATTCTGCGGGTCTCTCACGACCTGCTGGAACAGCGCGTGGCCGGCAGCGATCAGAGTTTGCGCAGTTCCCTGCTGGGCTTGCGCGACAAGCTGCGGGTGATGCCGAACGAAGGCGATGCGCTGCTCGCGCTGGCCGATCCGATCGTGACCATGCTCGGCCAGTACGGTGCATTGCGCGTGGCCGGTTTGTACCGCGTCGACGAGCGTGAAGAAAATGTGTTGCCCGAAGCCTTGGCGACCATCGGCGTCATGGGGCCGTTGGGCACCGAGGACGGTCTGGTCAAGCTGTGCCTGGAGCGCGGTGAGCTGGTCAGCGTGCGTCAGGAACTGATCGATGCCGGCAGCTCGGCGCAATTCTCGTCGCTACAGGCGTGCATTCCGCTGATCGATGCCGAAGGTCGACTGCTGGCGATTCTGGCCGTGCGGCAGATGCCGTTCTTCGCCTTCCAGGATCGCACCCTGAGCCTGCTGGCGTTGCTCGCCGGGCACATCGCCGACCTGTTGCGCCGCGACCCGCAAGTCTTGCAACTGGCCGACGCCGACGCGCAGCAGTTCACGTTGCAACTCAAGCGATCGCTGGTGGATGTCGAGCAGCATCAACTGGCGGCCGGGCTGTTTGCCTTCGAAATCACTCGTCACAACGATGAGCTGACGCGTCTGCTTGAACGTAGTCAGCGCGGCCTCGATCTGCATTTGTCGCTGCGTAACAACCTCGATCATCAATTGCTGCTGGTGCTGCTGCCGTTGACCAGCCCGCAAGGTACTGAAGGCTATCTGGCTCGGATCAACCTGATGCTGCACGAGCACTTTGGCGTCGAAAGTAGCCTGGAAAGCCTTGGCGTACGCGTGCTGCCGTTCAACCTGGAGCCTGGCTGCGAACGCAACGGGCTGCGTAATTTCCTGTTCAACGAGTGTGGCCTGAATGATCAGCAAGTGGCTGTTTAGCGGAGCCTTGTTGTTAGAGGCGGGCAGTTGGGCCAGTTTGTGGCTCGCGGCGCCCGAGTTACAACAATTGCTGGTGTTCACCCTCAGCCACGGTCTGGCCTGCGTGATGCTGTGCGCGGCGGTGTGGCTTTTGCTGCCGGCGCGTTACCGTTCGCCGTTGCCGTGGAGCCCGCTGTTCATCTTCAGCCTGGCGTTTTTTGTGCCGGTGCTGGGGGCGGTGGGCGTGGTCGCGGCGATTTTCCCGGCGCTGTACCTGCCGCGCAAACGCGACAAGCAGGCCTGGAAAGCCGTGGGTATTCCGAGCCTGCCGTACCGCGCGCAGTTGCAACTGCACAAGCCGATCTTCGCCGATGGCGGTTTGCAGGACGTGTTGCGTCATGCGCCCGATCCGGATCAGCGTCTGGCCGCGTTGCTGGCCACCCGGCGCATGCCCGGCAAAGAAGCCGTGCCGATCCTCAAACTGGCGCTCGCGGACCCGAGTGACGATGTGCGGCTGCTGGCGTATTCGATGCTCGACAAGCAGGAAAGCGACATCAACCTGCACATCCAGATCGCGCTCGGTGAACTGGCTGACGCCAATGCCAAAGCGGCGGGCTCGCTGCATGGCCGGTTGGCGCGCTGGTACTGGGAACTCGCGTATCTGGGGCTGGCGCAAGGCAGTGTGCTCGAACACGTGCTGACTCAAGCGGGTGAGCACGCCGAGCTTGGCCTGGCAGCGGGCGAGGGCGGAGAACTGTTTCTGCTGGCCGGACGCATCGCCCTGGAACGTGGCGATATCGAGCGCGCCGAAGTGCTGCTCCGTCAGGCCCAGGAGAACGGAATGGGCGCGGCGCAGGTGCTGCCCTTTCACGCCGAGCTGGCATTCGAGGCCGGTCGCTATCACGAAATTCCCGGATTGCTGGCGCGCCTTCCCGAGGAAACCCGTCAGCGTCCGCCGTTCGCCGCATTGGTCAGGAGCTGGACATGACTCACAAGGAACAGGCACCCGTTGCCGACATTTGCCTGCTGCTCGAAGGCACCTGGCCTTATGTGCGCGGCGGCGTTTCCAGCTGGATTCACCAGATGATTCTGGGGCTGCCGGAGCTGACCTTCTCGGTGATGTTCATCGGTGGACAGCGTCAGGCGTATTCGGCGCGACGCTACGAAGTGCCGGCGAACGTGCTGCACATTGAAGAGGTGTTTCTCGAAGATGCGACGCATCCGACCGACACCCTTGGCGATCCGCGAGAGGCCGACGAGCAGCAATTGCAGGATTTGTATCGTTTCCTGCATCACCCGGATGCGCCAGAAGCGGAGCTGGGTGAACGCTTGCTCGACTGCATCGCACAGGGCCGCTTGACCCTCGACGACGTCTTGCGCAGCCGCGCCAGTTGGTCGGCATTGAGCGAAGGCTACCGTCAGCATTGCGCCGACCCTTCTTTCGTCAATTATTTCTGGACCCTGCGCTCGATGCAGTCGCCACTGCTGATGCTCGCCGAAGCCTCGCGCCGGATGCCGAAAGCGCGGGTGCTGCACTCGATTTCCACCGGCTATGCGGGCTTTCTGGGGTGCATCCTCAAGCAGCGCTGGAACTGCACCTATTTGCTCAGCGAACACGGCATCTACACCAAGGAACGCAAGATCGACCTGGCGCAGGCCAGCTGGATCGCCGAGAGCTCCGGTCAGGCGTTGAACCGCAGTCTCGACGCCGGTTCGGGGTACATCCGCACGTTGTGGGTGCGGTTTTTCGAGCGCATCGGTCAGCTGACTTACAACAGCGCCGACAACATCATCGCGCTCTATGACGGTAATCGTCAGCGGCAAATCAAGGACGGCGCCATCGGGGCCCGCACGCAGGTGATTCCCAATGGTATCGACCTGCCGGTCTGGACGGCCGCGCTGGAATCCCGTGCGCAGGGTATTGCACCGGTGGTGGGGCTGATCGGGCGAGTAGTGCCGATCAAAGACGTAAAAACCTTTCTGCGGGCGATGCGTGGCGTGATCAGCGCCATGCCGCAGGCCGAAGGCTGGATCGTCGGCCCGGAAGAGGAAGACCCGGAATACGTCAACGAATGCCGCAGCCTGATGGCCAGTCTCGGGCTGGAAGGCAAGGTGCACTTTCTCGGCTTCCAGCGCATTCAGGACATCCTGCCCAAACTCGGCCTGATGGTGCTGACCTCGATCAGTGAGGCACAGCCGCTGGTGATCCTCGAAGCCTGGGCCGCCGGTACACCAGTGGTCAGCAGTGACGTGGGATCGTGCCGCGAGTTGATCGAAGGCGGCAGCGCCGAGGACCGTGACCTCGGGCACGCCGGCAAAGTGGTGGCCATCGCCGACCCGCAAGCCACCTGCGCGGCGATCCTCGAACTGCTGCGCAGCCCGCAACGCTGGGAGGCCGCGCAGGCCAGCGGCTTGTTGCGGGTCACTCGTTACTACACCGAAGCCTTGATGCTGCAGCGTTATCGCGACTTGTATCAAGCTGCCATGGAGAACAGTTAAATGGCCGGGATTGGCTTCGAACTGCGAAAAATCCTTTCGCGTGACTCCTACACCGCCACCTTGCACGCCTACGTGTACGCCGGCTTGATCAGCTCCGGCCCGTGGGTGTTGTCGATCATCAGCGTGATGTTGGTGGGGATCATCAGCCTCGGCTTGTTACTGCCCAACGCATTGGTCGGGCAGTTTCTGGTGACGGTGACGTACCTGATGGCCAGCTCGTTGATCCTCACGGGCGGCTTGCAGCTGTTCTTCACCCGCTTCGTGTCCGACCGCTTGTTTGAACACAAGTACGATCAGATTCTGCCCAACCTGCTGGGCGTGTTGTTGCTGGTGACGCTGGGCGCCGGGCTGCTGGGGATTGTCGTGCTGGGCTTGCTGTTCGACCAGCCGCTGATTTACCGCGTGTTGGTCCTGGCCAACTTTGTGGTGCTGTGCAACTTGTGGCTGGTGATCATTTTTCTCTCGGGGATGAAGGCCTATAACCGCATTCTGCTGGTGATGCTGGTGGGGTACTCGCTGATGGTCGCGAGTGCTTACGTACTCAGCTTTCTGCAAATGCCGGGCTTGTTGCTGGCGCTGTTGATCGGGCACAGCACGCTGCTGTTCCTGTTCCTCTACGACATCCTGCGCGAGTACCGCGCCGAGAAACTGATCGCCTTCGATTTCCTCGCACGGCGCAACGTTTTCCTCAGCCTGCTGGCCACCGGCTTCTTCTACAACCTGGGCATCTGGATCGACAAATTCATGTTCTGGTTCAACCCCGGCACCTCCAGCGAAATTGTCGGCCCGCTGCGCGCTTCGATCCTGTACGACTTGCCGATCTTCCTCGCATACCTGGCGATCATCCCTGGCATGGCGGTGTTTCTGGTGCGCATCGAGACCGATTTTGCCGAGTGGTACGACCGACTTTTTCGGGCGATCCGCGAGGGTGAAACGCTGCAGCACATCGGTCAGCTGAAAACCGAAATGACCTTGTCGATCCGTCAGGGCCTGGTGGAAATCTGCAAGGTGCAGGGGCTGACGGCGGTGCTGTTGTTCCTGTTCGCGCCGCGCTTGCTGGAGTGGCTGGGCATTTCCAGTTATTACCTGCCGCTGTTCTACATCGACTTGATCGGTGTGAGCATCCAGGTGGTGTTCATGGCCTTGCTCAACGTGTTCTTCTACCTGGACAAACGCACCGTGGTGCTGGAGTTGTGCGTGCTGTTCGCGGTGTTGAACGCCATGTTGACCCTGTTCAGCATGTACCTGGGGCCAAGCTTCTTCGGTTATGGCTTTACCTTGTCGTTGCTGATTTGTGTATTGCTGGGTTTGCACAGGTTGACCACTGCACTGGAAGATCTGGAGTACGACACGTTTATGTTGTCGCGCTGACGGATTATTCAGGCACAAAAAAGGCACTGGCGATGATCGCCCAGTGCCTTTTTTTCATCCGACCAACGTCACCTGTGAACAGGGATTGCACTGCTAGGCTTGCCTACTCTGTCGCTTCCCTTCAGGAGTCACGGCCATGAGTACTGCACTGGAAACCGTTCTGTACACCGCAAAAACCCACACCGTCGGTGGCCGCACCGGCACTGGCAAATCCAGCGACGGCGAGCTGGACGTCACCTTCAGCTCCCCCGGTTCGGGCAAGCCCGGCACCAACCCGGAGCAACTGTTTGCACTGGGCTATTCGGCCTGTTTCATCGGCGCGATACAGGTGGCAGCGGGCAAGATGAAAATCAAATTGCCAGAAGATACCTCGGTGGATGCAGAGGTGGATCTGGGTAAAACCAGTGCCGGGGACTTTCAGTTGGCGGTCCGGCTGAACGTCAACATTCCCGGGCTGGAGGCGGGGGTGAAGCGTGAATTGGCTGAGGCGGCGCATCAGATGTGCCCGTATTCGCGGATGACCCGTGGGCATGTTGAGGTGGAGTTGAAGGTGGTTTAGGTGTGATGAAGAAATTTCAGTCATACACCTGACCCATGTGGGAGCGGGCTTGCCCGCGATGACGATGGTTCATTCAATATGGATATCGAATGAACCATCGTCATCGTGAGCAGCTAACTCCCACAGGGGACTAGCAGTGTGGTGATTTTGGCAACTCAACGTTATCCAGCATCCGGTTCACCGCCAGTTCCGCCAGCATCACAATCTGCTGAATCGCCATCGCCGTGTGCCGATGCGGCCCTTCCAGATACCCCGCAAAATTACTCGTCATCACACTCGCCGAAGCCAATGACTCACAGGCATGCGCCAACAGGTCTTCGTCGTTGATATCCGGCGAAACGAAAAACATCGTGCTGGGTTTGCGGGATGCGGGGGATTTGAGGGCGGAGCAGGGGGGCGCGTCGTCCGCAGTAGGCGGATTTGGGGTTTCTTTAATCATGGCAAATATCGTCCGTTGAGTCATAGGCGCTGCCCCTGCTCCGATTCCACTCGAATGGGTGGCAACTGTGCGCGGGGTGGAATAACCGAGATAAAC
Organism: Pseudomonas sp. OV226; assembly: GCF_003148705.1. Classification (NCBI taxonomy): domain Bacteria; kingdom Pseudomonadati; phylum Pseudomonadota; class Gammaproteobacteria; order Pseudomonadales; family Pseudomonadaceae; genus Pseudomonas; species Pseudomonas sp. OV226. The sequence continues at coordinate 42,707 of NZ_QGGS01000022.1, read as the reverse complement.
GGACAAAACCCGGCAGACCCGAAGGCCTCCCACGCACAGCCGCCATAACTTAAAACTGCGGCTGAAAAAGCGCCGCAGTATGCCATGGGGGCAAGTTTGTTTATCTCGGGATTCCACACCCGATCGCTGATGCGCAGCGACCGACAAAGCCTACGGGCTCTGCTTCCCACCCAACAACCGTCAAAACCTGTCGGAAATCTCTCCAAAAATCACAGCGTCTGTAGGACCCGAAACTAATTCGAAGCCCCGACCCCAAACTTCAACCCACCCCAATTCCAATCCTTCGACTGTTTCGTATAACAGCCCGGCTGATTGGCCGGCTCGGCATCACAGGCAATCCGCCCGTTCTTGTTGGTGTCCGTGGTGCGGTCGTTGTAGTACGCGCAACCGGACGTCAGGGAGAGGGTTAACGCGACAATCAGCATTTTGAATTTCATGGCGGCTTCCTTGCGAATAGAACGCCAGCATAGGCCCGATTGTGTTGGGCTGCCCAGCCCGCCGGTTCGATCCAGTGATGAGCCCACGGTCAAATCCGTAATCAACGTTGGCTGTAACCCCGCATCTTGGGGTTTTCATAGAACAAACTGAGTCGTTACCGATGTCCATCTTGCAATCATGCAGATAACAGCCTTGCGCCACTGCCTGTCTGTCCATATCGTCAGATTTCACATACCGCAAAGTGCTTTGAGAGTCGCGAGCGCACGCTGTAACACACGTTTTCGCTGAGTTCTTCGGTGAGCAAACGAAGCGACTGAGCGATAAAAAATGGGAGAAAAATGATGATTCGCAAGCACTACTTGAAAGCCTTGGCGACGCTGCTCATCGCCGCTGGCGTGCAGTGGGTGACGCTGCCCGCCTACGCGACCGAGCAGGGTGAACAACGGCGTGATGCTCGCGATACCCGGCAGGAAGGGCGCTCCGATGCCCGGCAAACCAAGGATGAGTGTAGAAAGGGCAATGACAAGAGCAACGTAGAGTGTCGCCAGGACAAGCGCAGTACCAAGCAAGATACCCGTCGCACAGCCCGGGACATCAAGTACTGATCGTGAACGTGGTCTGCCAGTGGGTCAATCGCTCCACGCGTCGGTCAAGCGATCAGGGATTTCGAGCGGTCGGCAGAGTGCCGGAGAGGATGCCGCTGATAAGTCGCCGATGTGGGCGTGAGTCGACAGGACGCCACAACAATCCTCCGCAATTTTCCAAACCCCAGATGCAACAAAACCCGCACTTGGCGGGTTTTGTCTTGCTTCGTATTTGGTGGAGCCGGGGGGATTTGAACCCCCGTCTAAGTCTGCTTGTACGGGGCTTCTAGCTTCAAAGCTGGCGAAAAGCTGTCATTAGGAAAAGCAGAACTCCTCCTCGGTCATCTCTACCAGAGGAAGACAGTCGCTTGAACTAACCCGAATCCAGCCAAGCATGGACAAGCTTCGAATCGCTGAGGCAATGGCTTCCCGCTTCGCGTCATTATCCCAAGCTTTTTTCCAAGATAAGACAAAGTCGAAGACTTCACGCTCGGGCACAATTGCTACCTTTTGCTCATCTTTCAATTTGCTAACTGCATAGAATACAGTAGCTACTTCTTCGGCCTGCTCAGTGTTTTTGATGCGACTAAATAGGTCAACAGTTTTATGAATTTTAGACATGTTAACTGTAAGGATATCTTGACGTTTTTCTCTCGCCTTTAGATACTCTGGTCCAGTCGACAAGGTGTTCATGCGCCCCAATTGACTCTCGGCTATCAGATTCGCATTAGCTAATGTTCCGAGTAGTTTTTTTACTTGGTCAGAAAAAGGGCCGTAGCTAGCCTTTTTAAAATCAAGTTCTGTTTCTACACCTAGCGCAGTTATCGCGTGGCATATTTTTTGGAAAATTGTCCTTCCAACCTTTGGCGCAAATTGTTGATTTTCAAGCTGATAAAGAACTTCAAGCAGTACGAACCAGTTGTCATTGATTTTCTGGTTTCGAGAGCCTTTATGGTCACTTTCGCTAAACAGTCGAGACTGTGAAGGGTTTAAGAAGTCCGAGGTTAGCTGATTCGCGGGAGTTCCAAATGGCGCATACATTTCAACTGGTATGTCTATTTTTGAGAGTGTTTTATACATGATAGGTCCTACTAGCTCCCACTCTAAGCCGCCATTCCCACATCCAAGGGGAGGGAATGCTACGGAAGTGATGTTCCATGCTTTATAGTGTTCTACAAAAATCTCTAGGCCTTTCTGGATGTCAGCCAAGCGTGATGCTGAGCGCCAATGATCTTTGGTGGGAAAGTTTACAATCGAAGTCCCGAACATGTCGTTATATATGTAAGGGATTCCTGGTTTCACCAGCTTTTTGGCGCATTGGTTTTCATAGTCCTGCATGAGACCAGGCCAACGCTTTTTAAATTCAAGCGCAACACCTTTGCCCATTACGCCAACACAATTCACAGTATTAACCAACGTTTGCACGTTGCTCTGGAATATGTCTCCTATCAGAACTTTGATCACACTATTCACCTAAAGAAAAGATGAGAATTCAATGTCACTGCTAGCCCATTGTTCTGTTGAGCTAGGACGGCTTCGACCCTTGCCTTGGCCCGAGCATCGCAAGTGTAGAACCCTGTGATGAATTCGGGGGCCACCACTCCAGGCACGAGCGCTTCCGCGCACTTCGCAGCCTTTTTTTGCCATCCAATACGTTCATCATCGTCTTGCCAAGAGTCCGCGAATACATAGTCAAAATTGATCCACCGCAACCCCTCTGGATAGGAATAAAACCGTACCCAGTTTGACGCGGCATTCTGATCGGTAATGACTACATTCTGCAGGTCGAGGACACGACGACTGACTTGGACGACGCACAGGTCAGGGTGATTAGGCTTCCGCAGGTATAGCATCGGATTCCGTGCGCAAAAGTATAGATTCGCGTACTGGTGCAGGCGCAATCCATTAGGCACGGTCTTACCCACGCGCCTATCTTGGATCTCTTGCTTTGCCACCGACGAGTGGGGAAGCTTCGAGGCTCTCTCATGGCTGAGAATTCCATACTGCAGCACCGATGGAATGTTCTCTATCGGCATAATGCAATGCAGTTCAACTACGCGGTGACTCATCGGCTTCCCATCCTGACGTCGGAACCGCGAACTATACCTCAACGATAGCGTTATGCCTTTACCGTTAGTAAGATTTCAGTTTGGCTAGCTGAAAACCGTTCTACTGCCTTTGTCCCACTATTATCTGATTCAGAGGGCATCCACCTCCCATACACGCGGGCAATCATTGTCCAATCGGTATGCCCCATTTGCTTGGCTACCCACATCGGATGTTCGCCGGCTGACAACATCATCGACGCATAGGTGTGCCGCGTCTGATAAGGGCGGCGATATCGCACTCCTGCCTTCTTCATCGCAGGCACCCACATCGTTTTCCTGATCGGCCCGTCACCGGCCCATCGTTCGAGAGTTCGCGGGTTCTGGAAGACCTCAGCATCAGCTAAGAACGTGTGCGTCTTCTGTGCCTTCAGTGCTTCCATAGCGGGTTTGAGCAGCTTGACGCTTCGACGTGCAGCGGCAGTCTTTGTAGTCTCTGCCGTACCTTTGCCAGCTTGGGTCATCGCACGACTCACCATCACCTCCTCGCGTAGCCAGTCGATATCACCCCAGTCCAGCGCTACCAGTTCGCTCGTGCGCAGGCCGGTCCATAGGGCGAACTGCATCATGTTGCGAGCCTGACCGGAGAGGGCCCCCAACACCGCCTGCTGCTCCTCTGGACTGAAGGGATCAACATCATCCTCTTTCGGTGGTGCAGCTTTGCGGGAGTAGGTCCATCCGGCCAGCGGATTCAATTCGATCAATTCTTCTTCGGTCGCGTCATTCAATGCGGAGCGCAGGCAGCTCTGAATGTTGCTGAGCGTCTTGTTACTCACCTCCAGCGTGTCGAGCCAGTCGCGCACGGCTTTTCGCTTCAGATCTACCAGCATCGTGTGACCCAGGGCAGGGATCAGCCGAAGGGTGACGAGCTTTCGGTATCCATCGAATGTGCTGCTGGCCACGTGCTTCTTCTTCGCCTCGAGCCACCTGGTCAAAAAACCGTTCATGGTTTCGCGGGATGCCTCGGGCGCAAACTTCGCGGCACGGGCAGACCCTGGGAATGTCACCAAGTAGTCGAAGGTACCGATCGATATCGCATGCTCGATCGCCGCCTTGTGCTGCTCCGCCTTCTTCAGATTAGTGGCGGTGGGCTTGAGTGTGATGCGCTCGCGGCACCGGACGCCCCGATACATGAACGTGATTTCGATACTCGTATCGGAGACCGCCCGAACTCCCCTCCCGCCTCTACCCATGATTCATATCCCTCTACGTCGAGTAGCGTCCGGCCATCCGGCGCCTTAATCCATATCTCACCGAGCCGCCAGATGCCGTCACGAATTTTCGAGCGGATCGCGTCTTCTGTGTAGCCAGATTCGTTGGCAAATTTCCTGACAGTCACATAGCGCATAGCTTCACCGTGTTTCGTGTCGCGACACGTTTTCAGCGTTCGCGTTTTGTGTCGTGTCACGCCCGTGCGTCACGCGCACTGGAAACGCCACGCCCTCCCACTTGCCGGCCATTCCACGTATGTGGTGACGGTCGACGTGCTGGCGATGCGGCTTGCTTGCGTACAGGCTGGCGCAGGCGGCGAAGCGATCAGCATCCCCAACGGTATCCACCAGCACCTGGTGCTCGGTGGTGTTGACCTTGGCCCAGCCATCTTTGGTCTTTCCGTGATCGCTGGTGCGGCTCAGGATGAATCGACGACCGCTGTTCTTGGCGCCAGTGGATGACTCGTTCAGGTAATAGGCAATCGCGCCTTGGCGCACCCGTAGAATTGTTTTAGCCATCGCAACGCCCCTCCGACTCGGCGACCGCACGCATCTGCAGCTTGATACCGCAGGCCATCGCCAAAGCCACCAATTCATGAACCGTGGTGCTCGGCTCCTGCAATGCATGACCGAGGCGAACGAGACGAGTGCCCAGGCTGGCAAACTCGTTTCCCATGGCAACAGGTTTTTGCGTGCTCGTATTCATAGCTGGAACCCCTCTACCTGTGGGAGCGGAGCGGCCTGCAAAGACCCGGTTCTGTATGCAGATTTGGTCGGAGAGGCCCGGCCCGTCTCACTTGATGGGGTGGCCTTCTGTGGGAGCGAACTATCCGGCAAGCAGCTGATGCCGCCTTGCGGGGTGATCCAGCAAGTAACCTGGTGTCGGCTGTCGTGTTGGACATCGATCAGCGCTTGCGGCTGATCGGCGCTGGCTTGGCCGACGATCAGAAGTAGGGCAATAGCGATCATTACGCGCATGGGGCATCCTCCATCAGATTGCCTGCCGAGTACCCGAACACCTCAGCTTCGGTTCCCATGGCTTTTTGGCGGTAAGGCAGCTTGTCGATCAGCGCTTGGGCGTCGTTAAGGCTTGGCAGCTTGAACACCACCGTCAGATAGGCCGGCTCGGCGCCGATCATCTTCACGCGGTCGTCGATGTGCATTGACTCGGTAACTACCGGGATGTCGGTAGTTTGTTCGAGTTGGCCAGCCGCAACCGCTTGGGCCTGGATACGCTCGTAGATCTCCTGACGATGAACTGCGACCCCGGCGGGCGCATTAATGCCCAAGCGCGTTTGCTGTCCACTGATGCCAAGTACCGTGAGGCTGATGTCATCGCCGATGCGGATGGTTTCGGAAGTTCGGCGGGTGAGGATCAACATGGGATTTCTCCTTGATAGGGGGGGGCGGCATTTCACCGCCCCGGGGGCTCGGCCTACTTGCCGATGCCAATGAATGGAGTGGCGGTGCCACTGGTCATGTAAACGGGCAGCTTTCCGTCCCACTTCTCGATCGCGTTCAGCTCCACGACGCCCGGGTTCTTGCGCAGCGCTTCGCCACGGATGTTCAGTGACTCGGCCTCGCCTTGGGCCTTGAGAATCGCTGCGTCCTTGTCACCCTGGGCGGCGGCACGCACCTTGGCCGCTTCGGCTTCGGTCTGGCGCAATTCGTTCTCGCGTTGCTGGGCTTTCTGGGTGGCGGTGATGCTGGCGTTCAGGGCCTCGACTACCTGGGGTGGCAATACGATTTCGCCATTGAGGTACAGCGATTCGACCACGATGCCCTTGCTGTCGAAGTGCTGCTGCACCTGGGTTTCGATAGCTTTCAGGAAGGCCTCTTTACCGGGACCGTAAACCTCGGACGCCTTGACCTTGGAGCCTGCGTTGTTGAAGGCATTACGCACCACCTGCGGGACGTTGACCTCGATGATTTCATCCATCGACTTGCGGTAGGTCTGGAACAGCAGGGGGGCTGCCCCCTGCTTCGCTCGCAGCGTGATGCCGATCGGCGCGCTGATGGTCATGCCGTCTCGGTCCTGGAACTTGACCTGTTGAAGGTTGAAGTTTTGGTTAAAGGTCGGGAACAGGAACAGTTCCTCGTTCGGCGTCAGCCACTTGTAGCCCACAGTGGCCTCGGTGGGCGCCACGCCCTTGTCGCTCCCCATTAAGTTTACGATCACGCCCGTGTAGCCGGCTGGGACCTTCGAACAACCGGCCGTGATGGCGAGCAGGCATAGCATTGCAATGGCGGCAATCCGCTTCATTGGTCTTTCTCCGTGGTGTTGGCCGATTGGCCAGGTTTTGGTGAGGCGATGAGGAGGAGCAGGCAGGCGGTCGCGATCAGCCAGACAGCGGTGCCGAAGAAGCCGCCAACGACATCAAGGTCAGAGCTGCTGCTGATCAGGTCGCGGGCCGCGAATAGGAGCCACGCCGCCGAGATGGCGATGTAGATCAAGATCGAGATCAGCACCTTGAAAAGGCGCCATGGGGTCAGTGTTTTCTGTGGCATTTACTTTCTCCAGGCCGAACGAATCCCGGCCGCGTTGTTGGCTTTCGCGAAAATCGGTTTTGGTTAAACGGGCGTTACGGTGGTTCTAGTTCAGTAGCAGGGTGTGCTGCCCGGACTGCTCAATTGCCAGCAACTTGCCCTCAATTACGGGCTTCTTAAGTTGCCAGCGGCGCATGGTCTTACCTGCAAAACTTGCCAAGCTCTTTTCCTGCTTGTACTCGAGCATCAAATAGTTCCGGCGCTGCTCGTACGACATTGAGCGGAAGGTGAGTTCATTCGCCATCCAGTTGAAAGCCTCAATGAATGCCTCTTTCCAGATTGCCGCCTTCTTTCCGGTGAGCCCCATGACCAAGTACATGTAGCCGTCTTTGGTCATGGTGAACATGCGTTGCAGCTTGCCTTGCTCGTTGATGTAGGAGGACTCCTCAAAATTGAGGAGTCGGAATTTCTTCGAGCATTTCAGACTGTCAATTGAGCGCAGTACGTTGTCGTGACGCTTGCCGAATTTCTCGGCGACCTTCAACGAGTCAGTTGTCGGCTTCCCGTCTTCGCACTGCACCAACTGGCGATATTCGTCTTCGGTCAAAATCAGGTCTGTCATGTTGCTGGATCTTCGCGAATATGAGGTCGTGAAACGCGACTCCATGTCGCTTTGCTGAGGCTTACGCACCGGACTGCGCCCTGGCGAAGGGCGCACACCACTGCTTCTGCTGTCAGGCGATGAAGATGCCATCGTGCTCGCTCGTTGGGCGCTGCGGGTCAGGAAACACCGGTGGATTGCCGGAGATTGAGATCAATCCGAGAAGCATCGCTTGGGCAACCAGAGCGGCGCGACGCGTAACGCCAAGCTTTGTGGTTAACGACAAAAGACGTTTGTCAACCGTGTCCTGAGCAACACCAAGATCACGAGCCGCTTCCTTTGAAGTCAGACCGGCTGCAACTGCCATCAAGCATTGCAACTCACGAGGGGCTGCGCCACGGCCGAGGACGCATTTGAATCCATGTGCGGAGAGGGTTTCGGATTGCATCGCGCTTGCTCCATGCTGATTTCGATGGATGCAAAGTTACAATTACAAATTTGTAATTGCAAACAAAATTTGTAGTTTTCGTGCGAAGAATGCCGCGGGTGCAGTTCCAAGCGAGGTTTAAGCGAACATGCCCCACCAGAAAACATGACCGATGATGGCGATCTGTTCGTCTTGTAGCTGCTGAAAGGAATAGTCTTCATCGGGATGATCATCCCGATTGAAGCTGCGAAGCCTCAGGCCGCTAGGGAGTCGAAACAACTGTTTGATGCGTAACTGCCCATTGTGGCTGATTGCATACATCTCGCCATCTACAACGTCAGTCAGCTGATTTTTTCCAATATTGACACCTACCGTAGCGCCATCCCGAAGGACAGGAAACATACTACTTCCGCTTACTCCGACACATTTTGCGTTGGAGAGCTGCACTCCATTGGCCCTGAGGTCCTGCTTCAAAAATCGAAGGTGGGAGGTTGGCCGTTCTTCAATCGCAAAGCGTCCAGAGCCCGCTGATAACTCGACTTCGCGTAGGAGGGGAACGTAGACCTCATCATCCTCTAGCGGGGTCGTTTCATCCCAAATGCTCAAGTCTTTAAGCATCTGTTCTTCAAATGCTGCTTGGCCCTCGCGTTGGTACTTGAGATGGTATTCCGAGGCGTTGGCCTCGGTGATTACACCGGACGCCCTGAGTAAAACGTGTGCAGGGATTTCGAGGGCTTTAGCCAGGTCGCGAAATTTGCTTGCTCGCGGAGTGGCGCGACCTGACTCCCAGGCTTGGACGGCCTGCGGCGAAACAGATAAACGCCGAGCTAGCTCCGACTGGTTGAGTCCAAGCTTTTCGCGAGCTTCAGCAATAACTTTCGGGAGATTTAGTTTGCTCATGTCCATAGGGTACAAGCGTCCTTTGTAGGCGGCATTGCAAATTTCGTTTGTAAAATTCAATGCGCAGTTGTAGGCTCGGCCGCAATGTCATAAGTCCGCTGGGATCGCCAATGAGTATCGAAGCCATGGCCTGCGCCGCTGAAGCGCTTGGGAGCCAGACTAATCTTGCCAAGGAGCTTGGATGCACGCCGCAAAACGTTCAGCACATGTGCGCCACCGGTCATGTTCCGGCCAAGCACGTTCTTCGAATTGAGGCTGCGTCTGGTATTTCTCGCTCTCGGTTGCGACCTGATCTTTATCCAGACTCCCCGGCGACTTTGGAGCAAAGCTTACCCGGGAAGGTCGCTCCTCAGCAGTCCGAAAAACCTGCTGTAAATCCATCCAGCGCTGAGGTGGCGTTATGAACAACGCCATCCCCTCGATTATTAGGGCAAGTCTGATCAACTCAGCACTGAAGGTCGGCTTCATCAATCCGCAAGTCCGTGCAGATCGGACCGTAGTGATTCCGCATGCTGAATCTTTTGCAAGCTGCGGTAGCGATTCTTTAATCGAGATTAAAAGTTTTCCCGATGGTGTGAGCGGATTATTCAACTCTGCGCAGGACAAAAGCTCAGAAATGGGTCACTCGGTACCCACTATTACAGAAAAGGACTACTTGACCCTCCTGAGGCCCTCGCTTCGTAAGTATCGTCAAGTACTGCATGGCGCAGAAAAATGGAAGGCCCTTCGTAGGACCTAGTCAGCGACTTCCAATGGTTGGCTTTTGCCTGCCCAATGAAAAGGAAGACGGCATGAGCCACAACGCCACATTCAAGTTTTTGTTGTCCGGCTGAATCCCAGGCAACAAAAAGGCCAGCTGTCGAGGCTGGCCTTCGTAAACCCATCGCTTGTGTCGAGCAAGCAACTTAGAAACTTCTTCGTCTAGAGGACGATTTCATGCACCCAAAAAATAGCACTACCCAATTATCAGCGCAAGCATTGCTGACAGGCTGTGTTGGTTTTTGTGAGACCCCAATCGATAACCGAGGCGTGCATTTGCTCCGCGTCGCAGCTGGCGCAGACGTAGAGGACGCACTCGAAACAGCGAAGGTTTTGTCTTCCGGCCTTGGTCAACTCTGCCGTCATATGCACGACAGCCTGAACATGGGCGAACTGGCCTATTGCGACGGCATGGCGGCGTTGGGCTTTTTGGCTGAGACGGTCAGCGCGCTGGTGTGGTCGGTTCAGAAGGGACTTCCCTCTGGCGGCAACGAGGGACCGCGGGTATGAACACTGAACTTTTGACTCTCGAACATGAGTACTGCGTGCGCGGTCCTTGCGCTGTTCTCAACGCAGCAGGCGGTATTCGAGTGGCTGATTCACTTGAGGCCGCAACCGATTACCTCGAGGCCGTGGTGGCAGGCCTGCGTGACCTCATGTCGACGCCTGACTGCTCCAACCAGGCGACATTGGTGTTCTTCGCGGCCGAGGCGGCGCTTGCGCTTGTTTACGCGTCTCATGCAGGTATCGAGTCCGTGATCGCCCAAGGCGGTGCCGAATGAACGAGCAAAAACAGATCGCGCGGGATGCGACGTTCCAGATTGCTTGCGCCGTGGAACACCTTGCCTGGATGCGCGGCGTTCTCCATGTTCTTGAAGATCGACTGAGGCAAGGATGCGATGAGCATTACGCCGCCGTCGCAAACCTGGCTATCTACAACGCAGACGATTGGCACAGCCAACTCGATTGCGAACGCGAGAGTTTGGAGCGGCGCACCGATGCGGTCTTCGCCGAAGCGGGCGCTGCGCCACATTCTGTGAGTGATGAAAACGTGGCGCGTACTTCAAAGGAGGCGCGCCCATGAAGACATCTCTGTCACTCATCGACCCTGATGTTATCAAAGGTGAAATTTTGCGCGACGTGCTCGTCAGTCCCGAGGACATGGTTCGCATGAATGAAGCTCGTGCTGTTTTCAACGAGCTCCGGTCGATCCTTCTCGCGCAAGTTGTTCCTGCGCTCGGCGGCTGGAGTAACCCTATCGCCACAGAGATCGAGAGTCGTCTCGAATCCATCACGTTCGTTTCCCGTAACTTCCTTTGGCCACATCGTCACGCTGGCGCCGCGCACGGCGCTATCAATGCAGGGGGCGTTCTATGACCATCGCCAAATTCCAAGATGCCGTCACCATGTCCTCGCAAGAGATCGCCGAACTGGTGGGAAAACGTCACGACAACGTGAAGCGGACTATTGAAACGCTGGCAGAGCGTAAGACCATTCAACTCCCTCAAATTGAGGAAGTTAAAAACCACCTCGGGCAGACCGTCGAGCAGTACCAAGTATGCAAGCGCGACAGCTTTGTGGTGGTCGCGCAGCTCAGTCCTGAGTTCACCGCCGCACTGGTTGATCGCTGGCAGGCTTTGGAAGAACAGGCCGCCCGGCCAATGACCCAGGCCGAGATCACGGCCGCCAATGCTAACCACCTGGTGGCTGTCGAGCGCCAGCAGCGGGAACAACAGGTGGCGCTAGAGCGGATCGAAACCCGGGTGGCCAACGTCGAGCAGGTTCGCTATCTGGACTCAATGCCCGCGGGTTTCGAGTCGATGACTTCGATCCGCGCCAGGATCAACCTGCGCCACAGCATCCCACCGTGGGTGATCAATGCCGTGATGCGTGATATCCCCAGCGCCCCTTTGCCGTTCGCCATGGTACGCAGCAAGCACGCAGACGACGGAGGCCAGCCATACGCCATCTGGCCGAAGGCAGACATCACACGTCGATTCGACCGGTTCGTTACCGAGTGTAGCTTCGTCACCGCCGAGCGCGCCACCCATCCCGACATTCAGCAAGGCCGGTTCAAGCTGCGCCAGAGGACTTCCGCATGAGTGAAAACGAAAAGACGCTTTCGTCAGAGCCGATACTGATCGATGACGCGCATATGGAGCAGTTTACGAACGATCAGTTGGCTTACAAGGCCTGGACCGGCGTCGATCTTGCGCAGGAGATACTTTTCGACGATGAATCCTGCGCGGAAAGTCTTGACGATGCGAAGTTTGAAATAGCCCATGCATGCGTTGCATTGCGTGTGCTTCTTCGCCGCCTAACGGGCATGGACCCAGACGCCCTACGCAAAGTGGTAATGCAAGTCCGTTTAGAAAAGCTGGTGCTGGAACCGAATGTCGAGCAACTCCCTGCGTGGGAGACCGTGCAATGAGCACCAGACCGCAAGCCACAACCGCCGAGAAAGGCCCGGTGTCGGTGATCGCCGGCCCATGGCCTTGCTATGGACACTACAAGGGGCTGCCAGAGCGTGATCGCCGGGTTCTGTACGGTAGCGCCAGGGCTTACCGCGAGGCCTTGGAGAACGAAGGTCTGGTGATGGATGAGGGGTATGACGACTTCGTCCGCCGTGTCAGTCGGGAGTTGGACTTATGACCAAGCCGGTGAACGTGCAAAAGGCCACGCCGACCATCCTATACGCCAAGCAGGCACCGTATAGCTCGGTCAGCAATGACGTGGTGGCCATGATCGTCAACCCTGACGCGCTGGCCATCTGGGCTTACCTGCAAACTCGCTCCAGTGATTGGAAGGTGATCGGCTCGCACCTGCAAGAACGCTTCGCGATCGGCCGTGACCGCTACTCGAAGGCCATGGCCTGCCTCAAGGAACTGGGGTTGGTTAGTCATGAAGTAGTCCGCGAGGAGGGCACCGGCAAAGTGCTCGGCCGCCGCGTAATCGTGCACTACGAACCGAACCTACAGGTTTCCGAATATTCGGTTAGCCGAAGTGTGGGTTCTCCGAAGTGTGGGGAAACCGGCAACTACTTAATAAAGGATTCTATTACTCAATCAATAGAGAAAGAACCAACGGTCGCTGACGCTCCCTCGGCGCCGAAGAAGAAGGCTTTGAGGTTCAATCCGCTGACTGCCAAGCCGGCGAACGCATCTGATCAGGCATGGGCTGACTTCTGCGAGATGCGAAAGGCGAAGCGGGCACCACTGACGCTGCGGGCCTGCGAACTGATCGCCAAGAAGCTGGCTAACCATTCGGAGCCGGATGCGGTGTTGGATAAGTCCACCACCAACTCGTGGAGCGATATCTATCCAGAGTCGATCCTGCCTGGCGCAGGTGCCAAAAATGGTAAGTCATCGAGCTACACCAACTTACCGACCCACACCCCCGACATGTACCAGGAGGCGACCAATGGCCCAGCGTTCTAATTTCCGTCGTCAACCCGAAAGCCGCATGTTCACAGGTGAATGTCCAATCCATGGCGAAATTGCTCGCTCCGAGGTCGAGCAGTTCGACGGTTCGATGTTGGTCCGTCCGTGCAAGCAGTGCCAATTCCGCGGCCTGCGCGTAGCCGCTGTCGGGAGCTCTGAGCATTCGCAGGCCTTGGCTCACCTGAGCGCTGAACGCGTCAACAGCGCGCTTGTAGGCTCTGGCATCACGCCACGTTTCGCTGGCAGCATGTTCGCCAACTACCGTGTCGACAATTCGGCCATGGGCCAGGCGCTGGCGATCTGTCAGGGCTATGCGAATGACTTCGAGGATCACTACCGAGCCGGTCGGAACCTGCTGCTGTGCGGCAACGTCGGCACCGGGAAAACTCACCTGGCCAGCAGCATCGTCCAGCAGGTTGTTCGCCAGCTCGGCGCCGTCGCGGTGATCACGTCGGCTGCCGAAATCATTCGGGTGTTCAAAGGCTCGATGGATCGCGACGCCGGCTACAGCGAGCGCGACGTGATTGCCGAACTCGCGGACCTGGACCTGTTGGTGATCGATGAGGTCGGTGCCCAGGCCGGCACCGCTTACGAGCTGGCAATGCTGCATGAAGTGTTTGATCGCCGTTATCAGTTGGTCCGGCCTACGGTGGTGGTCTCGAACATGGACGCCAAAGGGCTTGGCCAGTACATCGGTGAGCGAGCGCTCGACCGCCTACGCGAGAACAAGGCGCTGCTGGCCGGATTCACCTGGGACTCCGAGCGGAGGCGCGCATGAACGACTATCGCGAGCTGTACAGCGATGAAGCGGAGCACGCTCTGCTTGGCGCACTGATGCTGGACGGTACCCTGTTCGATTCGATCACCACCAACGTGGCGGCAGCCGACTTCCACGATCCGGAAAACGCCGCGCTGTTCCAGGTGATGATTGACCTGCATGGCACTGGCGCGCCCATCGATCCGGTGACGCTCCATGATTTTCGCCCCTACCTACCGAGCGGGAATATCACCCTGGCCTACGCTGGGGAGCTGGCCAAAAACACGCCGAGCACCGCCAACTGGACAGCCTACGCCCGAACGGTGCGCGAGCGTGCCGTGTTGCGCCGGCTGGTCGATGCGGCGGACGTCGTACGCGACTCTGCCAGCGAGAATAGGCCTGTGGCCGAGATCATCGCCAGCGCCCAGCAGGCCATGGCTGATCTTCGCGACCTGGACACGGGTGAGCCGGACTACAAGCGCATGGACGAAGTCGTGGCCCGAAACGTCGACATTATTGACGCCAAGTTCAACGGAGTTGTGCAGTCGGGTCTTTCCACTGGGCTGGTGGATCTGGACAAGATGATCCGCGGACTACGCAAAAAAACCGTGACGATTGTTGCCGGCCTGCCGGGTAGCGGCAAGACCACTCTCGGTTTGCAGATCGCCCAGCACATCGCCTGTTCAGGCACCGGCGTGGGCATGGTGTTCTCACTGGAAATGCCTGAAGAGGAACTCGGTAATCGTGCGCTGGCATCCATCGGCGGCATCGATTTGCGGAAACTCGATGACGGCCAACTGCAGGACGATGACTGGCCCCGGCTCACGTCGGCGGTCAGCAAGATCATGGATAAGCCTCTGTACGTCAGCGACAAGTCGGGTCTCACCGTCGCGCGGATTCGCAGCATCTGCCGCCAGGTGCAACGTGCCCATGGTCTGGACGTGGTGGTGATCGATTACATCGGCCTAATCGGGTCTGACGGCATGGCGTTCAACCGTACCGCCGAGCTGGGCAAGATCTCGACCGGGATCGTCAACATCGCCAAAGAGCTCAACGTGCCCGTGATCCTACTGGCCCAGCTCAACCGCGAATCAACGAAGCGGCCGGGCAAGAAGCCGATCGCCTCCGATCTGCGCGACTCCGGCCAGATCGAGGCGGACGCCCACTGCATCATCTTGGTCCATCGCGACATGGACAGTGAGGAAGGCCAGAACGGTGTCACTGAGTTGATCATGCCCAAGTGCAGGCATGCGCCTGTGAGTTCGTGCCTGGTCCAGCAGCAAGGCCAGTTCGCCCGCTTCGTCAACTTCGCCGGGCGCGAGCCTTCCAACGAAGAGGTCGAGATGCAACGTCCTTTCGCCAGTCAGTACAAGGGGAGGGCTCGGTCATGACCCTGACTCCGAAAACCCTGGCCGTGTCCCTGAGTGATGCCGAGATTCGTCGACACGCCAACAGCGATATCCGCCAGCTGCGCGATCCTCGGTACCGCGAATTGCGCTTTCGCTATTCGACCGTGGACCGGACCCGAGGCGCGTGGCACGTTGTGGTGGCAGGCAAGTGGGGCAAGGCGGGCGATTACCCGGGCATCAACGCCAAGGCCATGCTGGCCACGCTGCCAAGCATTCTGATGCGCCGGTCAGCGAACCCAACGGCGAAATCCATTGCCAGCACCTGGACAACGGTTGGGCAACTGCTGGATTGGTATCAGGACCGGATGATCGGTGACCGTTCGCTGTCGGAGAAACGCAAGGCCAGTGCCAAGTCGGCCTTGAAGTGCCATCTGCATCCCCGGCTGGACAATCTGGCGCTGGCCGATTTGGACCGCCCCACCATTGACCGTCAATTGATGATGCCGCTGCAGCAGCGTTATGAGCTGTCGTTCGTGCGCTCGGTCTGGGGTGTGCTCGGCGTGGCGGTGCGCAAGGCTGTCCGCCTCGACCTGTTGCCGACCAATCCGCTGGCCGGACTGGAGTTCACCGATTTCGTACGGGCGAAGATCAAGCCCAAGGCCGCTCGTCTGCACAGCGATGATGTGCGGGATCTGCTGCTGATGCTCGAGGCGCGATTCGCAACGGAACCCGCTGTGGCCATGCTCGCGGCGCTGATGCTGTGCCACGGTACGCGGCTGGGTGAAACCCGTCTGGCGCGATGGAAAAACGTCAATACCAGCACGGGCAAGTGGTTCATTCCCGCGGCGGACACCAAGACCAAGGCGGCGCATACGTTGCCGTTGACAGACCGTGCCTGTGCGCTCATCGAACGCTACCGGGCGCAGCAGCGGTTGACCGGTTACGCCGGTCCGTTCCTGTTCCCCGGCAGCACCGGTCGAGCACTGAGTGCGACCAAGGCCAGCACCCTGTTCAAGGCGATGGCCAAGGGCGAATGGTCGAGCCATGACTTGCGCAAGGTGGCCCGAACAGCATGGGCGGATCTGGGCGTTGATTACATGATCGGTGAGATTTTGCTCAACCATGCGATGAAGGATCTCGACCAAGCGTACATCCACACCAGCGCCGAATCGCTCAAACGCCAAGCGCTGGAGACGTGGCATGTCTGGCTGGATGCGCGCGGATTTAATGCGCTGCACGGTGGGACATACGCGAGACAAGGAAGTACTGACGAAACGGGGGAAGCCATGAATAACGCGGCGTGCAGCGCCAATCAGTATCCACCTCATAGGAGGAGGTTTTTAGACGAAGGCAACGCCCAAGGCACCCCAAACCAGCAGCCAGGAGACGGCAATGAGTAACGTAACAGCGGCATTGCCGCGCAAAAGCATGAGCGACCTGGAACGGCGCTTTCTGAAAATCGCCGGAGAGGAGTTGGCCAAGGTCAAAGTCGGCGGGCCGAACGCGCTGGCTTACCTGCTGGATATGGTCGCCAGTTGGCACGGAAGTCGTGCCCAGATCGGCTTTCACGACTTTGGCCAGCGTTGGCTGATCGACGGTAACGCAAAAAACAAACCCGCTGACCGGTTGCTCCGTGACCTGTTTGGCCTGAGCGATCCAGATCCGAGGAAGGCCGTATGAAAAAGCGAACGTACGTTGATAAGCCTCTGGGCGATACTGAGTACCTGTTGGAGCAGTGGGGCTCCTGGCGGATGGCCGGAATGGGTGTTCCTCGGTACGTGTCTCCGGTGGCCGCGATGATTAACCAGTTCAATCCCGAGCCCAGCACGCAGTCGTATGTGATCACCGATGACGTAGCGCTGGTTGTGGATGCAGCGCTCGCTCGGTTGATCCAGCGCGAGCAGCAAATGGGAGACTTCGTATGGTTTTACTTTGGCGCGAAGTGGCCAGCAAACAGGGTTGCTCGGGAACATGGGATTTCTGAGCGGAAGGCTTGGGAGCTGATCAAGGCCGGAGTAGCCTGGATCGACGGGGCGATTGATCGATCTACCGAAGCTGCATAAAAAGCTTTCCGTACAGATAAACACCTGTTTTCATGGCACGGTGTTCAGCTGTTTCAGCGCGACACCACAGAGAAAGCCCGGCCATTGCGTCGGGCTTTTTTATGTCCGTATTCGAAGCCATCGTCGTTTGCATTTAAATGTTGTTTTCTCACTGTTGTGTGCGTCAATTAGTTGGTATCTTTTTTGTTCAAATAATTGACGAATGGTGATTTATGCTTTCAACCTTGGGTGAGTGGGTCGCACTAGTGATACAGTTTTTGGGGACCGGTTTTTCTGCGTTTCTTTTTATCGCAGGCGTTATTTCTATGCGTTATTTTGTATTGACGCATTCTGAAAATTTTTGGTTTTACATCGTTGCCGCGGTTGGGCTTTTTTTGATTATCTTCTTTCCGCATGGCTGGCAAGCTGCATTCGTTGACACGCCACCGGACTGGGAGGCGTTGCGAGCAGGGCGCGCTGTGATCGCTCATAGTTCACTTTTAAAAGCTGATTTCTTCGGTGCCATAGTAGGGGCTGCTAGTGCATTTTTAGGTTCGTTTTTGGTGGTTGAACGGCGTAACTGGTAACTCGAAGATAGTTCTCGAAAGCCCACCTAGTGTGGGTTTTTTTGTGTCCCAAGAAAAACTAACCAGCAAGGAATGACCGATGATGAAGCGAGTCACGATGTACCTGGGGCTGGCGTTCGCCGCCTGCCTGTCCTGTTTTTCGATTGGCGCATTTGCCGAGCCGATCCGCACGGGCGTCAACTACGCCGCGCATTACCTGTCGGCTCTTGCCGAGCCGCAGGGTGTCGCCATGCAGCGACTGGACCTGACCCTGGCCATGTGGCGAACGTGTGGTCAGCCCGAAGGCCAGGCCCTGAAAAGCAACCTCCGCGCATCCAGCAATCACTTCGTGATAACCACGTTCAAGGCTTCGCCTGACGGTGTCGGCTTGACCCCCTGCTGAATACGTCTGGTTGCAATGGAAAAAGCCCGCGCACATGCCGCGGGCTTTTTTGTACCCCCGAGGAAAGCAGCTACCCGTGTGGACGCTTTCCCGGTTGTACACATTTTTCCTCACCCTCTTGAGCTCGTAATCGGCTCGCTCACAGAGGGTCTCATTCAGGCCTCTGCATCCGCAGGGGCTTTTTCGTATCTGGCACCCACGCCATCGTCTTTGCTCCGAGCGGATGAGAGAGGCGGGGAGTGCCGGACCTATTCTCGCTCTCCCCGAAAGGGAGGAATCCGGATGCCAAACATGCCCGACAAACCAGATACATGGCTGATCGTCATGGCCTGGCTCAGCCAACATTCCCCGATGTTCTATGCCGCGACGTTGTCGTGCTGGATCGCCTTCTTGCGCGTCATCTACGGGGGAGGGGGGCGGCGACAGGCCGTGCTTGAGTCCTGCTTGTGCGGCGCAATCACGTCGGGTGCGTTCCCGCTGCTCGAGTACTTTCACCTTCCATCGAGCCTAGCGGCGGCTGTCGGTGCTGTCATCGGCACTCTTGGCGTGAAGAAAGTGGCCGCACTGGCCGACCGTTTTACTGACATCAAATTGCCGAAACGGCAGGAGTGATCAATGCAACTGATCAACTCCCGTAACTTATAACGAGGTGATAAATTGAAAAAATACTGGATTACTCCGCATAAAGAATCGTCCGTACTGGTCAAGGCTGAGCGTATGGAGTTGATCGACAAGCAGGTGACTCTGTTCGTTGGCGACCAAATCAAAGCCCATTTTCCGCACATAGAAAGTGTCGTGGTGAATGAGCTGGATCCGTTGCCCGCTCTGTCTGCCGCAGAGCCGATCAGCTACACCCCTGGTGTCGTGTCTTCCTTTTTATCGCCGGCCAGCCCTTTGGTCGAGGCGATCGAATCCACGGCGCGGGTCGTTGCTGATCTGGAGATTCAGGATTGCCATTCTGGTCGCCCGGATCGTTTGGCCGCGCTAGGTGCTATGTCTGTCCATCTTGAGATTTTGCTGAGCGAACAACGCATTCAATTGTGCGCGGCAGTGAAGGCGCCGTCTTGTCTCCAATAGGCAAGGAGGCCGTTTACTACCAGGCGATAGCTACTGCCCGGAATTAATCCGTGACTACCCCTAATCGTATTTTGGGTGTGTCGACAAAGAGATTAGGTGAAAGACCTGGCTACGAATCACATTCGGCAGTTGGTAGCCCATCTCAGTCATAAGCGACTCGTGGCCGCCGGAGTGCTTTAGGTATTTCCGGGCGCTGTAGTAAATGATCGCCAAGCGAGTGATCCGGCTTGCCTTATCGGTGATGTAGTCGTCATGCCCTTTCATATCAATGCAGAGAGAACGTACCTGATTGAGGGCGGACTGATTAATGCCCGGCTGATTGTGTCGCTGAAAGACGCTATCGAGTTTGTCCAGTGTTGTAAAAATCTTTTGGGAGAAGTCCATGGCCATTGATTGTCACTTGCCTCCGGTTGCTGCGCGTGTCTCGCTGATATGGGTCAGTGGTGCGCGCGATGCTAGCACCGTGTTTCTGAGCAACCTTGACCAATTGCGACACCCATTGGCCGTTCATAGGGTTGATGTGCCGAAAAACGCCGGGGACCCTGGAGTTATCCAAAGGACACGGGGTCGCAAACCCGCGAGAAAGCGTTAGCGGCACCCCTGCAAAGTTACTGAAATATGCCTTACTGAAATTTCAAAAATTAGGCTGAAAGCCCCGAGCTAAAGCGCGTCGCGCGAAATTTCAGTAAGGATTTCAGTAAGAAAAATTTTCAGCGAAAAATTTCAGTAAGAAAAATCCTAAGGAAAAGACGGTGACGGCGCCCATCTACCTGTCAAAGAAGGCCTTTGCGGATCGTATTGGCAGGTCGCCCAGCTATGTCACCCAGCTCAAGGAAAGCAGCCGCTTGGTGCTGGCCCCGGATGGGAAAAAGGTCGATGTCCTCGCCACCGAGGCCTTGATTCTTGAAACCGCCGATCCCAGCAAGGCCGCCGTTGCCGCTCGTCACCAGCAGGATCGTGCTCAGCGCGACGGTCACGGCCTGCCGATGTCCTTAACAGCGACTTTCGGTCAGGACGAAGAGCCCGAGTTCCAGAAGGCCCGTGCCCTGCGTGAGCACAATCTGGCGCAGCTGGCCGGGATCGAATTGTCCGAGCGACGAGGTCTCTTGGTTGAGCGGACCCAAGTGGAACTCGCCGCCTACAGCGCCGGTCGCACGCTGCGTGATCTGTTGCTGGGCATGTCACCGCAATTGGCACCCGAACTGGCCGCGATGACCAGTCACTGGGAAATCGAAAAGCGTTTGACGGCGGAGTTGCGCCGAGTTCTTGAGGATGCAGAGCGCATGTCTTCGGCGGACCTTGCCCATGTATTAACTGCTGAGAGCTAACCTATGTCACCGGAAATGCTAAACGGTGCAGAGGCGTACCGTGAGGCTTATTTCCGTGGGCTAAGACCAGAACCGGATGTTTGGATTGATGTATGGGCTGATGAGTACATGCGTATTCCACGCGATACGGGGGCTGCTGAGCCAGGCAAGTACCGCACTTCGCGTACACCCTATGCCCGGGAGCCCATGCGTTGCCTGTCTCCGGCACACCCCTGCAAACGTGTGGTCACCATGGTGGCCTCGCAGCTGATGAAAACCCAGATTGCGCTGAACTGGATCGGCGGTCTGATCCATATGGCGCCGTCCAATGTCTTGACGTTGTTGCCGAGCCTGGGTCTGGCCAAGCGCGTGTCATCGCGGATTGGCAAAACTATCAAGGCGACACCGGTGTTGCGTGAGCGTGTGGCAGCTAACCGTTCCCGTGATGCGCGCAACACCATGGACACCAAGGAGTTTGAAGGCGGATCGTTGTACATCACCACCGCCGGCTCCGCGGCCAACCTATCGGAGCTGTCGGCCCGTTATATATATGGCGACGAGGTGGACCGTTGGGTCGTGGACGTGGGTGAAGAGGGCGATCCTGTCGAGCTGGCGGAAACGCGGGCCAGTACCTTTGGCCGCAACGCCAAGTTCTACTTTTCCAGCTCGCCGACGATCAAGGGCGCTTCGCGCATTGCGGATCTATTTGATAGCAGCGACCAGCGCTACTACTACGTGCCTTGCCCAACCTGCGGACACATGCAGATTCTGGAGTGGGAGCGCCTGCATTACTCGAGCGATTACAAGGTGGTGCATTACCAATGCGCCGGGCCTGATTGTGATGTGCTGATTGAGGAGCACCACAAGGGCGAGATGCTGGCGAAGGGGGAGTGGCGCGCCCATGCTCAAGGCGATGGCGAAACCGTCGGCTTTAACCTCAATGCGTTGTACTCGCCACCCGGTTGGACCGGTTGGGCGGCATTGGCCATGCAGTTTGAAAAGGCCAAGGTGGCTCAGAACAAAGGCGATCTTGAGCCCATGCAGGTGTTTTACAACACGCGTCTGGCCAAGGTCTGGGACAGTGCTCAGGAACAAACCAAGGCATCGGTGCTGATGGCTCGGGCGCGTTTGGAGCATTTTGGCCTGGGTTCGATGCCGTCCGCGGTCCTGATGCTCACCGCCTCGGTCGACACCCAAGGCAACCGCCTGGAGTTCATGGTGGTGGGCTGGGGCGCTGGCATGGAGCGCTGGATCATTGATTACCAGATTATCTGGGGCGACCCGTCCGATGAGCGCACCTGGGCGGCGCTCGATGAAAAGCTCAAGGCTCGGTACCCGCATCCGTGCGGCGTGGAACTGGCCATTTTGGCCACGGCCATCGACTCCGGCGGCAACCATGTGGATGAGGTGTACCAGTTCTGTCGTTTGCGCCGTTGGCGTAATGTTTTTGCGGTCAAGGGTGCCAGTAAACCTGGCCGGCCAGTGATTGCCCAGCGCCCGTCCATGATGGACGTGACCTGGAAAGGTTTGACCGAGCGCAACGGTGTTGAACTCTGGCTCATCGGCACGGACACCGCCAAGGACTGGATTTACAACCGTTACCCGGTGGAAGACGGTCCGGGTGCACTGCACTTTGCCAACGATTTGCCGGATGATTTTTTTGCCCAGTGTGTGGCCGAGCGCAAGGTGGCCCGGTATGTCAAAGGGTACAAAAAGATTGAGTGGGTCAAAGGCAAAGCTGAACGCAACGAAGCCCTCGACCTGATGGTGTACTCCCTAGCCATGGCGCATTACCTGGGGCTCAACCGCTACAAGGAACACGACTGGCAGCGGGTTAAAAACGCCTTGATGCAGGCTGGCACATCGTCCGGTTTGTTCGAGGAGAAACCCATCGTCGCCGAACGTATTCGCACCCCTGCGGTGCCGATGCAAAAGCCTGCCGAAGCCGCTGCACCACGCAAAGCCTCGGCGGCTCCAGCGCCACCCGCACGAATTCCTCCACGCCGCAGTTCCAGCAGCAGCTACCTGAAGAGACGCTGATATGTCATTTACAAAAAAGCACCTCGACGCGGTTGAGGCGGCCATCGCACGCGGTGAAAAAACCGTGCGCTACACCGACCGCACCGTGGAGTACCGTACGGTCGATGAGCTGCTCAAGGCGCGCGACCAGATCCGCACGTCATTGGTCAACTCGGCCGGACCACGCTCGCGTGTGGTGCGGCTATACCATGGAGGCAAAGGACTCTAATGGCTCGCCAATTCCCAACCCTGACCCGTAATGGCTTTGTCCTGCCGTCGAACATCAAGGCCAGTTACGAAGGTGCCGGCGAGGGTCGTCGCTCCGCGGGCTGGGATGCGCCGGACAACGGCATCAACAGCATCAATACACCGGCCCTGCGTAACCTGCGCGCGCGTTCCCGGGCGGCGGTTCGTAACGACCCGTATGCCTTCAACGTCATCGACAAGCGTGTCAGCAACCTGATCGGCACGGGCATCACCCCGCGACCGACCCTCGACGATGATGTGTTACGCAAGGTGCAGCAGGAGCTGTGGGCGGATTGGGTCGATGAAGCGGACGCCGATGAACGCACCGACTTTTACGGCCAGCAAGCCCTGGTGGCGCGCACGGTGGAAACTTCGGGCGAGTGCTTTGTGCGCTTGCGTCCACGCGGCTTGGACGAAGGTCTCGCCGTGCCGTTGCAGCTGCAGATCCTGGCGCCAGAGTTTGTGCCCCATGACAAATTCGAGACCACCAAAAGCGGCAACATCATCCGCGCCGGCATTGAGTTCACGCCCGGTGGCAAGCGCGCGGCGTACTGGATGTACCTGTCCCATCCGCGCGATGCGGCGTCGCTGAACGCGGGGTTCAACCAGTTGGTCCGTGTGCCGGCCGCCCAGGTGCTGCACATCTTCGAGCCGGTCGAACCGGGTCAGTTGCGTGGGGTTCCGCGCTTGTCGCCAGTGCTCAAACGCCTGCGCAGTCTCGACAACTACGACGACGCGGTGTTGTTTCGTCAGGAAGTAGCCAATCTGTTTGCCGGTTTTATCAGTCGCCCGGCGCCAGACGCCGGGCAGACACCCCGCGATCCGGTCACCGGTCAGCTGTTGGACATGGACGGCGACGGTTTCACCCCGATGGTCGCGCTGGAGCCCGGCACCATGCAGGAGCTGGGACCCGGTGAAGAGGTGGAGTTCTCCAAGCCACCGGACGCAGGCAACAACTACCCATGACTTCATGCGACAGCAATTGATGGCCGCCGCCGCGGGCACCGCGACGCCGTACGAGATCCTCACTGGCGACATGCGCGGGATCAACGACCGAGCGCTGCGCGTGGTGCTCAACGAGTTCCGCCGCCGTTTAGAGCAGCTGCAATTTAGCGTGTACGTCCACCAGCTGTGCCGCCCGGTGCGAGCCGCCTGGATGGATATGGCGGTATTGTCAGGCGCACTGGTGCTGGACGATTACGCGCAGAAGCGCCGCCATTACCTGCGTACCCGTTGGGTGCCGCAGGGCTGGGCTTACATTCAGCCGGTGCAGGACGTGCAGGCCCGGCGCATGGAAGTGCAGGCCGGTTTCTCCTCGCGTAGCGAGATGGTGCTGCGCACCGGCTACGACGCGGAAACGGTCGATCTGGAAAACGCCGCTGATCTGGCGCGGGCCACCAAGCTGGGCCTCAATTACAACACCCTGGATGCCGTCGACACCAACGACGACAAGGAGCAACCATGAGCAAAAAAACGCGACCGCGCGTTTACAACCGGGCGGGCAAACGCGTGCCGGTGCAGGACAAGACCTGGTACGCCGTACACGCCAGCGGTGAGGCCACCGAGCGCGTCATTGAGGTCTTTGTCTACGGCGAGATCGGCGGTTGGGGCATCACCGCCAATCAGTTCGTGCAGGATCTGCGTGCGATGGACGACGGCGTCTCGCCGGTAATCGTGGCGTTCAACAGTATCGGCGGTGATCTGTTCGACGGACTTGCTATGCACAATGCGTTGTCGCGCCTGGGGGAGCGCTGCACCGGGCGGGTCGATGCACTGGCCGCCAGTGCCGCCAGCGTGGCGGTCTGCGGTGCACACAAGGTAGTGATCGCGGCTAACGCCATGTTGATGATCCATAACCCTTGGACGTATGCGGCCGGGGACGCCGAAGACTTTCGCAAAGTGGCCGACGTGCTCGACCAGACCATGGAGGCGATCATCGCGGCCTACAAGGCCAAGGCCCCGGACATCGATGAGGTCGAGTTGCGCCGCTTGGTCGCCGCTGAAACCTGGCTGACCGCCAATGAAGCGGTGGCCTTGGGCTTGGCCGACGAAATCGGAGAGGGAATCAAGGTCAAGGCCTGCCTCGGCCAGGGTGGTGTGCTGCAGCGTTATCAGCACGCCCCGGCTGAATTGCTGGCCCAGCTCGATGAACCGGTGGAGGCGGACCCCGATGCGGATCCCGACCCTGACCCAACGGTGGAGATTGTCGACCCCTTACCGGCGCCCGTGGTCGATTCGGCCAAGCTGGCCCTGATGATCACCCAGCGTTGCGCCGCGGCGGGCATCAGCAACCTAGTTGAGCCGTTGCTCAGTTCGACCCGTCTCGAAAGTGAAGCCATCGTCGAGGCAGGGCTGGTCCGAGCCAAGGCGGTGAATGATCTCTGCGTGGCGGCCCGGTTGCCGGAGTTCAGTGCCGAATATGTAGCTGCAGGGCTGGATGCCCCGGCGGTGCGGGCGCGTCTGTTCGACAAGATTGTCACCAGCGGTAAGGGCTTTGAAATCGACAACAGCCTGCCCCTAGAGAATGACCCGGCCCCCAAGGTGCTGGCCAAACAACCTGATCCCACTTCGATCTGGGCCACGCGACAAGCGGCTCTATCGGCCACCACGCGCGGCGCAAAAGGAGCAAGAGTATGACCATCAAAAAAGAACCGATTCACGCCGGTGAGTTTCTCCTTTCTGAGGGGGCCGGCAACATTTCACGGGAAACCATCAACGTCGCGGCCGGCCCCGCGCTGATGTCGGGCCAAGTCCTCGGCCTGGTCACCGCCTCGGGCGAGTTTGCCCCCTATGATCCGGCTGCCGACGACGGTACCCAGACGGCCGTCGCGATCCTTTTTGCCCCTTTGGGCGAATCGGACATCGTGCGCCGTGGGCGTGCGGTGGTGCGTTTGGCTGAAGTCAGCGAAGTGCACCTGACTGGGCTGGACCCAGAGGCTGAAACAGACTTGGCCAATCATTTCCTGATCGTGCGTTAAAGCCCCTCAGACACGTTGCCCCAGCCCGCCTTGAGCGGGTTTTTTCATTTCTGGAGAGTACCCATGGCCGATATCGCCATTTTTGACGACGAAGCGTTCACCGTCACTGCACTGACTGCTGCGCTCAACGATCAACCCTACCTGCCGGGTCGTATCAGCGCCCTGGGCCTGTTTCGCGAAGAGGGCATCACCACCCTGACCCTGCAGATCGAAAAGGACGGCGACACCCTGGCCCTGGTACCGGCCGGTGAGCGGGGCAGTTCGGGCCTGGTGGTCGCGGCCAGCAAGCGCCAACTGATCCCGTTCAACACCGTGCACCTGCCGGAGCGCTTCACCATCAAGGCTGACGAAATTCAGGGTATTCGCGCCTTCGGTACTCGCACCGAGTTGCAGGCGGTGCAGGACGTGGTCAATACCCGTCTGGCCAAAGCGCGCCGTCAGTTGGACGCGACCCACGAATTCCAGCGTATGGGTGCACTCAATGGCGTAATCCTCGATGCCGATGGCCAAACGCCGCTGTTGAATATTTACGATCGCTTTGGCGTCGAGAAACAGACGATGTCTATGGGCTTGGCCGACCCGAGCACGAAATTACGGGTCAAGTGCCTTGAAGCACTGGACATGCAAGAAGACGCATTGGGCTCCGTGACCAGCACCAGTTCCCGCGCCTTCTGTGGCAAGCACTTCTGGAGCAAGCTGATTGTGCACAAGTCGGTCGAGGAGACCTACCTCAACAGCCAGCAGGCCGCGGCGTTGCGCGGGGACGCCCGGGAAAGCTTCGAGTTCGGCGGCATTATCTGGGAGCGCTACCGTGGCAAGGTAGCCGGCGTGTCGTTCATCCATGACGACAAGGCGTTGCTGATCCCTGAGGGCGTCCCTGATCTGTACATCTCGGTGTTTGCGCCGGCGGACTACATGGAAACGGTCAACACTCAGGGTATCCCCTACTACAGCAAGATCGAGCCGATGCAATTCGGCAAGGGGATGGCCGGCGAAGCCCAGTCCAACCCGTTGCACCTGTGCACGCGACCTCGGGCGCAGATTCTGCTGGAGCTCTGACGGTGGGCTTTCGCGATCTGATCGCCGACGTCGATGCGGTGGTGTTCGAAACGCTGGGCGACACAGCACGGATCGAGGGTCGCGAAGAACCGGTGTTCGGGATGTTCGCCGCGCCCTGGTTACAGCCCAAGTTCGGCAAGCTCAACACCGGGCTGCGTGAACCGCGATTCGAAATCCGCGTCAGCGATTCGCAAGGGCTGGAGCCCGGTCTGTTGGTCAGTGTCGATTTGCCCGCCTTGGATGGCGGCGGCGACTACGACTTGCTGCAGCTGGAGCCGAGCGGCGACGGTCTGGTGGCGTTGATCCTGAGGATGCGCGCATGAGTGTCGGCAGCTATTCCGAGCAAAAGCGTAACAGCGGCATGCTCACTATCCAGCCGTCAACGGCGCACATCCAAGTGCTGCAGGACTTTGCCAGATTGCTTCCGAAGGCGGCCGCCGCCGCCCAACGACGTGCGATCAACAAAACCCTGGGATGGCTACGCTCGAAAATTGCGGGGGCGGTAGGTAGGCAAGAGGGCATCGCCGTCGCCGCTGTTCGACAGAGACTGAAGGCGTATCCGGTCAATGGCGGCACGATGCGCGGCAAGCTGTGGTTTGGTCTCAATGCCATTGAAGCCAGTCGCACCGGTCGAGCACGTCAAACCAGCAGCGGGGTCTCGGTAGGCGGCCGTCGTTTTCAGGGAGCCTTCTATAAAAAAGTGTATGGCGGCAAAGCCGACATCTGGATCCGCACGGCGAGCAAGCACTTTTCCGAGGATGACTATCCCGATACAGAGCAAGGGCGACGCCGCTCGGGGTTTATCGAAGAAAACGACCACCGCTTTCCCCTGGCCAAGGCCAAGGTTTCGTTGGAACAAGCCCGGCCCCACTTTGAGAGCTGGGTGCGGCAAGCGGATGAGCACTTGCTGGTTGTCCTCCAACAAGAACTCAATTTTGAATTGCAAAAATACCTGAAGGGGGCAGCCAATGTCTGAAGAGCCTTTTAGTCTTGAACAACTCTATCGGGCAATGGAGCAGGGGGTTTTGGCTCACCTGCCGGGAGTCCGAGCGGTGACAGCTTGGCCGGATATCAAGGACCGTATTGCACTGCCGGCGGTGTTCCTTGAGATGGCCGAGATGGAGCCTGGCCCGGACATCGGAACGGGGGAGATCACTCTCAATTGCCGGTTTGAGGCGCGGATCATTGTTGACCCCATACAGCCTCAACACTGTCAGCATGCCGCGCACCTAGCGGCGCAATTGGCGGTGCTGCTGCGTATGCAAACCTGGGGCATTGCGGTGGAGCCTGCCGAGTTCGTCCAAGCGATGCAGGATTGGAGCCGGCCGGCGTTGGATGGCTACACCGTCTGGGTGGTGGAGTGGACCCATCAGCTCTACCTGGGTGTTGAAGAATGGCCGTGGTCCGACAAGCCCCCCGAAGTGCCAGCAGGTGGTGAATTCCCCGTTGAAGTGATACTCGGCCCGACGGGAAACTTTGATTTGGACCCGTGTGTATGAGCGGCTACGCAAACGCCCAGCATGACCGAATGCTCGCAGGCGTGGTCAAGGATTGTTATGTGGTGGCGGTCGATCTGGCTGCCTCGCCCCCTGCGTGCAGGGTGTCGGACGGTGAATGGGTCAGCGCCTGGGTGCGCTGGCACAGTCTCGCCGCCGGCAAGGCCAGGCACTGGCGGGCACCGTCCATCGGCGAGCAGGGCACACTGGTTAGTGCCAGCGGTGACATGGCACAAGGCACGTTTATTCCGGGTCTGTACGGTGATGCTGGTCCGCCACCGGACAATCGCGACCACGTGGAAGTTTGGCGTTTTGACGACGGTGGCTCGTTGGTTTACGACTGGCAGGCCAAGGCCTACAGCATCACCCTGCCGACCGGGACGGTCGCCCTCAAAGTCGGTAGCACCGAGGTGGTCATTACCGATGACGCGGTGACGGCCAGGGTCGGTAGTACTGAGGTGGTCGTTACGGGTGACGCCGTGACGGCCAAAGTCGGTGGTTCCAAGGTAGAGCTCACGCCGGAATCGGCGACGGTTAAAGCCATGGTCATCCAGTTGGTGGGCGCGGTGTTGATCGAGGGTCCACTCCACGTTACCCAGAATATCAACAGTGATATGTCGATCATCGATACCGCTGGGAACAGCAACCATCACAAACATTGAGGTCAAAATGGCGGGCGAACCCATCTCCGAGCAATCGGCGTTTGACATTGAGACAATCGTGAAGTTGTTGGAAGGACAGATTGCCCAGCATTACGACGCCTATCGAATGCGTAGTCGCTGGCCAATCATCTTGAACAAGGCTAATCCGGAAGACGTTGCCGAAGCCCTCGTTCGGGTGTTGAGCCATGGCCGATACGTAACGCGCGAACAGCGTTCGATAGTGACCAATATCACCATCACTTGTAGCGGTGGCGATCCGGTCGCGATTGCAGATGCTGTGGCAAAGACTGCCATTGCCGGGTACCCGTAGCTTTCAAACCTTCTATTTCTATCAGCCCGCATAGCGCGGGTTTTTTATGCCTGGAGTAAACACATGGCCAAGATCGATGCGACGAACAACGCTCCCCTAACGAATCCTGAACCATTGGCGCAACCTGCGTCGGTGTCGGCTTCGACACCGCTGAAGTTTCGCGACAAGGTCTACACCTCTCGACAGCTAATCCTGCCTGAGACCCGGCGCACCCTGCCGGTGCTCAAGGGCGTGGTCGAAGTGCCGGACTCCGACATCGAGGCCGTCAGGTTTCTGAAAGCTCACGAAGAATTCGAACCGTTGGGGTGAGTTAGATGATCGGAATGGATCGCCACACCGGCCAGCCCATCTCCGGCATCGAGCACCTGCGCCAGTCCATCGCGGACATCCTGGGCACGCGGTTGGGCAGTCGCCGGCAGCGGCCGGAGTACGGCAGCAAAGTTCCCTCATACGTCGACATGCCGGTTAACGAGGGCTGGAAAAGCTCGGTGCAAGCCGAGGCGGTTCGTGCGATCGGGCGGTGGGAGCCGCGCGTCAAGCTGGAGCGCATCCGTGTCGTGTCGGTATTGGGCGGCAAGGTCGGGCTGAGTCTGGCCGGCGAATACCTCGGCGACCGTTTTCTGTTTGAGGTGAGCGTATGAGCATCGTTGATCTGTCGGCGTTGCCGGCACCGGACGTGCTGGAAGGGTTGGACTTTGAAGTCACCTATGACGAAAC
The DNA here is from genome assembly GCF_003148705.1 of Pseudomonas sp. OV226. Classification (NCBI taxonomy): domain Bacteria; kingdom Pseudomonadati; phylum Pseudomonadota; class Gammaproteobacteria; order Pseudomonadales; family Pseudomonadaceae; genus Pseudomonas; species Pseudomonas sp. OV226. The sequence continues at coordinate 12,767 of NZ_QGGS01000022.1, read as the reverse complement.
GCTGAGCACCTTTCGCGCTTACATGGGCGACAACTGGAGCGCGCACCTGGAGAGTGATCCGGTGGTGAAGTTGCTGGAGGTGGCGGCCTATCTGAAGGTCGGTAACCGCGCCCGGGTCAACGATGCCGCCAAGGCGCTGTTGCTGGCGCATGCGATCGGCCCTGATCTTGATCAGTTGGGGGCGAACTACAACCTGAAGCGCCTGGTGATTCAGGCGGCGGATCTGGCGGCGGTGCCGCCGGTGCCCGAGGTCAAGGAGCTGGACGACCCGTTTCGCGAGCGCATCCAGTTAGCCTTTGAAGGTTTGACCACGGCCGGCCCGCGTAACAGCTACATCCTGCACGCGCGTAATGCCTCGGGTCTGGTGGCCGATGCCACGGCCGAAAGCCCGGCGCCTTGTTACGTGACGGTCACGGTGCTGGGTGCAGAAGGGCGCGGCGAGGTCGGTCCCACGCTGTTGGCCACCGTCGCGACCGCGCTGAATGACGACGACGTGCGGCCCGTGGGCGACCGGGTCGCGGTGCAGAGTGCGCAGATTCTCGACTACCGCATTGACGCCATTCTGCACATGAGCGGCGCCGGCCCCGAAGGGGATGCCAGTTTGGTCGAGGCCAAGAAACGCTTGGCGGCGTGGATCAATCCGCGCAAGCGCTTGGGGGTCGAGGTGGCCCGTTCGGCGGTGGACGCGCAATTGCACGTCGCCGGCGTGGCCCGGGTTGAACTGGTCGGCTGGGTCGACTTGGTGCCGACCAAGGCCCAGGCGGCGTGGTGTATCGATTACACGGTGACACTGGCGGGGGCGACATGAACAGTCTGCTGCCGAGCAATAGCACGCCACTGGAGCGCGCCCTGGAGGCGGGTTTCTACGAGCGAACGATTGTTCCGCTGCGCACGCTGTACAACCCCGATACCTGTCCGGTGCGTCTGCTGCCCCACCTGGCGTGGGCGTGGTCGGTCGACCGTTGGGATTATCGGTGGTCGGAGGCGACCAAGCGCGCGGCCATCAAGGCGTCGTATTACATCCATGCCCACAAGGGGACCATCGGCGCGTTGCGTCGGGTGGTCGAGCCGCTGGGCTACCTGATCGAGATTACCGAGTGGTTCAACACGGTGCCGGAGGGGACGCCGGGCACCTTCGCGCTGAAGGTCGGCGTGCTGGATACCGGCATCACCGAGGAAATGTATCAGGAACTGGAACGCCTGATTGACGACGCCAAGCCCGTTACGCGGCACCTCACCGGGCTGGCGATCAGCCTCGAAACACAAGGCCAATTGAACATTGCCGCCTGCCTCTACGAAGGCGACGAAATCGACGTGTACCCGCCGGTGATGCGCGACATCGAGGTCAGCGGCACCTTCGGTGTGGTGGGGCGCGAACTCTCCATAGACACTCTGGATATTTACCATGGTTGATGTGAATTCACAGTTTTTTGCGATCCTCACGAATGTGGGGATGGCCAAGCAGGCGAACGCCGACGCGCTCGGTGTGCCGTGGAAAATTACGGACATGGGCGTGGGCGATGCCAGCGGCACCGACCCGATCCCCAGCGCAATACAAACCCATCTGATCAACGAATGGCGCCGCCGGCCGTTGAATCAACTCAAGGTCGACCCGGCGAATGCGGCGGTGATTATCGCCGAACAGGTGATTCCAGCGGATGAGGGCGGTAAGTGGATTCGCGAAATCGCCCTGTATGACGCGGACGGGGACATGGTGGCGGTGGCCAACTGTGCGCCAAGCTTCAAGCCTTTGCTGTCGCAGGGCTCGGGCCGCACGCAAGTGGTACGGATGAATTTCATCGTCAACAACTCCGGCAACATCACGCTTAAAATCGATCCGGCGGTCGTGCTGGCGACGCGTGAATACGTCGATCTGCGAATCATAGAAGAGCTGTACAAACTCGACAGCAAGCAGTCGGTGCGGGCGGCCACTACGGCTAACATCGCACTGGCCGGGCTTCAGGCTCTCGACACGGTCGTCCTGGTGGCCGGTGATCGGGTGCTGGTGAAAAACCAGAACGTGGCCAAGGACAACGGCCTGTACATCGCCGCCGCCGGCGTGTGGACGCGCGCCCCGGATGCCGACATCAGTGCCGAGGTCACCTCGGCACTGATGGTGTCCGTTGAGCAAGGCGCCACGCTGGCCGACACCCGTTGGCAGTTGGTTACCGATGGGGTGATTGTCCTGGGCACCACGGCCCTGACTTTTCAGGACGTCACTCAGGGCTATGCGCCGATCAACTCCCCGGCCTTGCTGGGGACTCCATCGGCGCCCACAGCCCCAGCCGGTACTAACACCACGCAAATTGCGAGCACGGCATTCGTGGAGGCGGTGCGGGTGGCTCTGGTTGCGGCTGATGCCCAGAAAGCCCCACTTGCATCGCCTGTGCTTACGGGCATCCCAATCGCGAACACGGCTGCGCCGGGAACCAATACGGGGCAGCTTGCAACAACAGCCTTTGTTGCCGCTGCGGGTGCACTCAAAGCCAACCTTGCCAGCCCTGCGCTTACGGGGTTGCCGACTGCGCCGACCCCCGACACCGGTGTTCGGGGCACCGCGATAGCGACAATGCAGAAGTTCGCCGATGAGTTTGTGGGGTTGATTAGTGCTAACGGTTACCAGAAGTTCCCGACCGGGCTGATCATTCAATGGGGTGCGGGAAGTGTTCCCGCGAACGGCGGCACAACGGTGTATTTCCCTATTACATTCCCCAATGCTGGTCTGAACGTTGTTGTCAGCGACCAAGCGTCGAGCCAGGGTTCTGTAGAGCCCATGGGCGCGCAAATCATTGGTGGGTCAGCCTTCCAGGCTTGGTACAAGACGGCAGCGGCTGGCACCTTCTATTGGACGGCCATCGGCTACTAAGGAGTAAAAAATGTTCTATTTCGCAAAAACTGGCGGCTTCTATGACGGCGCGATTCATGGGGCGCGCCTGGTCAAGATTCAGGACCCGGCTTGGATCAGACCATCGGTGGATATCGTCGTGCAACCGGGTGAGTCGGCATGGGTGGGCGACGAGCTGACGTCGAACACTGGGGCTGAGCCGATTACTTACCGTAATATTCCCGACATGAACGCAACGCCTGACATGCTGGAGGTTGATAACCCGGACTGCTTGATTCCGGCGGATGCGGTAGAAATCACCCAGGAGCGACATGCAGAACTTTTTGCGGGGCAGGCCATGGGTAAGCAAATTTCAAGTGGCGAAGATGGCTACCCGCTGCTGATTGGTCCGCCGCCGCCCTCTCCGGAGGATCTTGCTGCAATAGAGCGGGGTTGGCGGGGTGGACTGCTTGCTGCCACCGACGGCCTTGTTTCGCGGCACCGCGACGAACTGGAGGGCGGTTCAACGACGTTGACGCCAGCTCAATACACCGAGCTTCAGGCGTACCGCTTCGCCTTGCGCAAATGGCCCGACGCGGGCGGGTTCCCTTTGATCGAGCATCGACCCTCGGCCCCGGACTGGATCGCCACGTTGATCCAATAAACGCCCCGCACTGACGGGGCGTTTTCTTTTCCGTTACGCGCAACACGAACACCCCCGACAGCCTCGCGAATGCGGGGCTTTTCCGTTTCTGGAGATTGAGCCTTATGAGTTTCTTTCACGGCGTCACCACCTCGCTGATCGACACCGGCGCGCGCACCATCTCGCTGCCGTCGTCGTCGATCATCGGCCTGTGCGACACCTTCACCCCGGGCATCCTCGGTGGCGGCACGGCCAAGGCCGGCGAGCTGAAGTTGATCACCACCGAGCGCGAGGCGATCGCTGCCTTCGGTCCCGACTCGGCGATCACCAAGGCCTGTCAGGCGATCTACGTGCGGGCCAAGGCGGTGATCGTCGCCATTGGCGTGCCTAAGCTCGCTGACGAAGCGCTGCAAACGTCCGCCGTCATTGGTGGCGTTCTGGCCTCGGGCCAGCGTACCGGCCTGCAAGCGCTGCTGGACGGCAAGAGCAAGCACAACGCCCAACCCAAGCTGCTGATCGCCCCGGGGCATTCGTCGACCCAGGCCGTGGCCACCGCCATGGATGCGCTGGCCGGCAAGTTGCGCGCGATGGCCATCATCGATGGCCCGAACACGACCGATGAGGCGGCCATGGCCTACGCGCTGGAGTTCGGCAGCAAGCGTCTGTACATGGTCGATCCCGGCGTGAAGTACTGGGACACGGTGTTGAGCGCAACCATCGACGCGCCGGGCTCGGCGTGGGTTGCGGGGCTGTTTGCCTGGACCGACGCCACTTACGGCTACTGGGCGTCGCCGTCGAACAAGGAGTTTGTCGGCATCACCGGCACCACGCGCCCGATCGAGTACCTGGACGGCGACGAAACCTGCCGGGCCAACCTGCTGAACAACGCGAACATCGCGACGATTTTGCGTGACGGTGGGTATCGCCTGTGGGGCAACCGCACGCTGTCCAGCGATCCGAAATGGGCGTTCGTCACCCGCGTACGGACCTGCGACATCCTGATGGATGCGATCCAGGCGGGGCACAAGTGGGCGGTCGACCGCTCGATCACCAAGACCTACGTGCAGGACGTGACCGAGGGCCTTCAGGCGTTCATGCGCGATCAGAAGAACGCCGGCGCGGTGATCAACTTCGAAGTCTACGCAGACAAGGAGAAGAACACGGCCAGCCAAATTGAGCAGGGCAAAGTGTTCTGGCGCATCCGCTTCACCGACGTGCCGCCGGCCGAAAACCCGAATTTCCTCATTGAAGTCACCAACGAATGGTTGACCGAAGTTATTGAAACCGCCTAAGGGGGCCGCGTAATGATTCCTCAAGTTCTCTCCAACATGAACGCCTTTGTCGACGGCGTGAGTTTCGCCGGCGACGTGCCCACTTTGTCGCTGCCCAAGCTTACGCAAAAGACCGATGACTATCAGGGCGGCGGCATGTCCGCCCCGATCGAGATGGCCATGGGGCTGGAAAAGCTGGAAGCGGCGTTTACCACCAACGGCGTGCGCCGTGAGTCGCTGAAGTACTTCGGTCTGGCCGATCAGACCGCGTGCAGCATTGTCTTTCGTGGCGCCTTCCGAGGCCTGAAAGGCGAAATGACGCCGGTCGTGGTCACCCTGCGCGGTGGCATCAAAGAGGTCGACATGGGCGACTGGAAGCCGGGCGACAAGGCGGAAATCAAACACGCGATCAAGGCCGTTTATTACAAACTCGAAATCGAGGGTCGCGTGATGTACGAAATCGACCCGCTCAACATGATTCAGGTGATCGACGGCGTCGATCAACTGGCCGCAGAACGCTCGGCCGTTGGCCTCTAAGGACTAAAAGCACATGACTCAAGTTTCCCAAGACACCAGCGAACCGACCTTGCCGAAGTGGCTGAAGCTGACCGACGAGGGCGTTACGGTAACGCTCAAATACAAAACCGTAATCAGCGGTGTGCAGACCGACGCGCTGACCATGCGTGCGCCCAGCATGCTCGACTGGCGCGCATCCAAGGCCGCCGGCAATGGCGACTTTGAAAAGCAGGAGCTGTCGTTGTTCAGCAGCCTGGTGGGACTGACCGAGGCGGAACTGTTGACCTTGAAATACAAGGACTACAACCGCCTTTCGGCTGGCTATTTTCGCCTGGTCGAAGAAGACGACGTTTAACGCCGTCACGCTCAGGGACACGGCTCAACGCTTGGCCAGAGAAACAGGGTTTTCTGTGGCCGAGATTGAGTCGCTGCCCTTTGATCAGATGCTGTGGTGGCTCACGGATTGAGCCGCCTTTGAACTCCTCCGACGTATAGGGCACGCAAATGGCGAACAAACTCGCGCTCGGTCTGGTCATTGGCGGGGCGGTCAGTTCCACGGTGGGCTCGGCGTTCAAGGACGTCACCGGTCGCATCGAGCGGCTAGAGGCCACCGGCAAAAAAGCCCGGGTGCTGGAAAAGACCATTGGCGACACCATGCGTCTGCGCGATGAATGGCGCAAGGCGCACTTGGCGGGCGAGAAAGGCGCCTCGGCGCTGGAAAAGCAGTTGGAACGCAACCTCGGCATCTTGAAGAAAGAGGGTGTGGAAGTACGCAATTTGACCAAGGCTTATTCAGCCATGGGGCAGGTGGCGCACAAGGCCGAACTGAAAGCCAAAGGTCACCTGCAGGTTGATGAGGGCAAGCAGAAGCTCAAAAGCAGTGTCGGTCAGGCGGTGGCTGCCACGGCGGCGATGGCCATTCCGACCAAGGTCAGCGCGGACTATGGCGCGATCATCCGCGACATTGCGATCAAGTCGAACATTGCCAACAAACCCGAAGAAGCGCAGATGTCGAGGACCATTATCGACACTTCGCGCGACACCGGCATGGCGCGTAATCAGGTGGCCGAGGTGGTGAATGCCCTGGTGGGCGCCGGTATGGAACTGGACAAGGCCATGGCGTATGCCCCGACAGCGGCGAAGTTCGTCGTGGGGCAGGGTTCGGATGGCACCGAAACGGCGAAGATGATCAACGCCCTGGGGCAAAACGCCAAGATCTCCGACCCGGCCGTGATGCAGCAGGCGTTGGAGGCGATCGCCTATCAAGGACAAGCCGGCAGCTTTGAAGCGGCCGACATGGCTAAGTGGTTTCCTGAACTGCTGGCGAACATGGGCGCTCTGAACATCACCGGCATGGATGCGGTGACTCAATTGGGTTCCATGCTCCAGGTACAGATGAAAACGGCTGGCAGTTCGGATGAGGCGGCCAATAACCTGAAAAACTGGATGGGCAAGATCGGCTCCGGCGAAACCGTAGCAGCGTATAAAAAGGCCGGGATCGATTATCAAGGGTCGATGAACACCGGGCTGCAGAATGGCAAGTCCACGCTGGAATCGAGCTTTGAGCTGGCGCAAAAATACATTGCGGCGACCGATCCGAAGAAAGCCGCAGCCATGGCCGAAGCCACGGCCAAGATCAGTAAAGAGACGGACCCGGAAAAAGCCAAGGCCATGATTGCCTCCCTGGAGCAAGCCTTGCGCACCGGCGATCTGTTTGCCGACATGCAGGTCAAAGCGGCGCTGACCGCTTACATGCAGAACAAGGACTTGTACGACAGGCTGAAAAAAGACTCGGCCAGCGCCACGGGGATTTTGGACAAAAACCTTGAGGAGCGCCGCCAGACGTCGGCGCAGAAGTGGGCGGAGATGGCGCAAGGCATGGACGAGGCCATGCGTGCTATTGGTGACGCGATGCGTCCGGTCACGGACAAGGTGGCGGATGGACTGACCTATGTCACCCAAGGGCTGAGTAAATTGGCCGACGAGTCGCCCAAAGTGGTGACGGGGATCGGCACGGCCGTCGCGGCGGTGATTGCCTTTCAGAGTGCGATGAGCACGTTCAAGATCGCCAAGGGTTTGCTGAACATCGGGCGCGGGTCGTCGCTGATGGGCAATCCGAACATCCCGCAAAAGGTCATTGTGGTGGGTGGCAGCGGGGGCGGCAGTGGTCTGGATGCGGGTGATCTGGACAGCGATAAAAAAGATAAAAAAGGCCGCAGGGGGCGGCGTGGCGGGCGGGCGGGCAAGTTGGAGCGCGTGGCGTCGACGGCCAACACCACGGCCAAGGTGGCGTCTAACACGGCCAAAGTGGCCAGCGCGGCGAGCGCCGCCAGTTCGGTCGGGAAGGCGGTCAGTGGTATCGGTAAAACCGTGGCGACCGGGGTCAAGGGGCCGGCGATTTTTGCGGTCGTTCAGGCCGGTCTGAAAGCCAAGGACACCTACGACAACGCGGTGACGCAAGACGAAAAAGCTGAAGGGTATGGCGCGGCGGTCGGTGGACTGGCGGGCACGTTGGCCGGTGCCGCTGCGGGGGCGGCGGTTGGTTCGGTGGTTCCGGTAATTGGCACTATTGTCGGCGGCTTGATTGGCGGGTATCTCGGCAGTATGGGCGGTGACGCGCTGGGCGGTTCTCTGGGCAAGGCAGCGTTTGGCACGCCGGACGACCTGAAGCGGATGCCGGCCGCCGGGCCGCTGATGATGGCCAATGCTGGCAAGGACATTCCTCCGGTGCTGGGCGGGATTGCCCAGTCATTTGCCCCGTCGACCAGTGGGCCGTTGATGCTGGCCAATCCGGGGGCGAGTGTTGCGGCCACGTCGAATACCACCGCACCGGTCGTACCGGCGTCGCCGGTGTCGTATGACCCGCGCGACCTCAACTCGAAAGACGCTATGTTGTTGCCGCACTTTGCCAATAAGGTGCGCTTTCCGGGTTCGGAGCTGCGTCGTCCGCCGGTGATCAAGTCGGGCCTTGAAGATCCCGCGCCGGCGCCGGGAGCGGCGGCCAAGGCCATGATGCTGCCACCGGCCAGCGCGGACGCGGCGGCGCTGGTGAAACCGATGGCGGCGAAGCCCGAAGCGCCAAAAATCGAGTCTAAGGTGGACATTCAGGCGCCGTTTACGCTGACGGTCAACGGTGACGTGAAGGATGGTAATCAGCTTTTTGCGCAGATCAAGCCGCAGCTCGATCAGTACTATCGCGACATGGCCAAGCAGGTGGGCAGCAGTCAGCTCTATGACGAGCCGCACGTTTAATCAGGAGGGCGTATGTCTGATCAGGAAAAGACGGCATTGCAGCAGTTACAGTCAGGGCTGAAATACCTGGCCTCGGCCGGGGAGACCGGGCGACGCAGTCTGGACGGTATGCTGGGGCCGGTGAATGGCGCGATCGGGGAAATCACCGGCGCCGCGTCCGAACTGGAGGGGCTGCCCTTTGTCGGGCCGGCGGTCGGCGCCCAGCTTCAGCGCGTCATGCGCGGGGTGAATGCCGCTCAGGCTCAAGTCGGGAAAGTGGTGGCCATGTACGGCACGGCCACCCGGGCGCTGTCGCAAATTGATGAACGCATGGGCGTGCTGAAGGAACAGGCGGGCAAGGCGGCGACGGCGATCAACAAGATCGCCGGTATGGTCAGTCCGTCGCTGGCCAACATCGTGCCCACGGGGGCCTTTGCCACGGATCAGACGCCGGCGCCGGAGGCGGTTAAGCCGTTTCCGCACCTGCTGATTATCCAGCCGGAAGACCCCAAGGCGCAGCCGTATTTCTTCAACCTCGACACCGCGGCGTTTGACGAGCTGCGCCGCTCGACCGAATTCCGCTGGGCATCCCAGGAGCGCCTGTCGCGCCGTCCGGCCCAGCAAGGCGTCGGCATGGGCGACGAAAAAATCACGCTCAAGGGCGCGATTTTTCCCGGGTTCAAGGGTGGTCTAAAGCAGCTCGACACGTTGCGCGCGATCGGCGCCCAGCTCAAGCCGCTGACATTGACGACGGGCTATGGCGATGCGCTGGGTACCTGGTGCCTGAAAAGCCTCGAGGAAGAACAAAGCGCGCTGATGCAGGGCGGTATCCCGCGTAAACAAGGGTTCACTCTGGAGTTTGCGCGCTATGGCGACGACATGCAGAACGTCTGAAGGGGATCTGCTGGACACCATCTGCCATAACTTTTATGGCCACCTCATCGGCAGCGTGGAGGCGGTGCTGGACGCCAATCAGGGGTTGGCCGATGAACCTCAGCCTTACCGCGACGGCGTGCTGATCGTGTTGCCGGCGCTGGTCGCACCCGCCCAGGAGCAGGTCACGTTATGGGATTGATGATCTACACTTTCATTGCTCCCTTTTCAAATCCTTACTTTCTGGCCCGCCTTGTGCGGGTTTTTTTTCGGAAAAAATCCATGACACCTCAATTTCGCATCGTGGCCGACGGAGCCGATATCACCGGGCTGATCAATGACCGGCTGATTCAACTCAGCACCACCGACAAGCCGGGCATGGATTCGGACACCTTCGAGTTGCGCATTGATGACCGTGATGGGCTGGTGACGCTGCCTCGGCGTGGCATCGGGATCGAGGTCTATCTGGGCTACGCCGAGACCGGCTTGGCCCGGCTGGGCCGTTACGTGGTCGATGAGGTCACGGTGTCCGGCCCGCCGGATACGATCGTGATCAAAGGCAAGGCCAGCGACATGCGCGGCAGTGGCAAGACCATCCGCAGCGGGAGTTGGGAGGACGTGCCGTTGTCGAAGATCGTCGGCGACATCGCCGCGCGCAATGGCTGGGCGGCGGGGTGTCCGGTGTCGACCAAGGTCGCCCGGGCGGACCAGCACGGCGAGTCTGATTTTAACTTCATCACGCGCCTGGCTAAGCAATACGACTGCACGGCCAAGGTCGCGGATGGCAAATTGTTGGTCGTGCCGCGTCAGGGCGGACAGACGGCCAGCGGCAAGGCCTTTGGCGCGATCACCTTGACCCGGGCGGACGTCAGTCGTTGGCAGTTCAGCCTGGGCGACCGCAACACGCACAAGTCGGTGGGAGCCAAACACCAAGACAAGAAAACCGGCAAGCTGGAGGTCGTGTCGCTGGACAATGACGACCTGCCGACCGGGCTGCCCTCGGTGCATACCGATCGGCATATCTACCATGACAAAACCGCCGCCGAGGCCGCCGCCAAGGCGCGCTTGGCTGCGTTCAATCGCTCGAGCGCCGGCGTGCGGTTTGAGATGCCGGGCCGCACGGACCTGTTTGCCGAGCGTCCGATCATTGCCCAAGGCTTCAAGGTCGGCCTCGATGGCGAGTACCTGACCGATTCGGTCGAGCAGGTGTATACCCAAGCCGGCTGGTCGACCACCGTCGAGTGCAACGGCGGCAAGCATGGCAAGGCGAAAGCCAAGGGCAAGAAATCGAAGAAACCAACTAAACCGCTCGAAGTCGTGAACCTGTAACTGCGCTATCGCGCATCCATAGCCGCCGAGTGCGGTTTTTTTACGCCTGGAGTTTGTATGTCCATCACAACGAAGCAATTGCTGCAAATTCTTCCGAACGCCGGCACGAAAGCCGGCGTTTTTGTTCCTGCTCTCAACACTGCCATGCAGCGCTATCAGATTGTTGGCAGTAAACGGGTTGCCGCCTTCATTGCCCAGATCGGCCATGAATCCGGCCAGTTGGTCTACGTGCGTGAGATTTGGGGGCCGACACCCGCCCAGGCGCGATACGAGGGCAGGGCAGACCTGGGCAACACCGTGGCCGGTGACGGCTTCAAGTATCGCGGTCGGGGCCTGATCCAGATCACCGGGCGTGCCAACTACGCGGCATGCGGGGATGCACTGGGCATTGATCTGATTGCGCACCCCGAACTGCTGGAGCAGCCGCAATACGCCTGCCTGTCGGCAGGTTGGTTCTGGCAGCGCGCCGGGTTGAATACCTTCGCCGACAAGGGCGACTTCGAGAAGATCACCCGGCGCATCAATGGAGGGCTCAATGGTCAGGAGGATCGGTTGAAGCTTTGGGGCAGTGCGATGGCGGTGCTGGTTTGAGAAAAAGCAAAGCCCCAAAATTCGCGGCCTCGGGGCTTCTATTTTCGACGGCATCCCTCAATGCCTGGCGAACGTGGCGACGAGGCTACCAGCGATGCGTTGGAAATTCACTACTAAAATTGTGGGATTGTGTTCGTTCGGCAGGACGCCGAGGAGGACCCCCTCCATTATTATCCAGCCAGAGTTACTAACTCCGTATGAATGAGGCTGGAAATTTTGGCGGCGGTAGGGAAGCTGACGGGAGCGAGTATTGTAGAATTCTCTTGCTCGCTCACATCTTCAGTTTAACCGCAGTGCAGGATGACAGTCCTTTGGTGTGAGCGGGCCACCAACTTATCGTTTCCACCTGGCCCACAGACCGCGCACTCTGTGCAACTCTCCAAAAAATCGGGGGCCAGTTCTGGAATATATCGCCCTATGGTTTCGCCGTGTCGGTGGTGCATTGCTTCAAGCGATCAATGTCCGTGCCGCTGCCTTCGCTGGTGTCGATATCGCCGTTTGCATCCAGATAGATATGTGTCGTCGGCCACTTTGGAGTGACATTAACGCAGTGGTTGCGGGTCTTTTTGCCCCACCAGTAGAACTCCATAAAGAAGTTTTCATCTGGAAAGATGTGGCCGAAGTCCAACGAGTTCTCGCCGGGGTACAACCCTCCGCGACCACTCCTGTAGATCCTGTGCTGTGTATTCCAGACACAGCCCAGCTTTTCCGTCGCATCCTCTGAGTAGTGGACGATTACCGTAGGTGTTGCGAAATACCAGAATGCAAACGGGGAAAGTAACAGGAGCAGGGGCGCTAGGAATATCCGCCCATATCTAGTTGGTTTCGCATTTGTGCTCACTTGCACCGTCCCCCCATTCCTCTGGCGATACTGCCAATACTTCGTCCATGACCATCTTGGCTGTGATGCCTCCATTGGGGTGTTGGTTATAGAGTTTTATGCCGATGCTAATCGATATCCGGTCAGGAGCATCATCCCAAGCCCTTAGCCCGTCAACATCTGCTGAACGATGTGGGCCTGGGAGTGGTTTTTTGCCTGAGTTCAGCCCGACCAGCTCTCGTAATTTCCGTTCGGAGTCCGAGACAATTTGCTCGGCCCCAGCACCATCGGAAAGAACGCTTTCTGAAAGCCCGCCAGCCCTACCTACATACCCATAGTGGATGTTCGACCAGATGTCGTAAAAGTAGTCGTAGGCGCCTTGTTTGTGGCGGGGTTTGCCACCGAAGAGTTTTAGCAATGTGGGCTTGTGGTCCCACGGACGATCTTGACCCACACGCTCAGTAAAAAGGGCCATAGCAGCCGTGCCGTTGGAAGCAGCAATCGCTTGGGGGCTGGTGGTGCCAATCTGGGCATACCAAGGCAGGGCCATCTGCTTGCGGGTCTCTTCAGCAACGTCGTAGCTCAATAGTTCCTTCATCTTCAAGACTGATGGGTGGTGGATGTTGGTATTCATTTCGCTGGCAATATATGCAGCCAGTTCTTCCATCA
>NZ_QGGS01000021.1:0-117892 GCF_003148705.1 Pseudomonas sp. OV226 | reverse complement strand
CAACCGGCCTGACGACAACCCTGAGCTCCTACACGGCTGTAAGGCCGTTCCACTAATTAGGGTCGTTGGGCATCGATTCTCATCGAGGCGCGGGGCGACACCCCCACTCAGACGCCGGATAGATGAAAGCAAGCCAAACACGACATCAAAAACAGTATTGCAGAAAAGGGGGTAACCATAGATGTAGGAGCCGCCCGGACCAAGCTCGGCTCCTACAGTGTTTTGGCATGTGTTTAATACCCGCGTTCGAAATCCACTTCCCCGCGCAATGCCTCACCGGCCTGATACGCCCGCAGGTTCTCGACAAACAGGTCCACCATCATCGATGGCGACGTCGGCGCCGAGCTGTGGCCGGTCAGCAGCAAGCCCCAGGCGGTCCAGAATGGATGGCGCTGCGGCAGCGGCTCCTGACGGCAGACATCAATCACCGCGCCCGCCAGATGCCCTTCTTTCAAGGCTTCCACCAGGTCGGCATCGACCACGGCCACACCGCGCCCGACGTTGATGAACAACCCCGTCGGCTTGAACTGCTTGAACAGCGCCGCGTCGTACAAGTCATGGGTCGTGGGGGTGTTGGGTAGCAGATTGACCACGTAATCCACTTCACCGACCAGACGCGGCAAATCGGCCAGCGAACCCACTTCAACAAACGGCGCCAGCTCGCGAGCTTCGCTGGCGATGCCGTACAACTTGACCCCAAACGGCACGAGGAACTGCGCCACGGTCTGACCGATGTCACCGGTACCGACGATCAACACCTTGCGTCCGGCCAGGCTTTGGCCGTGGCGGCTGTCCCATTTGCGCTCGACCTGGCTAACCAGCCGCGCCAGTACTTCACGCTCGTGGCCAAGCATATAAGTCAGCACATACTCGGCCATGACCTGACCGAAAATGCCTACCGCGCGAGTCAGTCGATAGTGCCGGGGCAAGCCGTCGGCCAGCAGCGGCGTGATGCCCGCCCAGGTCGATTGCAGCCACTGTGGCTGGTGGCCCTGACGCAGGAGTGTCGCGAGTAAATCCGGCTGGCCCAGCCACACCGGGCAGTCCGCCGCCTGACGGGCCAGCTCGGCGGAGTCGCCACTGGTCAGCACTTCCAGCTCTGGCGCTGCCTGACGCAACAATTGGGCGTACACAGGGTGATCGTGTTCAGCAATCAGAACGCGCATGGTTAAACCTTTCAAAAACAGTGCAGACGGCCACCGAAGGCAGGTCGCGCCCTCGCTATAGCCATCATCAAAAATTGTTCCAGTGTTTCATGAAGGTCCTGAACAGAACCTGTCAGCCCCTCACATCGGGTCGTTGCGTCGCAGCAATTCTTCCGGCAAGTGCTCGATGTACTCGTCCTCGGCGGGCGGCATTTGCAGGTGATAACCCTGCGTGTCGAGATTTTCCAGAACCACGGCGATGTCTTCGCGCGACAACTTGCGCTCGGGGGTCAGCACCAGGTCGAACGCATGGATGGCTTTGCCGAAGGCCGCCATCAATGAGTCCGGGACGCGCTCCAGTGCATCGCTTTTGAGCACATAGAGGTACATTTCACTTCTTTTCGAGCTGCGGTAGATCGAACAAATACGTTTCAAGGCTGTTCTCCGGCGGTGGCCAGGCTGTCGAGCAGCGCCTGGCCCATCAATTCGCGGCGCCAGCCACGCAACGAATCAGGCAATTGGTAAGGACCATTGGGGAAGCCGCTCTTGAGCAGCGCTTCCAGGGTTTTCTTGCGCAGCATCAATTCCGGCGCGATGTTCAAGCGTTCGGCTTCGGCCTGGCCGATAGCGCGCAATTGTTTGACCAGTGCGGCGGCATCCACCGGCAACGGCTCCGGCACGGTTGGCGGCCATTGATCAGGCGACACACTGCCGGAACGCTTGATCAGATCAAGCAGAAACTCGCCATCCTGACGCACGGTACGCGGGTGCATGTCTTCGATTTTCGCCAGCGCGCCGAGGTTGTCCGGCTGAGTCCGCGCCAGCGGCCACAACGAATGCTCACGAACGATACGATTGCGCGGCAGATCCCGGGCGCGGGCTTCGCGCTCGCGCCAGGCGCACAGTTCACGCAACACGGCGAGTTGGGCGCGAGACAGCTTCCAGGCCAGTTTGGCGTCGCGGTAGACCTCGTAAGGGTCGACCTCGCGGCGCAGGTTGGCCACCAGCTCGGCGCCGTCTTCCAGGACCCAGGCATACTTGTCGTCAGAAAGCTTCGGACGAAGCTGTACGAAAACTTCCGCCAAATGCAAAGCATCTTCGGCGGCGTAGCTGATTTGGGTGTCGGAAAGCGGACGTTGCAGCCAGTCGGAACGGGTCTCGCCCTTGGGCAGGTCGATGCCGAGCACCTCTTGCACCAACCGCGAATACCCCATGGAAAAGCCCAGGTTCAGGTAGGCCGCCGCCAGTTGCGTATCGAACAACGGCGCTGGCAGGCTGCCGGTCAGGCGCAACAGCACTTCGAGGTCTTCGCTGCAGGCATGGACGACTTTGACCACGGCCGGGTTTTCCAGCAACGCGGCCAAGGGCTGCCAATTGTCGATGGTCAGCGGGTCTATCAGGTAAGCGCGTACGCCATCGCCGATCTGCAGCAGGCCTGCGATCGGGTAAAAGGTGTCGACCCGCATGAATTCGGTGTCGAGGGCAACGAATGGCAACTGCTGCCACTCGGCGCAAAACTGACCGAGGCTATCGTTGTCGCGAATCCAGTGAATATCGATGGCCACACGGCTCTCCCTTGAAGAATGGCGCGCAGTATATATCGCCCCCGGCGATTTCCGCGCATCCACTGAACAAGAGCTTTAGCGAAAAGACCTACCCGACGGCAAGAAAAGTCTGACAAGTGGAGACTAGCTGGTCTTACTCAGTACGTAGACCCGCATCCACGTGCAGCCCGGGAGGAAATCTTTATGACGCAACACGCGAAAACCCGCCTGTTTGAATTCGGCTTCAATCTCGACCTTGCTGACCAGCTGTGGAGCGTTAGCGGTCGCTATTTCGGGTAGCCGCAGCTTGAACAATCCGTCCACCCGCACTGCAACAATGACCGTATCGCGACTGACCCGATGGAACTCCTCAAGCATCGCCAATCGATGTTCGGCGCAGGTGATGTGCTGAAACAGGTGCATGCAAAAAATGCAGTCCACTGCATTCGCCGACAGTCCAAGGGTGAAGGCTGAACTCTGGAAGGTCTTGATCCGCTTGAGCAAGCTCTGCGGATGATGAGTCTGCGCATGGTTGAGCATGTCCTGAGACGGGTCCGACGCGAGGATCACGCGGTTCGCATGCTCCGCCAGCACCGGCCAGAAACGCCCGGCGCCGCACGCCACGTCAAGGATCAACCCCGGCTCGCCCGCAACCTTGAGCGCATTGCGCACCAGGTTTTCCTCGCGCCAGAACGCCAGACGCCCCGTCAGGCTACGCGGTTGCGGCTGCTGGCAGACGCGGGCGTGTTCCTGATCGTAGCGCCGGGCGAACTCAAGCTCGATGGCGGATGTGGGTTGCGCAGACATGTGCAATGACTCTTGGTAGTGACTCTACCGGCTGCCTGTTAGCGGCCGGTGCGTAAAAAGCTTGAAGCCTTCATTTCTTGGCCAGCACACCGTCGCCAGCTGCACCACGACACCCGGCGAACATATCCAGGTCCGGGTTGTAGACCTTGCTACTGACTTCCAGCAGCCCCAGCATCGAATGGAACAGGTTGTCCTGGCTCAACGGTTTGTCGCGAGTCAGCTGCAGGCATTGGGTGTCCACCGAGAACGATTTCTGAAAGCTGTCGGAAAACCACGCCAGCATGGCCACGTGCTTCTGTTGTTCTGGCGCCAGCATGTAAGGCGTGCCGTGCAAGAACAGGTTGTATTCACCCAACGACTCGCCGTGGTCGGACAGGTACAGCATCGCGGTGTCGACTTTTTCCTGGTTCTTGCGCAACAGATCGATCAGGCTCGACAGTACGTGGTCGGTATACACCAGCGTGTTGTCGTAACCATTGACGATACTTTCGCGACTGCAATTGTTCAGTGCGTTGCTTTCGCAAACCGGGGTGAAGCGCTCGAACTCCTTCGGGTAACGCTTGAAGTACTCAGGGCCATGGCTACCCATTTGATGCAAGACCAGCACGGTGTCTTTATCGAGTGTGTCGATAAAATGTTGCAAACCTTGCAGCAGGATTTCATCGCGGCATTCGCTGTTGGCGCACAGTACCGGGTCTTTCAAGTTGCTCACGTCGTCGAGGGTGACCCGATCGCAAGTGCCTTTGCAGCCCGACTGGTTATCACGCCAGATCACTTCCAGGCCGGCACGTTTGAGTACATCCAGCAGGCCTTCTTCATTCTTCGCCTTGCTGGCGTTGTAGTCCTTGCGGCCCATGTTGGAGAACATGCACGGCACGGACACGGCGGTTTCCGTGCCGCAGGAATGCACATCGGTAAATGCGATCAGGCCGGCTTCTTTACTCAGCTTCGGGGTGGTGTCGCGGTCATAGCCCAGGATGCCGAAGTTCTCGGCCCGGGCGCTCTCGCCCACCACCAATACCGTCAGGGATTTGCGATCGCGGCCCTGCCAGGTCGGATTCTTCTGCGCGTCTTCGCCGATTTTGACAAAGGGTTGATGGGCCGAAGCAACCTGTTCGCGCAAATAGCCAGCGGAGGCACCGATGTAGTTGCTCGGCACGACCATCAGGCGCAACTCGTGATGATTGCGGAACAATGAGGACAAGCCCTGATAGTTAATCAGTGCCACACCACCGATGACGGTAGCCGACACAACACTCACCAGAACTTTACTTAATAACTCATGGTGCCAACGGCGATAATTAACCGGGGTTTTCCATAATAACCATGACGGCAAAACACCCAGGAACAGGATATAAGCCAACAACTTCAACGAGAGTAAGTCTCGTACTTCCGTCGCATTGGTTTGTGCGAAGTTACGCAACATGCCGGTGTCAATCAGTACACCGTATTGACTCATGAAATACGCCACCCCGGCGCTGATCATGAAGATCAGCATCAGCACCGGCTTCAACACACGTTTGAACGCCAGCAAGGTCAGCACAATGTTGAACGCCGCCAGAATCATCGCCCCGAATGCCACGCGCATGACGATGCCTTTACCGTCGGACGTCGTGATTTCAAACAGGTGTTGCCAGAGCACAAAATTGAAGGCGGCTAACAAAAAGGCACTGGCAATCAGTGTCACCCATTCCGGGCGCACGGCTTTAATCTTCAACATGGTGATCGGCTGTTCCTAAAAAGAAGTGCCTACGGCAAATGTGAAAATTTCATTGACCGTGACAACACTTATGTTAGGTACCCAACCATCAATTTTTTGTGAAAAAGAAGCCAACGAATAGTTGGCTTCGAAAACCAGCGACACACATCGCAATTATTTGAGAATGCTTCAGGCCTGGTTCAGGTACCAGCGCCAATCCTGTTCACCGACCTCGCCCATGAATTGTCGGTACTCGGCGCGCTTTACGGCCAGGTAAACGCCAAGGAAGGGGCCGCCGAACGCTTCACGTGCCCAGGTCGAACCTTCAAGCGCACGTAACGTGGTCAGCCAATCGGTCGGCAACAACTCCGTGGCCTGGGCGTACCCGTTGCCTTCCACCGGCGCACCCGGGTCCAATCGTTCGCGGATACCGCGATGGATGCCGGCCAGGATCGCCGCGGCGGCCAGGTACGGGTTGGCGTCGGCACCGCAAATACGGTGTTCGATGTGCCGGGAAAACGCAGGCCCGCCTGGCACGCGCAAACTCACCGTACGGTTGTCCACACCCCAGGTCGCCGCCAGGGGGGCGTAGCTGTTGGTCTGGAATCGGCGATAGGAGTTGGCATTCGGGCAGAACAACAGCAGTGAATCGAGCAAGGTGCTGAGCATCCCGCCGACGGCTTGTCTGAGCAGTGGTGTGCCGTCTGGCGCTTCGCTGGCGAACAGGTTGTTGCCCTCTTTGTCCGCCAGGCTGACGTGCATGTGCATCCCGGTGCCCGCCAGGTCATCAAAGGGTTTGGCCATGAAGCACGCCGTCATCCCGTGTTTATGGGCCACGCCCTTGACCAACCGTTTGTAACGCACCGCTTCATCCATTGCCTGTAGGGCATTGGTGCGGTGTTCGAGGGTAATTTCCACTTGCCCCGGCGCATATTCGGAAATTGCCGTGCGCGCCGGAATTCCTTGCAGCTTGCAGGCACTGTAGAGATCGGCCAGAAACGGCTCGATCTGCTCCAGTTCACGCAAACCGTAGACTTGAGTCGTGCGAGGTCGCCCGCCGTCGACATCGCGCGCCGGTTGCGGTCGCCCCTGACTGTCGCGCTGTTGGTCCAGCAGATAAAACTCCAGCTCTGCCGCCATGACCGGGTAATAGCCATCGGCCTGCAAGTCTTCGATCACTTTCGCCAGGAGGTGCCGAGGATCAGCGATCGTCGCCGGCATGCCTTCTTTGGGGTGCATGCTGACTTGCACCGCCGCTGTCGGAATCAGCCGCCACGGCATGCGCGTCAGGCTGCCGCTGACCGGGTAGGCGCGGCAGTCAATATCGCCGACATCCCAGACCAGTCCGGAGTTTTCCACGTCATCGCCATTAATGGTCAGGCCGAGAATGGTACTCGGCAATGGCCGGCCACTTTCGTAGACCGCCAGCAGCTCATCGCGATGCAACAACTTGCCCCGTGGCACGCCGTTGTTGTCGAGAATGAACAGCTCGAACATTTCGATATCCGGGTTCTGTTCGAGAAAGGTCAGGGCTTCTTGCAAGGTGGCGAACGATGTCGTGGCACTACTCATGAGCATTCTCTTATTTCCGCGCCAGGCGAACGCGCAGGCGTCGCCGATTTGATCCAGCGCCGGGCGCGGGACCTGTCAGAACAATCAACGGGAAATGCAGGAATCCGGTGGGCGTGCGTGACGACAATGCCACAGCGCCCAGAAGGCCAACTCGGAGGGAAGTGCGACGGGACAATCGCCCATAGAAAAAACCGCAGAGAACAGATGAGCAGCAGCGTCACACGGCCGGTTATGTCTTTAAATCTGGATTTGAAGAACCTTGGTTACGGATTGGCTAAACAATCATTCGCGCCCTACCCCACGCCTTTCAATGAAACTTCCTACAAGGCATTCTCCTGGTACGGTCGTTCCGTTAGGATCGTTCGCACACGTTTGCGCACTGTCAGCGCAAGGAGCACAGCGAGTCAGAATGGATGCTGAACAGTAATTTGCTTAGAAAGCTCGACATGCAAGACCTCATGGTATTTGTCGCCGTGTACGAGCAAAGCAGCGTCACCGGTGTGTCGGCGGCACTCTGCGTCAGCCAGTCCACGGTAAGTTACTGCCTGAAAAAGCTGCGTATCAGTTTTGAAGACGAGCTCTTCACCAATACCCGCACCGGTATGCGCCCTACCTACAAAGCCAGCACCATGTACGCGCATGTGCAGAAAATTCTCGAAAGCATCAACTTGTGTCACGTCAGTGCCCCGGCGTTTAACCCGACCTTGCAAGCGGTGACGTTCAATATTTGCGCGCCGGAGTATTTCGAGCAGCTGATTCTGCCGCGCCTGTTGAAGCGCTTCGACTTCGCCGACCTGCCGGTGATGGTCAACATGCACACATTCGAAACCGATATTCCGGTCGAAGAGTTGCGCGATGGCAGTCTCGATCTGGTGATCTGTTTCGGCCCAAACTTCCATCGCAGCCACACCGGCTTCAAATCCCGAATGTTGCTGGAAGATGACTTGGTCTGCGTGTTCGACAAACGCGCCACACCCCTGGAACCGCGTTTAAGCCTGCAAGCCTTTGTCGAACGCCGACATGTGTTCCCGACCCCATGGACGTCCACCGCCAACAGGGTCGACGGCTGGCTGGCGCAACAGGCGCACAAACGGCAGGTCGTCGCGCGCGCCAACAGCTACAGTGCGGCACTGAAAACCATCACCGGCACAGACTTCATCCTGACGTTGCCCCGTCGCATCCAGCAATTGCTGGCCAACAAAGCGATCTTCAATCACTGCGAAGCCCCCAACGGGCTGCCGGGTTTCACCCTGGACATGCAGTGGAGTCAACGTGCCGATCAGGACAATGCCAACACCTGGTTGCGCGAGCAGGTGATCGAGGTCTGTGCCGAGCAGGCAATGGCTTGAAGCTCAGCGGCTGATGGCGGTCTTGGCGTAGGACTCGCGATCAATGTCGAGAATCTCGACACACAGTTGCACTTCAACCTCCGCCGGCCACTCGCAAAGGTCCTGTACCACCGCCAGCAAGTTTTCAGACAGTTGCTGTTTGATCTGCGGCGAGCGACCGCTCAACAACGCCAGCTTCACATGGACGAACCCCCGTTCAGCCAACGCGGTACCCACCTTGAACGTCTCGACCTTCATCGCTCGGCTCTTGATGTCGAACTCCGCAGCAAACTGACCGGAAGCCACCAGGGTGTTATTGAGCCGGATCAACGCCACGTCGGCGTTCAGCCCGGGCAGGTTGGCGGTGTATTCCATGTGCAGGTGTGGCATGACGCGGCTCCAGAAAGGGTGTGCAGAAAGAGTGTGCAGAAAGGTCCTACGTATAACACAGCGTTGACCGACGACTCACTGGGCCAACGGCAGTGACGAACGTTCACTCATGAACCCCTCCAGACGCGAACGCAACCAGCGTTCAGCGGGGTCGGTATCGACATGGCTCAGCCAGACCATCGACAAGTCCAGCGTCGGGGTCTTGAACGGAAAGGGTTCCTTGAACAGCAAGCCAGAGGCGGCCATGGCTTCGGCGGTGTAATCCGGCAGGCTGGCAATCAAATCAGTGCCGGCGAGCAAGGCCGGCAACGCACTGTATTGCGGCACGGAAAGGACGACCTGGCGCGTGCGACCAATCTCCGCCAGCCACTCATCGGCGTAACCACTGACATTTGCGGTGTGGGAAACCAGCACATGAGGGCGTGAGCAATATTCATCGAGCGTCAGCGGTGTGTCGGACGCATCGGCGCGCAAGATGCTCGGTTGAATGTGCCGCAACAGCTTGCGCTTGGCATTGGCTGGCAGGCCGCGGGTCTGGCTGATGCCGACGGTGATGTCGCCGGACGCCAACAAGTCCGGTATGCGCCAGTAGTCGACGTGCTGAACCACGAACACCACCTTCGGAGCTTCCTGGCGCAAGGCCCGCAACAGCGGCGGCAGCAGACCGAACTCGACGTCATCCGACAACCCGATGCGAAAGGTCATGGTGCTGCTGGCGGGGTCGAAATCGTGGGTCAGGCTCAGGGCCACCGACAGCGAATCCAGCGCCGGCGACAGGTACTGAATCAGTTCCTCGGCGCGGGCCGTCGGCTCCATGCGATGGCCGACGCGAATGAACAACGGGTCATTGAACATCGTGCGCAGGCGATTGAGCGCGGCACTGATGGTCGGCTGCCCGAGAAACAGCTTCTCCGCAACCCGCGTCACGTTACGCTCGAGCATCAACGTTTCGAACACCACCATCAGGTTGATGTCCGCCTTGCGCAGTTCATTGCGATTCATTCATTGCCCCCGGTCCCCGACACTCACGGCAGTGTAGAAAGGCGCGAGGGGAGCGTCTACGTGCAACGGCCATCAATTGACCGTCAAGGCCTTCAATCCGAGTGCGAGTTGTCGCACGTCCTGGCCCATTGCGAACTGTTTTGGACTGACGGCATCGGCAAACTGAAATTGCAGCCTCAGTACACCCTGACTCGCTACCCGCGCTTGCATCTCGGTGGTGAGCGGCATTTCGATAACATTGCCATCGGCCTGCTCAAGCAGAGTATTCATGGCCGGCAGGTCATTGATGCTGATGGCGACACGTTGGCGAGCATGCCCGGGAGGAAGGAACGCCGTGGCCTCCAGACGCAAGGAATGCACGGGCGCCGGGACCCGGAACATGACTTCAGCTTCAGGCTCCTTGGACCAGGTCCCCCAAAGTTCGGTATCGGACCACCCCTTGGCCAGCAGCGCCCCGCCTTTGCTGCCGGTGTTGAACAGCGTTTTTTGTCCGGGCTCCAGCGATGGAACCAACTCCAGCGGATTGATTTGCGAGGTAGCCTGTGTGCAGGCGCTGCACTGTTTCCAGCCCGGAGCAAGCACCGTGAACCCGTCAATCCTGGCGAACAGATCCGTTGGGGTATTCACGTTTCTCACGGCCTGCATCCAGGCACGGTCATCGAACAGGTACAACGAATCAGCGTCGTACTTGCCCGACGCCATTTCACGCGCGGTGTCCTGCCCGGATTTTATCCAATTGCCCGTGTCCACCCGCCCCAGGTAAACGGCATTCGTGGCAAGGCCATGGGCGCTGGCAAAATCAGCCACTGCCATCCAGTTTGGGGACTGGTTTTGCGGAACCACCCAACGAATGTTCCGGTAATGAGCCGCTGCACTGTTCCAGAAGGGATCGACCATGGGCGAGGCCCACTTCGATGCGGGTTCAACCATCAACTGCTTGCGAACGCCGGCCCAGCCGGCATGGGTGTCCAGCACCTGTATCAGCAATGCCAGGGACAACAGACTCACGGCGGTGCGGGAGGTATTGGCGCGGATCACCAGGAAAATCATGGCGAAGATAAACGCGTAGTACAGCGGCCAGAACATCCGCCCGGAAGCACGGAAGACGTTGGCGATTGAAATCACCCAAGGCGGCAGTGGAAAGGTTATATCGAGCGAGCCTAAAGCCACATGGTTGGAAATCGAGAACAGGCCCAGTCCCACCAACGCTACCAGCAATAACGGCCAGCGCCGCAGTCGCTGGAAAAAACCTGTACGGCCTTGAAGTAACCCCACCAGTGCGCAAATGCCCAGCGTCATCAGCCCAAGGCCAAGGAAAAGAAATCCTTCAACCTCACCGAGCCCTTGAACACCGGGTAAATCCTTCAGCACATAGGACCACTGCCCCGCCCAGTTCCCCGGATCGATCAGCGACAGCAGGTTCATGGCGTACAGACCAAAACCGGCCGATATCGCACCCTCGCTGCCCACCGAAAAATAGCCCGCCTGCCAGCAGCAAACAGTGACCAGCGAAAACAGCCCGATCAATTCGATGGCAGCAGACTGCAGCGTCAGTTTTTTCTTGAAATAGCCGCTCGTGAGATCGGCGATCCAGATCACTGCAACCATCGCCAAAAAATACGCATGGATCAACGCGGCCGCCGCTAGCAACGCCCCCCAGACCAGGCGTCGACGACGCAATTGCGGGTGCAGCGCCAGATACAACGAGGCCAACACCAGAAAATGCCCACCCAGGGACAAATGGAAAGGCATGCGCATGAGCATGGGCGGAACAAACAGGAACAACGCCGTACTCACGGCACGCACACCCACGTGGGTCGACACCAGCCCTACCAGTTTCCAGGCAAACCAGGCCTGTAAAACGAAGCAGGCCAGGAACCAGAGTCCGAAATACTGGAAAGGCGTTGGCAACAGAGAGGCGAACGGTTTGAACAAGAATGCCAGCAGTGGATTGGAGTCAGAGAAAATGATGCCATTGCTCAATTCCAGCCCATAGGAAGGATTGAGTCCAATGGGAAAGGTCCAGGGCGACTGTCGGAAAAACACCCAGCCCAGATAATGCGTCGCCGGATCACCATTACCCAGCCATGCAATGTTTTGAGGGTTCAGCGCCCTTGGCCCAACGACGATGAAAAAGGCCAGAACACCGATCAACACAGGCAACAGGTTGATCGGCAACTGCTTAACCAAGTCCTTCATCGATACGTCCAGAAGTTATGCAGTACAAAGGTAAATGCCGGAATAGTCAGCGCCACCGCGCCAATCCCCAGCAAATAATGCAGCCCGGCCAATTGCGCGGCCCACGCCACCAGCATCGCCAGCAGAAAACCGGCACCGGACACCATCATGAAACGCAGCAGCGTTCGGCCGTGCAACCGTGCGGAAAAACTCCAGGTGGTGTTGATCACGTAAGACACCACCGTCGCCACGGCAAAAGCCACGCCGTTGGCCAGTGGTGGCTGCGCCACCACGAAATTGATGAACAGCACGGCCACCAGCGCATGCAGCGCCGTGACGAACAATCCGGTCACGGCAAAACGCAGGCCACGCTTGATCAGGGCGGATTTTTCGGCCGACGTCACGGCTTCTGCGCCAGCACAAACACCGTCAGACCCGCCCAGCGATTGGCGCCCATAAGCGGCAATTCGAGGCGGCACAGCGTCTTCAGGATCGAATTGACCAACGGGTGATGTCGCTTGAGTTGCGAGCGCGGCGGTGACGGTTGCGCGCCTTTGGGCAGCAGCCGCAATGTGGCTGCTATCGGGAACACCAGGCCGAAGTAGTAAGCACCCTGCTTCACCGTCAGCCCGGCATCGCGCGCCACCGTTTCCAGCTGAGCCAAGGTGTATCGGCGTTTGTGTTCAAGAAAGTCATCGTGTCCGCTCCACAGAAACTGAAACGCGGGCACCGTCATCAGGAATCGACTGCCGGACGGGACTTTATCCACATACGCCTTGAGCAAACCGACGTCGTCATCGACATGCTCCAGCACGTCCATCAGCAGCACCAGGTCGGCATCCAGCGCGTCGACTGCGCGTCGGTAATGCACGGGTTTTGCGGCGGTGGTCGTGTCCGAGTCAGCTTCATAACTAATGTCTACGCACCACGCCTCGGTGGCCGGTGAATGCTTTAGCAAGTGGTGAGTAAAGAACCCGGAGCCTGCGCCCACATCGAGAATCTTTGTGAAAGGTGTGTTGCCCAACAAGCGCATGGTCGCAGCCGCTTTGGAGGCGTAATACCAATGCTGGTCGATGCTCGAACCGAGGATGTCGGTTTCCTTGAGGTCCATGCTTCAGTCCTTGGGGTCGTAGACACGACGCACCAAGAAAACCGGGCGGCGCTTGGATTCGATGTAGGTCCGGCCCAGGTATTCACCCAGCACGCCGATGCCGATCAATTGCAAGCCACCCAGAAAAGTCACGGCGACCATCAGCGAGGCGTAACCCGGCAGGTCAATTCCGGAAATCAAGGTGCGCAGGATGATGAAAATGGCGAACGCGAAAGAAATCAGCGAAACAACCAGACCAAGGTAGGTCCAGACCCGCAGCGGTTCAGTGCTGAAACTGGTGATGCCTTCCAGGGCGAAATTCCACAAGCGCCAGCCGTTGAACTTGGTCGCCCCCGCCACCCGTTCGGGGCGCTCGTAGTTCACGTAAGTGGTGCGAAATCCGACCCAGGCGAACAGGCCTTTCATGAAGCGTCGGGACTCGGGCAGTGTCTGCAAGGCATCGACCACGCAACGGTCCATGAGCCGGAAATCACCGACGTTTTCCGGCAGGTGTTGTTCGGCAATCTTGTTGTGCAGGCGGTAGAACCAGTTGGCCGAGGTCTGTTTGGCCCAGGAGTCGGTGTTGCGACTCACACGATGGCCCAGCACCACTTCATAGCCTTCACGCCAGCGGGCGATCATTTCAAGAATGACTTCAGGCGGGTCCTGCAAATCGACATCGATCGGCACCACGACCTGTCCGGTAGCCGTCTGTAAACCCGCAGTCAGCGCCGCTTCCTTGCCGAAATTACGACTCAGGTCGACGATGCGCAGGCGTGGATCTGTCTGCTGGCGTTCCAGCAGCAGGTCCAGTGTGGCGTCGGTGCTGCCGTCGTTGACGAAAACCAGCTCCAGACCAATCAGCGTCTCTTGGTTGAAGACGTCATTGATCCGCGCGATGAACAAATCGACGGTCGCTGCTTCATTGAACACCGGGATGACGAGCGACAACGCCAGAGGCCCGGTCAGATGCGTTCCGTGCTGATGAGTCAATTGATTGCTCTTTTTTATAGTGGTTTTACGACAATCCGGGGGCATCGACAGGTGCTCGACGCATGAACCGAATCGTATTAAGCAGGACCGAGGAAGGTGATGCAAGGGCGAATCCGAGGGGGAATTGGCCATTCCCACCGGCCCGCTGGCGCCGGCAGAAATATTTTCAAATGCCTGGAAACAAATGCTGGATGGCCAAAAAAGCCAGCTCCGCTAGGCTTGCCCCCGATGCGTCACACTGGTTGTCGCTATAACCCATCGCATGGAGCGAGCAGTATGTATTTCGAGATCTACAGGCAGTCCAAAGGCACCCCGAGCACCGGCAAAGGACAATGGCGCTGGCGGTTGAGGGCGGGGAATCACGAGACGATTGCCAGTGGTGAGTCGTATGTGAACAAAGCCGATTGCCTGCACGTCATCGGGTTGATCAAAGGGGTCGAGGGTGAAACGCCGGTGAAAGAAATCTAGGCCTGGTAGCCAGTGCCCGAGGCAGATAGCTGATTCTTGGGCTGATTTCACTGGCCTCATCGCGGGCAAGCCCGCTCCCACAGTGGATTGCATTCGTTCAGGAAGAATGCAATCCACTGTGGGAGCGGGCTTGCCCGCGATGGAGCCCGAAAATGCACCATCAAATTCCTGGGTAACAATCCGCGTCAGACAGGCAACGGATTCAGCGCCTCATCAAACTGCGACAAGCGCGGAAACTGCATCGGCAGGTCATCGCTCAAGTGTTCCAGACGCTGCTGATAACCCTGCAGGAACTCCTTGCGCGCTTCGTCGCTGATGTACGGCACATGCCAGGCCACGAACGGTTCCAGCACCTCGAAGCCGACATACGCCAGCGTGCCGCGCAGAATCGGTCGCAGCATGTCTTCCAGCGGACCGTGAATCGCGCCGTCACCGAACATGTGCTCGCGCCCGCCCAGGGTAACGGTCACCAGCGCTTTCTTGCCGCTCAAGCCGCCCTGGTCGTAAAAGCGTTTGCCGCCGTAGCAGATCCCCGACACCAGCACCCGGTCAATCCAGCCCTTGAGCATGGCCGGGGCCGAGAACCAGAAAATCGGGAAATTGAGGATCAGCAGGTCAGCCCACAGCAGTTTGTCGAGTTCTTGCTGGATGTCCGGCGCCAATGACTGGCTCTTCACCCCAAGACGTTGCTCCAGCGCATACACCAGATACTCCGGATTCTCTCGCGAAGAAAAGTCATCGGCGCTTGCCACCGGGTTCCAGTTCATCGCGTACAAATCGCTGACCTGAACTTCATGCCCCTGGGCTTGCAGGGTTGCGACAGCCTGGTCACGCAACGCGGCGGTGAAGGACTTCGGCTCCGGGTGGGCGTGGACGATCAGTACTTTCATGGCAATTCCTTAAACGTTTACACACGTTGAATTTGAAGGCGGTAACGCGCGGGGTCATTGGACGATTACACCTGAATCGCCTTCACTTCAACGAACTCGTTGAGCCCTTCCTCGCCCCATTCCCGGCCATTGCCCGATTGTTTGTAGCCACCGAACGGCGCCTGATAATTGAAGACAGCGCCGTTGAGGAAGCACTGCCCGGCACGCAGTTGCCGCCCAAGCTGCAAGGCGCGCTCGGCGCTGCCGGCCCAGACGCCGCTGGACAGGCCGAACGGTGAATCATTGGCGATCTGGATTGCCTGCGCTTCATCGGTGTAGGGAATCAGGCACAGCACCGGGCCGAAGATTTCTTCCTGAGCGATGCGCATACGGTTGTCGACATCGGCGAACAGCGTCGGGGGGACGTAGAAACCACGCTCGAACTCGCCCGCCGTGTCCCCGCCATACACCAACCGTGCGCCCTCCTGCTGGCCGACCTTAATGTAATCAAGCACGGTACGACGTTGCGCTGCCGAGCACATGGGCCCGAGGAAACTGTTCGGGTCCAGAGGATCGCCCATGTGCAGGTTCCGGGTTTCGGCGATGGCCAGTTCCACGGCTTCGGCGTAACGACTGGCCGGCAGCAACATGCGGGTCAACGCGGTGCAGGTCTGGCCGGAGTTGATCATCACATCCTGCACGCCGTAACGCACGGCGGCGGCGAGGTCCGCGTCTTCGGCAATCAGCAGCGGCGACTTGCCGCCGAGTTCCAGGCACACTCGTTTTACCGACGGCGCGGCCGCTTGCGCCACGCGAACGCCGGCACCGGTCGAGCCGGTGAACGAGACCATGTCGACGTCCGGGTGTTTGGCCAGCGCTTCACCGACCTTCGAGCCGGGCCCGCTGACCAGGTTGAACACACCGGCCGGCAAGCCGATGGCTTCGATCATCTGCGCCAGCAAAAAGGCGTGCAGCGGGGTTTCCTGACTGGGTTTGACCACCACGGTGCAACCAGCGGCCAGCGCCGGGGCGAGCTTGCCGATCAATTGATGCAGCGGGTAATTCCACGGGTTGATGAAGGCGCACACGCCCACCGCTTCGCGAATCACCAGCGAGTTGCCGACCTCACGCACTTCGTCCATCAGGCCTGCGAGCTCGACGTAGTGCTCCAGCCCGATGATCGGCCCGTCGACTTGCACCGAGCGGCACCATTGCACCGGCATGCCCAGTTCAGCGGTAATGACCGAAGCCATCTCGTCAGCCCGCGCGCGCAACTGCTCGGCGATGGCGCGGATATAACCGGCACGCACGCTCGACGGCATGCGTGACCATGAATTGAACGCCTTGCGTGCGGCGGCCACCGCGCTGTCGACATCGCGCTCATCGCCCAGCGGCACCGAGCCTGCGACTTCTTCTGTGGCCGGGTTGATCACTTCGGCAATGCCCCGCCCCGACGGGGTTTGCCAGCGACCATCGATAAACAGCGTGGTGTGGTTATGCATGAATGGGGGACTCCAGCAGTTCAATGGCGCAGCGGGTAATGCGCTGGCAGGCGTCACGCAACGGCTCCGCACCCAACACCAGGCCCAGTCGAATGTGCCCTGCGGCGCTCGGACCGAAGGCTTCACCGGCCAAAACTGATACGCCATGGCGGTCGAGCAAGCGGTCAGCAAACGCCTGGGCACTGAGGCCTGTGTCACGAATGTCGACCATCACGAACATGCCGCCATCGGGTTTCAAGGCGCGCACGCCGGGGCAATCAGCCAGGCATTCGCAGACCAGATCACGGCGTTGGCGATAGGCTTCGCGCATCGCGTCCAGTTCCGGCAAATGGCTTTCGAGGGCGACGACGGCGGCGTCCTGCACGAAGTCCGGCAAGCCGTACAGCATGCACAGCGCAAGGTTTTCCAGATGTGCCGCCAGGGCCGGTGGTACGACAGCCCAGCCGATTCGCCAACCGGTCATGGCGTGGGATTTCGACAAACTGTTGAGTGTCGCGGTGCGCTCGGCCATGCCCGGCAAACTCGCCGGGCTGACATGCTCGCCGTCAAACAACAATTCGCTGTAGACCTCATCGGAAATCAGCCACAGGTCGTGGGCGATGCACAGGTCTGCCAGCGCTTGCCAGGTGGCCCGCGATAAACTGGCCCCGGACGGATTGTGCGGGCTGTTCAGTGCCAAGGCCCGAGTGCGCGGCGTGATGCGGGCGGCGACGTCTTCAGGCAACACGCGAAAACCGTTTTCGGAACGCACCGGCACCGGCACCACCACCGCGCCACACGCACCAAACACGGCTTCATACGTCACGTACATCGGTTCGGCGACAATCACTTCATCACCGGGGTTGAGCACGCATTGGGCAACGCTGAACAACGCGCATTGCGCGCCGGCCAGCACGATGACTTGATCGGCCGAAACCTGTTGGCCGCTGCGGCGCCCGTAGTGCCGGGCGATGCTTTCACGCAGGGCACGCTTGCCACGCACGTCGGCGTAGTGAGTATGGCCGGACAACAGGCTGTCGATGGCGGCTTGCACAATCGGCGCCGGCGTATCGAAATCCGGGTCGCCGACCGACAGCAGCAGGATATCTTCACCCTGCTCCTGCAGCGCCAGCGCGCGGTAATGAATGTCCCAGGCGGCAGCGCCGTCTCCGGCGATGCGTTGTGTCAGATCAGAAAAGCGCATGGCGATACCTCTGCCAAAAAATGAAAATCAGTGCGCGCACGCATGCTTGAGTTCGATCAGGGTCACGCCGTTGCGCTTGAAGCCGTGGCGCAAATCGGTTTGCAGCTCGGCCAGGCTTTGCGGCTGGCTCACTGTGCAGCCGAACGCGCGACCGAGGGCGGCGAAGTCCGGGTTGCGCGGCAGTACGCCAATCGGTTCGAT
This sequence comes from Pseudomonas sp. OV226, assembly GCF_003148705.1. Lineage (NCBI taxonomy): Bacteria > Pseudomonadati > Pseudomonadota > Gammaproteobacteria > Pseudomonadales > Pseudomonadaceae > Pseudomonas > Pseudomonas sp. OV226. The sequence goes on along the minus strand of NZ_QGGS01000021.1, from coordinate 99,921 downwards.
GTCGAGCCCGAGCATGTCGTCGCGAATCTGCCCCAGCGCGTCGTTGTTCCACAGCAGCACCACCAGCGGACTGTCGAGTTCTTCGACGGCGGTCGCCAGTTCTTGCGCGGTGTAGAGGAAACCGCCGTCGCCGACCAGCACCAGACCCGGCCGCTGCGGCGCGCCGAACTTGGCGCCGATGCCCGCCGGCAAGCCATACCCCAACGTGCCGTAGCCGGTCGGGTGCAACCAGCTGCGGGTTGCCAGGCTGTTGAAGGCGTAGTTGCCGGTGTAGGCCAGCTGGGTCATGTCGGTGCTGATGAACGCGTCGTCCGGCAGCTCTGCGGCGATACGTTCGAGTATCGCCTGGTGAATCGACTGCAACGGGCCGTGGCCCTGCTTCACCGCTTCACGCATTGCCGCGACGGCGGCAATCGCCGCGCTGGCATCGCGCGTGGCGGGCGGCAGGCGTTCCAGCAACGCTGCAAGGGTTTGTTGCGCGTCACCGTGCAACGCCACCGCACAAGGGTAAAAGTCGTTGAATTTGCGTGGGTCGATGTCCACCCGCAGCAGTTCGGCATTCAGTGGCAGACGCTCTCGCCAGAAATCGGTGTCGGCCATTTCGGTGCCAACCGCCAACACCACGTCGGCCTCGGCGATCAGGTTCCAGCCGGGCTCGACGCACAGGGTCGAGCCCGCATTGAGCGGTGCATCCGGCGGCAACAAGCCTTTGCCGGCGACGCTGGTGAACAGTGGCGCGGCGAGTCGGTTGCTGATGTCTTGCACTGCTTGCTGCGCGTTCAATGCGCCACCGCCCGCAATGATCATCGGCCGCTTGGCGTTTTGCAGCTTGGCCACGGCTTCTTCCAGCGCGGTGGTTGAGGCGGCGCCACGACCGGGACGACGGACCACGTCGCTACTCCAGTCGCGGCTTATTTTTGCTGACAGCACGTCCAGCGGCACCGAAATGTGCACCGGGCGCGGACGTTCGCTGTCGAACACCGCGTAGGCACGGGCGATCAATTCAGGCAGATCGTCAGTGCTCAGCGCCACCGCCGAGAAGGCGGTGATCGGCGCGGTCATCGCGCGTTGATCCTGGGTTTCGTGCAGGCAGCCCCAGCCCTTGCCGAGGCTGGCGGTGTGGTTGACGCTGGAAATCACCAGCATCGGAATCGAGTCGGCATACGCTTGGCCAATACCGGTCGCGGCGTTGGTCACACCGGGACCGGTGATGATGAAGCACACGCCCGGTTTGCCACTGACCCGGGCGTAGCCGTCGGCCATGAAACTGGCGCCTTGCTCGTGGCGGGTCAGCACATGGCGAATGCCACTGCCGGGCAAGCCGCGATACAACTCCAGCGTGTGCACGCCGGGAATCCCGAACACGGTGTCGACGCCGTAGTTGGCCAGCAATCGCACCAGTGCCTGGCCGCCCGTCAATGTTGTGGTTTGCATGTTCACATCCTCACTCGTGGCCAAGGCGAATCAACGCATCGACCGCAGTCGTGCCAGCGGCACCGACCAACAATGGGTTCACATCGAGTTCCAGCAGTTGACCGGCGTTCTCACAGGCGTAATCGGCCACCGCGCGGATCGCCGCGACCAGCGAGTCCAGGTCCGCTGTTTCGCGCCCGCGAAACCCTTGCAGCAATGCAGCACTGCGCAGGCTCGACACGGCCTTGCGAATGGCGCCGTCGGTGGTCGGCAGCAGCAGGCTGCGACTGTCCTTGAGCAACTCCACCAGTATCCCGCCCGCGCCGATGACCAAGGCGAGGCCGAAGTCGTTTTCGCGTTTGATGCCGACGATCAATTCGGCCAACGGTGGCTTGGCCATTGGTTCCAGCAGCACCTGATCGAACGGCACGTGCGGCGCGTAATCGGCAATGCTCGCACGCATTTTTTCCAGCGCGGCGCTCAGGGCCGCGCCGTCCTTGAGGTTCAGCGCCACGGCACCGGCTTCGGTTTTGTGGGGCAGTTGCGCGCTGACCGCTTTGAGCACCAAGGGGTAACCCAGTGCATTGGCATCCGTCAGAGCGTTGGCTGGCGTGCTCAAGACACCGTTGGGCGTCGGCAGGCCAAAGGCGCGCAATGCCGTTTTGGATTCCCACTCGTTGAGCAGGCGTCCTTCGCCAACCAAGGCGTGCGGACAATGCGGCACCAGCGCCGATTCACCGAGCGCCAACAAGGCTTGACGATTGCGCTGATAACCGGCGATTCGTCCCCATGCCGCCAAGCCGTCCTCCACCCCTTGCAACGCCGCCACGCCTTGCGCATGCAGACGCTCACGGGCGTGGGCCGGCAGCAGTTCGGGAAACGCCGAGGTGACGAAACCGGTCTTGCCGTGGCGAACCAACGCGGCGCAAAACAGCTCCAGCAGCAGGTCACATTCTTTGCGTTCGCCGGTGGATTCAGACGGGTAATCCAGCACCAGCATCGCCGCGTCCGCTTCGGTGCGCAGGGCGCTGTCGAGCATGCGGTTCAACGCTTCGCCATCACCCCAAATTGCAGTGGTGAAATCCAGCGGATTGACCAGGTTGGCGTAGCTGGGCAGCACCTGCGCCAGTTCGTTGATTTGACCGGCATCGAGCTTGGGCAAGCTCAGGTCATTGCGTTCGGCATAGTCAGCAATCAGCCCGGCATCGCCGCCAGAACAGGCGAGCGCAATCAGGCTGTTGCCTGCTGGTAGCTTGCCGCACGCAGCAGCCTTGAGGGTTTCGACAAAACTCACCGGGCCACTGACGCGGATCACGCCCAGACGCGCAAACAGGCTGTCATACAGCGCATCGGAACCGGACAGCGAACTGGTGTGGCTGAGCGCCAGTTCGGCGCCGATCTGCGACACGCCGGTTTTCAGGGCGATGATCGGAATGCCCTTCTCCAACGCCTTGTGCGCGGCGCGGGCGAAACCCGGCACGTTTTTCAGGCCTTCGAGGTGCAAGCCGATGGCGGTGACGCGCGGTTCATCGAGCAGCACGTCCATCAATTCGGCGATGCCCAATTGCGCCTGATTACCGACCGACGCCATGTAGGCCACCGGCAGCGAGCGGTCGCTCATCGACAGGTTGTAGGCGAAGTTGCCGCTCTGGGTCAGGACGGCGACGCCCTTCTCCACCGGTTTGCCGCCATGGGCCACCGGCCACAACGCGGAGCTGTGCAGGTAATCGAGCAAGCCGTAGCAGTTAGGGCCGAGCAAGGCCATGCTGCCGGCCGCTTTCAGCAACTGCTGCTGCAAGGCCTGGCCTTCGGCGCCGGTTTCGGCAAACCCGGAGGCGTAGCAGATCGCGCCGCCCGCGCCTTTGGCGGCCAGTTCGGCCACGCAGGTCAGGGTCAGTTCACGGTTGGTGGCGATGAACACCGCGTCCGGGCCGCACGGCAGTTCGGCGATGCTGCGCACACACGGCACACCTTCAAGGCTTTCATGCTGCGGGTTCACCAGCCACATCTGCCCCTGGTAGCCACCTTCGGCGCAACGCTTGAGCGCGCGGGCCATGCTGCGGCCACCGACAAACGCCAGATGACGCGGCGCGAGCAGGCGTTTGAGGTTGTCACGAATCGTCTGCGACATAGAAATTCTCCGGGGCGATCAGCGCAGCAGCGGCCGCAGTAATTCGCGGGAAATGATGTGCCGCTGGATCTCCGAGGTGCCTTCCCAGACGCGCTCGATCCGGGCGTTACGCCAGATGCGTTCCACCGGGCATTCATCCATCAGGCCCATGCCGCCGAAAATCTGCACCGCTTCATCGGCGACTTTGCCGAGCACCTCACTGGCGAACAGCTTGGCCATGCCGGCCTCGCCATCGGTCATGGTGCCCTGGTCCATTTTCCAGGCGGTGTGCAGGGTCAGCAGTTCGGCCGCGCGGATCTGCGTGACCATGTCCGCGAGCTTGAACGAGATGCCCTGATAGGTGCCGATCGGCTGGCCGAACTGCTTGCGATCCGCCGCCCATTGCAGCGACACATCCAGCGCGCGTTGCGCCTGACCGACGCAGTTGGCGGCGACCATCACCCGCCCGGCGGTGAGCCAGGCGTTGGCCACGTCCCAGCCCTTGCCGACTTCGCCCAACACTTTGGAAGCCGGTACGCGGCAATCGTCGAAGAACATTTCGAAGGTGTGATAACCGCGATTGCTCACGCATTTCGGACCACGGCGAATGGTCATGCCCGGCGTGTTGCGATCGACCAGGAACGAGGTCACGGCGTTACGCTTTTTGCCGTTGTGTTCGTAGGTGTCAGTGACGGCGAAGACGATGGCGAAATCGGCGTGGCCGGCGTGGCTGATGAAGTGCTTGCTGCCGTTGAGAATGAAGTCATCGCCCTCGCGCACGGCGCGGGTCTTGATCGCATTGGCGTCGGAGCCGGCGCCCGGTTCGGTCAGTGCGAAGCAATCAATCTTCTCGCCCTGAATGCACGGCAACAGGTAATCGTTGATCTGGTCGCCGGTGCAGGCCATGAGGATTTTCGACGGGCGAGCGACGAACACGTGCAGCGCCCAGGAAACCTTCGACAGCTCACGCTCGATCAGCGCCTGGGACAGGTAGTCCAGACCGCCACCGCCCACCTCCTCCGGCATGTTGAAGGCATAGAAACCGGCGGCGATGGCCTTGCCGCGAATCTGTGCCGCCAGCTCTGGGGAGACTTCGTCGGCACGGTCGACCGCTTCCTCATGAGGCAGCAGTTCCTTGGCGACAAAGCTGCGTACCGCGTCCACCAACATTTCTTGTTCTTGGGTCAGTTGGAAATTCATGGGGCTACCTGTTGTTCGTGTGCTGAAGGTGGTGTTCGGGCTTAGCGGCCGATGAAACGGGCCGGGCGTTTTTCAATGGAGGCGCGCAGGGCTTCGTTGCCGTCTTCGCTGCGACCGCACAGCAGGCCGGCGGCGAGCTCGGCTTGCAGTTGTTCGGGCAGGCTGCGCTGGGCGCCTTCACGCATGAGTTTTTTGGTCTGGGCAAACGCGAAGGTCGGGCCGTTGGCCAGGCGGGAGGCCAGTTCTGTGGTGACGTCGAGCAGTTGCTCATCGGCGCAGACTTCGCCGACCAGGCCTGCGGCCAACGCGCGATCGGCGCCCCACAACTCGTCAAGGAACAACAGGCGTTTGGCTTGTTCGGTACCGATCAGCCGTGGCAGGTGCCAACTGGCACCGGCGTCCGGCGAGTAGGCCATGCTGGTGTAGCCGGCCTTGAAGCGAGCTGATTGCGCAGCGATGCGCAGATCGCAGCACAAGGTCAGGTCCATCCCGGCGCCGACGGCGGTGCCGTTGATGGCGGCGATGGTGGGTTTTTCCAGGCTGTACAAACGGCTCATCAAGGCGTGAGCCGTTTCCGTCCAGCCGTAGGTTTCGAGGGCGCCACGGGCTTCAGCGTCGGCCCACTCGGCGAGGTCGGCGCCGGCGCAGAAGCTGCGACCGCTGCCGGTCAGGACCACCACTCGCACGGCGGGGTCGGCGCTGAAATCATCCAGCAACGCGTGGAGGTTTTTCAGGGTCGGAATGTCCAGCGCATTGCGCTGGGCGGTGCGATTGAGGGTGATCCAGGCAACGCCGGCTTCGACCTGACTGAGCAGAGAAGATTGAGTAGTCATGCGAATCCTCGAATTATTTTGATTGGTCTGAGGTGATGCGACTTGAGGCCATACTAAACGAGTGTTCAGTAAGGCGGCAATTGGTGGTGGAATCAGCTGTAACAGTTGAAAAATAAGTCTAACTAACTGTATTTGAAGGATTTATTCGACGAGACCAGAACGGCGAGGATTGCGCTGTTACAACTTCGAACAACTGCCTACAGGATGAGTCGTGCAGCGCATTGATCGTTCCCACGCTCCGCGTGGGAATGCAGCCCATGACGCTCCGCGTCACTGGACGCAAAGCGTCCCTAGAGGCATTCCCACGCGGAGCGCGGGAACGATCAGTGGTTAGCTGGAGTAGTTACGCAGTCGGCAAGCTCGGTGCCAGCACCGCTTCGCGCTTGCGATGAATCAGGAAGTACGCGCCATAGCACAGCGCGATAAAGCCAAACCCCCAGTACAACGAAGGCCGTTGCGTTTCATCCAGCGCCAGGAATACGAACAACGAGCAGCACAACGCGATGCACGTCAGCGGCAGCAGCGGGAACCATGGCGCGCGGTATTTCAGATCGCTGAGCTTGCCGCCATCACGCAGATACGCCTTGCGGAATTTGTACTGGGCCAGCGCGATGACAATCCAGGTCACGGTGCCCGACATGCCGCTCACCGCCATCAACACCATGAACAGCGTGTCTGCCGCGACGAAGCTGGTCATCAGCGACACCAGCGCAAAACACAACGTGATGCTCAGTGCCCGCAGCGGTACGCCGCGCTTGCTCAACGGCGACAGGCTTTTCGGTGCCATGCCGGTTTTCGACATCGCCCACAGAATGCGCGTCGAGGCATACAGGCCGGAGTTGCCCACCGACAGAATCGCCGTGAGGATCACGAAGTTCATCAGGTCGGCGGCGTACGGAATGCCGACCATGTCGAACACCTGAACGAACGGACTTTCCATCAACCCGGCCTGCTGCCACGGCACGATCGCCGAGAGCACCACGATCGCCAGCACATAGAAAATCAACACGCGAAACACCACGTTGCGCACCGCGCGCGGGATGCTTTTTTCCGGCTGATCGGTTTCGCCGGCAGCCACGCCCATGATCTCGCAGCCCTGGAAGGCGTAGACCACGGTCATCATTACCGCGAACACCGCTGACAGGCCGTTGGGGAACAGTGAATCGCCGATCAGATTGCTCATCATCGGCGCCGGTGCGCCGCTGGTCAGCGGGATCGCGCCGAAGATCACCAGCACGCCGACCACGATAAAGCCAAGAATCGCCGCCACCTTGATCCCGGAGAACCAGTATTCGGCCTCACCGAAGGCGCGAGTCGCCAGTGCGTTCAAACCGAACAGCACCACCACAAACAGCGCCGACCAATACCAGATCGGCACCGCCGGAAACCAGCGTGTCATCAACATGCCCGCTGCCGTGAACTCCAGGCCCACGGTGGTCGCCCAGCTCATCCAGTACACCCAGCCGATCATGAACCCGGTGGCCGGGCCGATGAACTTGGTGGCGTGGGTCTGAAACGAACCGGACACGGGCATTTGCACGGACAGTTCACCCAGGCAAACCATCACCAGGTACATCAGGAAACCGGCCACCAGATACGCCAGGATTGCTCCCACCGGCCCGCCCTGATTGATGGTCACACCGGAGCCCATGAACAGCCCGGTACCGATCACGCCGCCCAGCGACAACATGAAAATGTGCCGGCTCTTCAGGGCGCGGGTCAGTTGGATGCCTTTACGTTCGATAGATTCGCTCATGTGCGCACCTCAATAGTCAGCAAGGTGCGCGGCATGGCGCGAGGAAGGATCAGCTTTACGGCAGTTCATTATTATTATCTCCAATAAGCTTCGAAGACCGCGCTGTGGCGGTTGCCTCGATTATTGGAAGACCTTGTAAGGTCCCGTTGACCGTAAAGATCAAAGATGTAAAAAGTCGTAACGAACTTGTACGTCAGCTGCGCAAAAGGTCCGCCAGCGTCTGTTGCGCGTTGTGCAGTTGCGCCTGAACCTTCGGCGCCATGGCGCGCAATGCCGACTCGTCGTTGACCAGCGCGGCCTCCTCCAGGGCCCGCAACACATTGGCCAACGCGCGAAAGCCCAATGAATCGCTGCTGCCGGCCAGTCGATGGGCCAGCTGTGCGACTTCGGTGCAGTCGTCGGCTTCGATGGCTTCGGTGAGTGCTTCGCGATGCTGACTGATCGAGTCGAGCAGCACTCGCAACAAGCCCCGAAGTTTCTGTTCACCCAGCAACGTGCGATGGGTCTCTAGCAACGGCCAATCCATGGCCTCGTCATCCGGCTGTGGCGCGGATACCGGCAACTGCCCGGCCAACGCTTGTCGCAAGTTTTCGAGTTTCAGAGGCTTGGCGAGAATGCCATCCATCCCGGCATCCAGATAACCGCGCATCAAGGCCGGCTGTACGCTGGCGGTCAGGGCGAAGATGCGGGTGTGACGGTTCGGCCCGTTGTTGCGCCGGATCAGTTTGCACAGCTCGACGCCGCTGATACCCGGCAGGTGCACATCGAGCAGGATCAAATCAAAGGTCTGTTCGGCACATTGCGCCAGCGCCTGCTCGCCTTCTTCAGCGAGCCAGACCTGATGCCCGTCACGCTGCAACAAGCCGCTGACCACTTCGCGGTTCAGCGCCACATCCTCGACCACCAACACCTTCAACGCCTCACCCGGCGCGCTGCTCAGCGCACTCGCCGCCACGCCGATTGCCGGCTGCAACGTCAACTCGAACCAGAAACAACTGCCGCGCCCGACGTCACTGTCGACGCCAATTTGCCCGCCCAACTGCTCGACCAGATGTTTGCTGATCGCAAGGCCAAGCCCGGTGCCGCCGAAGCGTTGCGCCACTTCTTCGCTGGCCTGGGTGAAGCGCTCGAAGATCTTTGCCTGCATGGCAGGAGCGATGCCGATGCCGTTGTCCGTCACGCTCACGCGCACGTGTTGCCCGGTCTGTTTCGCAGCGTGAGCCAGCAGCGTTATTTCCACATTGACGTCGCCGCCCTCAGTGAACTTGATCGCATTGGCCAGCAAGTTGCTCAGCACCTGACGCAGGAATTGTTCGGCGCCGTGATGGCGCTCGGCGACGTGCGGATCGATTCGACAGCGCAGCGTCGTGTCGTTGCTCAGCGCGCGCGGTTCCAGCAGTGTCAGCACTTCGTCGAGCAGTTGCCGGATTGAAAAGTCCACCGGTTCCGGGTGGCTGACGCCCTCTTCCAGTCGGGCGAAATACAGCACTTCGTTGAGAATCGACAGCAAGCCTTCGCCGGCCTTGTACAGCGCATCCAGACGTTTGCCGTCGCGCTCATCCAGACTCGCGCCGCGCAGCAGTTCGGCCATGCCGAGAATGCCGTTGAGCGGGGTGCGCAACTCGTGGCTCATGGTCGCCAGAAAACGCGACTTGGCAAGGTTGGCGGCCTCGGCTTCATCCTTGGCGCGCATCAGGCTGGCGGTGCGGCGTTCGACCAGCCTGAGCAACTCGTCGCGATTGTCTTGCAGGGCCAGCCGATCGGTTTCGCGACGGTCAATGTCGCTGAGAATCGCCCGGCGCATGTCGTCCAGTGCATGCGCCACGGTGTCGATTTCGTCTTGCTGGGCGTGGCGGCGCTTGTCCAGGTGCAGGGGCTCGTGCCAGTCACCGGCGGCGATGCGCCGGGCAAACTCGGCCATCACTTGCAGGTGCCGCGTGACCAAGCGGTAAAACAGCCCCGACAACGCCACCGCCAGACCGCACAGAAACACACTCATCCACAGCAGGCTGGTCAAACCGGTGGCGAACAGGCGCTGATGCACTGCGCCCAAATCAGTGCTGACTTCCAACTGCCCCAAGTGCCGTGAAGGCCCGGTCGGTGGCTGATAATCCAGTTCAAAACGCTCGATGCGCAACGGCCCGACCGGGTCCGAACTGCCGTGCAGCAGATCGAAATCGGGGCTGATCAGATGAACCCGCGCCACGTCGGAAAAGTCCACCAGCCCTCGCAGCTGAACGTTCAATTGTTCCTGGTTCAAGTCCCAAAGACTGCGCTCCAGACTGGCCAGGTAACCGGCCCGAATCAGCTCCATGCGCGAATCGATGTCGCGCATTTCGCGGCGGTATTCGAAGTACAGCTGCACGGTGCTCGCCAGCACGGTAAAGCACAGGCTGAACAACAGAATGAACAGCAACAGACGCCGTAACAGTCCACCGGGTCGGGCGCGGATCATTTCGAGTTCGCCGGCAGGTTGATCATGTCGCGGTACGTGACCTCGCTTTCGCTGAGTAAACGATCGACCTCCCCGGAATCGACCATGCGCTTCAATTGCGCGTCGATCTGCGGCATGCGCGTGGCCAAGGAGGATTTGCGCGAGACGGCCACTCGCAAATAGTCGACGCTCAAGGCATTGGGTAGCGCGACGATGTCTTGCGCGCCCGGCAGGTTCTCGACGTAAAGCTGCCCGGTGCGGCGTTCCGAGGTGATGAAATCGATGCGCCCGCGAATCAGTTTGCCGAAATTCTGGCCACTGTCAGACACCCATTCAATGTTCTGATGCTCGGCCACCAAGCGGTCGAAATCCACGCCGTAACTTTCGCCGAACAACAGCCCGCCGCGGTAATTTGCCAGGTCTTCCAGGCGCTCGAATTTCACCGGGCGCTGACGGTTGATGAATAACGCCACCTCCTCGCGCAACACCGGCACCGTCGAAAACACCATGCTCTGCTCGCGTTGCGCGGTGCTGTAGGCCAGCACCACATCGACCCGGCCTTCGGCGGCGTCGAGCAGGCAACGTTTCCAGTTGCCGAGCACGACGATGTCGACGTCGTAACCCAAACGCCCGAAGAGGTTTTTAACGACGCTGGGGGCGAGGCCGCGAACCTGTTTGCCGTCGCTCCAGGAAATCGGCGGATACACCGGGTAATCGCAGTAGCGAACTTTTTCCGCCGCCATCGTACCGTTCGCGACCAGCGCCAACAGCAGGCCAAACACCCGCCGCATGGTATTCAGGCCGCCACGCTGGCGGTGAACAGGTAACCGGCACCGTGAATGGTAATGATCAATTGCGGTTCGGCCGGGTCGTCGTGCAACTTGCGACGCAAGCGTCCGACCAGCACGTCGATGGAGCGATCATTGGGCACCCATTCGCGGTTGCGGATCTGATCCATCAGTTGATCGCGGCTCAAGGTGTGGCCGCTGTTGCGCAGGAACACGCTGAGCAACTGGTACTCGCCGTGGGTCAGCAGGGTTTCGGCGCCGGTCTGGTCGATCAACCGTCGACGGTCAGTGTCCAGCGCCCAGGCGGCGAATTGCTTGACCGGTTTGGCGATGGCCGCTGCAGGTTGCGGTGTCTGCGCGTGGCGAACCCGGCGTATCAGGTTTTTCGCCCGTGACACCAATTCGCGTGGGTTGAGCGGTTTGATCACGTAGTCATCGGCGCCGCATTCAAGGCCGACGATGCGGTCGATTTCGTCGTTGCGCCCGGTGATCAGAATGATCCCGACTTCCGAACGGACCCGCAGCTCCCGGGTCAGGGTCAGGCCGTCCTTGCCCGGCAGGCGGATATCGAGCATCACCAGGTCGACCGCCTGGCTCGCCAGGAAGGTTTCGGCCAGCTCCGCCGTGGCGGCGCAATGCACCTCATAACCCTCTTGGGACAAGTAGGCCTGCAGCAGTTCGCGTATCAGCGGATCGTCGTCGACGATCAATACCCGAGGAGTCATCGCATGGTGTCCCGCGTATGCCCGAAGGCGTGTTTCTTATTAGAGTGTTTTACTGCTTTGGCGCCAGAGAGTATCGACAGCTGAACGACCGATCAACAGCCCGTCGTCTGGACGCAAAACCGTTGCCGGCCGCCCGCCTGCAATCCGTCGACCCAGGCTTCGCAAATCTGGATGCCCTGTTCCGGGGTGAACGTACCGGGGTTGAGCCCCGACTCCAGCCACAAGCCGTCGAGCAAGGCGCTGAGGCTGATGGCGGCCAGATCGGCGTCGAAGTTTTCCCAGCTTTCTTCCTGCGCCAATTCGGTCAGCACCTTGCGCAAAATGCCGCGGTACTCGCCATAGGAATGCTCGTGCGCAAGGTTGATCGACTCCGCCGTGCGTACCGCGCCCCAGAACGCCAGCCAGGCATCGATCAATTGCGGGTCGAGCAATTCGGCGGAAAACGAGCCCCGGAAGAACGCCGACAATCGCTCGCGAGCAGTCGGAGCCGCCTGCGCCATGGACTCGCGCAACAGGTTCATGACCCGACCGGTAATCGCCCGGTAGGCCTCGGCCACCAGTTCATCCTTGCCGGAATAGTGATGGCTGATCAGCCCGACCGAGACGCCCGCCTCGGCGGAAATCTTGCGGATCGAGGCACCCTGAAAACCATGGCGCTTGAGGCATACCAGCGTCGCCTCGATCAGATTGGCCTTGCGCAACTCCGGCTCCATGCGGGAAAAACGGGCTTCCTGACTCATGCGCGACACTCTCTGTGGATCAATCGTTGGGGATGCGGCTGGCTAAGCCGCGCGCTGAACGACTGTACAGCAAGAGGGTGGCAAGTCTCCAGTCAGTTGCACGCAAGGGGGACCGAGTTGTGGCCATCGCGGGCAAGCCATGCTCCCACAGTTTATCTGTGTGTTTTCATTGTTTGCATCCAACACACAACCCTGTGGGAGCATGGCTTGCCCGCGATGACGCCAGTCGATCAACAAAGACCCACAGGTCAGTCGCGATAACCCGGCGCCACCCGATCAAGCAATCGCAACATCGCAGCCCAAGCCAATTGCACGGCGTCCGGGTCGCTCAACTCGCCTTCTTCCAGCGGCCGGCCTGGGTCGTTGAACTGACGCTCGGTATATTCGCAAACCTCCGCCGGCGGCAACACCAACTCACCGGCAGCTTGCGCGGCGAGCTGAATTTCGCAAGCTTTCTCCAGGTAATACATACGCAAAAACGCCTGGCTGACGGTTTCACCCACGGTCAGCAAACCGTGGTTGCGCAGCATCAATACCGGTTTGTCGCCGAGGTCCTGCACCAAGCGCTGTTGCTCGCTCATGTCCAGCGCCACGCCTTCGTAGTCGTGGTAAGCGACCCGGCCATAAAACTCCATGGAAATCTGGTTCACCGGCAACAATCCGCACTTCAACGCAGCGACCGCACATCCGGATTTGGTATGAGTGTGCAGCACGCACTGCGCGTCTTCACGAGCCCCGTGAATCGCGCTGTGAATCACAAACCCCGCCGGGTTAACCGGGTACGGCGACGCCTCGACGGCCCGGCCATCGAGGCCGATTTTCACCAGATTGGACGCGGTAATTTCATCGAACATCAACCCGTACGGATTGATCAGGAAGTGATGCTCAGGCCCCGGTATGCGCACCGAGATGTGAGTGAAGATCAGATCGGTCATGCGAAAGTGCGCGATCAATCGATAACAGGCGGCCAACTCCTCGCGCAGGCGCTGCTCGGTGGCGCTGCGCTGAGAAAACGTGGCGATATCGTTCATTGTTTTAGTCTCCAGGCTGATCGGCTGCGCAGACAGTAAGGCTGGACGCCTTGAGGCGTCCAGCCGCGTGCGACTACTTGCTGGCCCAGGCGTTGAAGCGCTCCTCAAGTTCTTCGCCATGATCGACCCAGAACGCCACGTCCATCGACAGCGCGCCCTTCAGGTTTTGCGGCGCGGTGGGCACCCATTGCGCGAGTTGGCTATCGAGTTTGGCGGCCGCTTCGGTATTGGTCGGGCCGTAAGGAATCTGCTCGACGTACTTGACCTGAGCGTCCGGCTGATTGGCGAAGGCGATAAAGCGCTTGGCCTGATCGACATGTTTGGAGCCCTTGATGATCGCCCAGTAATCCATGCCATACAGGCTGCCCGGCCAGACCAGCCCGAGGTGACTGCCGCTTTGCGCGGCGGCGGCCACCCGTCCGCTGTAGGTTGAAGTCATTACCACATCCCCGGCGGTCAACCATTGCGCCGGTTGCGCGCCGGCCTCCCACCACTGGATGTAAGGCTTGAGTTCTGTGAGTTTGGTGAATGCACGGTCGACGCCTTGCGGAGTGTTCAGCACGGAATACACGTCCTCGACTTTCACGCCGTCGGCCAGCAAGGCGAATTCCAGGTTGTACACCGCGCGTTTACGCAGCCCGCGCTTGCCGGGGATTTTCTGCACGTCCCAGAAATCCGCCCATGACGTCGGGGCCTGCGCCAGCTTCTGCGTGTCGTAGGCAATCGCCACGCTCCACACCAGCGCCGCCGAACCGCACGCTTGTGCCGCATCGGGAATCAATTGCTCGACGCGGCCGAGTTTGCTCCAGTCGAGTTTCTCGTACATGCCCTCATCGCACCCGCGCATCAAGTCCGGGCCTTCGATCTGCACCACGTCCCAATCGGCATTGCCGGTGTCGACCATCACTTTGATCCGGGCCATCTCGCCGTTGTATTCGCTCTGGATCAGCTTGCTGTGATCCGCGACGCTGAACGGCTGGAAAAACGCCACATCCTGGGCTTTCTGGCCGGCGCCGCCGTAACCCACCACGACCATGTCCGGGGCGGCCTGAGCGCTACCGAGCCCCATGGCGAGGGACAGGACCAAAGGATAAAAACCGTGCTTGAGCGTATTCGATTTCATCGGTGGTTCCTCTTGCAGGTGCCACGCGACCCACGCCGCCGTGACCCATTTTTATTGTTGTGAGGTTCGCCCCAGGTGCGGGCGCCAAATGAATCTACTGCGAGCACCAGTAAAAAAACAAGTTGATTTTTTACTGAAGGTAAATTTCTATAGGCAAATAATAACAACGCCGAAAACCCGGCCTTTCGGCTTCAGCCAGCCTGGAGTAACCGCACCATGCCGTCCTCTTCCGCCGCTTTTGCACACCTGTTCGAACCCTTGCAGTTGCGGGGCAAACGCCTGAAAAACCGCATCATGTCCAGCGGTCACGACACCTCGATGCCCACCGACAACCTGGTCAATGAGCAACTGATCGCCTATCACCAGGCGCGAGCCGAAGGCGGTGTCGGGCTGATCGTGTTGCAAGTGGCCGGGGTGCATGACAGTGCGCGGTACACCTCGCACGTGCTGATGGCCACTGACGATGCCTGCATCGAGGGATATCGCAAAATCGCTGAGCGTTGCCATGCACATGGCACCGTGGTGCTGTCGCAGATCTTCCATCCGGGTCGGGAAATCATGGAGTCTAGCGATGGTCTGCTGGCGGTCGCCTACTCGGCTTCGGCGGTGCCTAACGAACGATTCCGGGTGATGCCGCGTGCGCTGGATCAGGCGATGATCGACGAGATTGTCGCCGGTTATGCCGCCGCCGCCCGGCGTTTGCATCAGGCCGGGATCGACGGAGTGGAAGTGGTCGCCAGCCATGGTTACCTGCCGGCGCAGTTCATCAACCCGCGGGTCAACCGTCGCACCGATGGCTACAACGGCGACCTGGAGCAGCGCCTGCGCTTTTTGCGCGAAGTGATTGCCGCCGTGCGCGCCAGCACCGATGAACACTTCATTATCGGTCTGCGCATCTCCGCCGATGAGCGCGATCCCGAGGGGCTGACTGAAGACGAGTCCTTGTCGGCCGTGCAATTGCTGCAACCGAGTTTGGATTACGTGCACATCGTCGCGGGCACCTCGGCATCCTTGGGGGGCGCGGTGCATATCGTGCCGCCGATGGCGATCGAGGCCGCGTATCTGGCGAAGGAAGCCGGAACGTTCAAGGCCGGCCTGTCGATTCCGCTGTTCGTGACCGGGCGCATCAACCAGCCGCAGGAGGCCGAGTTGATTCTGTCCCGCGGTCAGGCCGACGTTTGCGGCATGACCCGCGCCCTGATCTGCGACCCGCAAATGCCCAACAAGACCGACACCGGCCACCTCGAAGATGTGCGCGCCTGCATCGCCTGCAATCAGGCGTGCATCGGTCACTTCCACAAAGGCTTGCCGATCTCCTGCATCCAGCACCCGGAAACCGGGCGCGAGCTGATTTTCGGCCAACGGCAAATGACGGGGCAACGTAAACGCATCATGATCGCCGGCGGCGGCCCAGCCGGGATGAAAGCCGCTGCCGTGGCCGCTCAGCGCGGACATGACGTGACCCTTTACGAAGCCAGTTCGCAACTCGGCGGCCAGGTATTGCTCGCGCAACTGCTGCCCCGGCGCAGCGAATTCGGCGGCGCCAGCACCAACCTGCAACGTGAAATGGAACTGGCCGGCGTGCGCATCGTGCGCAACACCCGCGTCGACCGCGCTCTGGTGGAACGCGAACGGCCGGACGTAGTGATCGTCGCCACCGGCGCCGAGCCGTACTGGCCCGCGTTCGAGCGCGGCGGCGAATTGCAGGTGGTCGACGCCTGGCAAGTGCTGCGCGAGGAAGTGCCAATCGGCCGCTCCGTGGTGGTGGTCGACTGGCGCTGCGACTGGATCGGCCCCGGCATCGCCGAACGCTTGGTACGCGCCGGGCATCAAGTGCAACTGGCGGTCAACGGCACCCATTGCGGGGAAAACCTGCCGCTGTACGTGCGCGATCAACTGGCCGGCGAACTGCACAAACTTGGCATCCCGATCACCCCCTACGCCCGCCTGTATGGCTGCGACGACAACACCGTCTACCTGCAACACACCGCCAGCGGCGAACCGATGATCTTCGAAAACATCGACACCCTGGTGCTCTGCCAGGGCCATCAACCGGTCGACACCCTCGGCGCAGAACTGCAAGGCCTGGTGGAGTTTCGACGCATCGGCGACTGCCTCGCCCCGCGTACCGCCGAAGAAGCCATTTACGAAGGTTTGAAAGTCGCCTGGGAGCTTTAAGGCTGTTTATACTCCGGGGTTTTGACAGATCCCGGTTTGGAGCACGCCATGAGCAACAGCAGCAAGATGCAGCCTGCCACCGGCGCGTCCACACCGGACAGCGCCAGCGCTGAGCCGCACTTCCTCGGCACGCGAATTCGTGGGTTGCGTAAACGCCGGGGCATGACCCTGGCCGAATTGGCGCAGATGAGCGAATTGACGGCGGGGTACATCAGCCAGCTCGAACGCAACCTCGCCTACCCTTCCATTCCGGCCCTGTTCAACATCGCCCGGAGTCTGGGCGTGACCATTCAATGGTTCTTTGCCAGCGAAACGCAAACGGCGCCGGAGGATGACGGCATCGTGGTGCGTAAAAACTCCCGGATGAGCGTGCATTACGAAGACGGCATCGTTGATCACCTGCTGACACCACAGCCGAATCGACAATTGGAAATGCTGCATTCGCGGTTTCCCCCTGGGACTTATAGCCAGCAGAGTTATAGCCATGAAGGGGAAGAAGCGGGGTATTTGCTGTCGGGGAGTTTTGAGTTGTGGGTCGGGGAGCGGCACTTTTTGCTGGGTGAAGGCGATAGTTTCAGCTTTTCCAGCCAGGAACCGCATCGGTATGGGAACCCTGGAGATGTGGATGCGGTGGTGATTTGGGTGGTGACGCCGCCGACGTTTTGAGAGGGGCTGAATAACACCCTCTCACCGTTGTTTCTGCTGGGTTGAATCACCAGCGGGCAGTATCAACGTTTGTTCCTCAGTCAGCGCCACATCGTTCTCATGCTCCGCTTGAGGCGCGGGCTTGGCAGGGACAAAACGGGCCACTAAACGCTTCACCGTCCTTTCAATCAGTGAAAGGAATCCAAAAATGATGAAGCCGAAGATCAGCCCGGTCACCAGAATGCTCAACGGATGTATTCCCGTGGCGTCAGGGCTGTCCAGCATGTAGTAAAAAGCCTGGAAACCAGCAGCCGCACAGGCCGCTACGGCTGCAGCCAGCTTCACTCCCAACCAAAACCGTTGCCATTTGTTCATGCACTCCCCCGCTATCCGGTGATTTGCTCTGTGTGCATGATAGCTAATGACGTGGAGGTGTCTTGTTTCTGTTGTCGTCAGGCATGCGCCTCACGATCTGGAACGTCCCGGGTTAGCCCTAGATATAAACGACATCTTCGCTCGGTACCCAATGCAGGATGCGGGCAAGATCATGCCACGGGTAGTGCTGGGGGTCCGCGCGAAGACAACTGCTCTCATGGGGGAATGGCAAGTTGGCTTCACTGGCTTTTTGCCCGCTGCCACAGGACGTACAGCGCAGATAGACACCACTCAAATACCAGTGACGGGAAAACTTCAATACTTGGTTATCTAGCCCTGTCAGTCTTGGCGGTGGGAGCTTTTCAGCCAACTCGAACTCGTCATTCATTGCGTGAACGTCCCCAGAATTGCGCCGCCAGCAGTTGAAGGCGCTCGGCCAGTTTGGCGACATGGGCAGCAGTCGTGTGGCTCTGGCTACTGGCAAGCACGTTACTTTGGGTGGCTTGACTGATACTTTTCAGGTTGCACTGGATACTGTCACCTACCGCGCTCTGCTCCTCCACGGCGGTGGCTATTTGCACACTCATGTCGCTTATTTCACCGACTCGTTGGGTGATCCCATCCAGCGCCCGGGCGGCAAACAGTGCCTGTTCAACACTGGTTTCGGCCTTGCTGTGGCTACGCTGCATCGCGACCACCGCATCCCCCGTGGAACGCCGTAAGGTATTGATGGTTCCCTGGATTTCTGCGGTGGATTGCTGGGTGCGCGTAGCCAGCCCGCGCACCTCGTCGGCGACCACGGCGAAACCACGCCCAGCCTCGCCGGCGCGAGCGGCCTCGATAGCGGCGTTGAGGGCGAGCAGGTTTGTCTGTTCGGCGATGCTTTGGATGACCTCGACTACACGGTTGATTTCCTGGCTATGTTGTTCCAGTTGATAAATCACTGCGCCGCTCTGTTGCACCTCGCTGGCGAGGCTGTCGATGTGCTGGCGGGTTTGCTCGACCAGTTGTCGACCTCGGTCGGTTTCTTGATTGGCCAAACTCGCGGCGCTGGCGGTGAGCTGAGCGTTGCGCGCCACTTCCTGCACACTGCTGGCCATCTGGGTTATGGCGCTGGACACCTGAGCAGTTTCCCCTTGCTGCTGTAGGGTCGCGCAGTTGTTGTTGTCCACTGCGGCGACGAGCTCTTCGGCTTCTTTGTTCAGCTGACGGGCCGAGTCGGCAATGCGGCCGACGACTGCCAGCGTCTCGGCTTCAAGCATTTTCAGGGTGAAATCGATCTGTCCAAATTGGTCGCTGCGGCCGCTGTAGAGCATTTGGCTTAGTGGGTTATCGGCGATATTTTTAGCTTTTCTGGCAAGGGCGTCCAAGGGGCGCAGGCTGTAGCGCAGCATGCCTGCGAGCAACAAACTGAGTAGTGGCGCAGCGATAACCACCATGTTCCAGGCGAGGGCACCGACCATGCCAAGGACGGTAAAACCGAGTAGGTTCAGCCCAGTGCCGGCGAGTGCTACGCGCATGCCGACAGACAGTCGTGACGGCGTCAGGTAGCGTATTTTTTTACCGTTGCGCAACTGTGCATAGAGATGTTCGGCGGCGACTACCAGTGCTTTCGGCGGGAGCGTTCGAACCGACTGGTACTCTACTATTTCACCATTGCGCTGCATCGGCGTGACGTAGGCGTTGACCCAGTAGTGGTCACCGTTTTTACAACGATTTTTTACAAGGCCCATCCACGAGCGTCCGGCCTTGAGGGTCTGCCACAGGTGTGCGAAGGCTTCTGGCGGCATATCCGGATGACGCACGATGTTGTGATTGACGCCGACCAACTCGGCCTCACTGAAACCGCTGATGTTGATGAAATCCGGATTGACGTATGTGAGGGCGCCCTTGGGATTGGTTGTTGAAATAATGTTCGCATCGACGCTGAACTCGACAGCACGACCACTGACCGGAAGATTGATTTTCATTATTTGCCTCCTTAGCTGATGGATACCGCTGGGTGCCTGCTGTACTTACTGCAACGGGCACCCAAGCCCCTCGAAACTGTCTTCGCCGCTGAATAACCGTTGCATCTGCGCAGCCGGTCGTGCTCGGCTGAACCAGTAGCCTTGGCCGTAGTGGCAGCCTTCACTGATCACAAAGTCGAGTTGTGCCGGGCTCTCGATGCCCTCAGCCACCACTTCCAGGCCCAGGCTACAGCCGAGGCCGATGATCGCCTGGCTGATCGAGCTCTTTTTGTGGTCGTACGGGATGCCGCCGATGAAGCTTTTATCCAGCTTGAGGATGTGCAGCGGAAAGCGCGTGAGATAGCCAAGCGAGGAGTAACCGGTGCCAAAATCGTCCAGCGCCAACAACACGCCAAGGCTGGCCAATTCGTTCAGACAGGCCAATGTGTCCTCGTCGTCGTGCATCAGTTGGCTTTCAGTAATCTCCAGGATCAGGCTGGCGGGTGGCAGGCCGCTTTCTTGCAAGATGTCGATTAGCCGGAGGATGAAGTCGACTTGTTGCAATTGGAGGCTGGAGATGTTGACCGAACAACGCAGGCTTTCATGACCGGCCAGTTGCCAGAGGCGGGTCTGCTGACAGGCTTGGCGCAATACCCATTCGCCGACGGGGATGATTTCCCCCGACTCCTCCAGCGCCGGGATGAACTCCAGTGGTGAGATCAAGCGTTCGCCATGGCGCCACCGCAACAGCGCTTCGACCCCTGACACGAGGGGTGCCCCTTGATCAAGACGATAGATCGGCTGGTAGTGCAGTTCGAATTCATTGTGTTTCAGCGCCTGGCCCAGAGCGGACTCCAACTCCAGATGGTGCTGTGCGGTGTCTTGCAACGCCTCGCTGTAGTGGGCGAACCGCGCCTTGCCGGCAGACTTGGCTCTGTAGAGGGCCAGGTCGGCGGCCTGGAGGACATCCAGCGCCTTGCCGTTATCATGTAATGGCGCGATCCCGATGCTGGCACTGACCACCAGGGTCCTACCGTCCATGTGCAGCGGTTGATGCAGGTTGTCGAGAATGCGCTGGGATATTTGCTCGGCGTCGCGGCCGCAAGTGAGTTCATGAAGCAATACGATGAATTCATCTCCACCGAAGCGGAATAGCTGATCACTGGGGCGCAGAGAGTCTCTCAAGCGCTGTGCCACTTCTACCAGCACTCGATCACCGACGTTGTGGCCAAGGCTATCGTTGATCAACTTGAAGCGGTCGAGGTCGATGAACAGCAGCGCCTCCTGGACACCTCCCTTGCGCTGTTTCATGAAGGTTTTCTGCATTTGCTCATCAAGGCGCGTTCGGTTGGCCAAGCCGGTCAGCGGGTCATGGTGGGCGGCATGTTTAAGGCGCTGCTCGACATCCTTTTTTGCACTGATATCGGTCTGTGAACCGGCCATGCGCAGTTGGCCCGGCGTCGTCGCTTCGGCGACCCCACGCACCAGTACCCAAATATAGCCACCGTTGTTTTGGCGGATGCGGTACTCATGGTGAACAAAGGAAGTCTGCCCCTGTAAATGGGCATCGATGGCTTGGCGAAAATCCGGCAAGTCGTCCGGATGCACACGACCGAACCAACTGGCGCTACTCTCGCCGACGCTGTCGCGGCTGAGGCCGAGCATGTTGGCCCAGCGTTCGGAAACATACAGTCGATCCAGATCGACATGCCAATCCCAGATACCGTCGTTGGCACCGCGTAGCGCTCGGGCGAAGCGAGCCTCACTGTCCTCCAGAGCCTTGTGCTGGGCCGCACTGTAAGTGTCGATGGCCAGAGTCATGTCGAAAAAAACCGCTTTCAACAGACTTGAATAGAGCGTGGTGTTTTGGCAGTCGCCGAACACACTTGCAAGCATGTCGTTGAGGTATAGACGATAGGCGCCCAGATACCACTTCAACTCCAGGCCGACCTGCTGGTGGATCACACCGATGCGCAGACGGCCGTTGACGTACTCGTCATCGTAAGGCCCGCCCCACAAACACTGGTAATACTCGACCTGGCTGTGCTTCAGTCGGGCGGTGACGTCCGGTGCGCGAAGCAGCACAGACGGAGTAGGAAATTTCGCCAAGTGACCGTACAAATGATCAACGAAAGCCTGCTGAGCCGAGGCCATATGCGGGGCTGCTGCGCCGAGACGTTCGCCATCTTCGGCACTCCAGTCGAGAAAGCGGAAACGCTCGACGATCTCCTCGTGATCGAGACGGATGCGCCTGAGCAACTCCGTCAGATCTTGTGTCACCTTCATTCTCACTCCCCGGTGTTTGTACGGATGACTTTTTACTGACAAAAAAAAACGCCGTGACAACCAGTTCTTGACCAGAACTGGTTGTCACGGCGCTTCGTCTTCCAGGCCCATTGTCCTGCTCGGCAAAGCCGGCCCCCGCCTTGGGCGGAACCTACTAATGGCATATTTACATCATTCTGGGCTGTCTGACAATTTATCTAGCAATGCCTGCAATCGTCGTCGTAGCAACCCCAGTTCGCGAGATTTGAAGGCATGTCTTGTCTGCTCTAAAACCTCTGTAGCTTCGAGCAAAGCGGACTGTATCCGCCCGGTTGGTCCCAATTGCCCTTCACCGAGCCAGCGGCAAAACGGCGCGGCAGTGCAATTACCCGGCGCGCTCAGCACCTCGCAATCTGGCGCTATCTGAACCAAGAGAGGGCGCAATTGATCGGCTAGTTCACGATCATTGCAGATAACTCTGGCTGTCTGGTTGGACTCGTACATAACACATCATCCCCATAAGGTTGATGTGCTGTTTACAGCACTGTTCTTGTCATTTTATTGACTAAAATCAATGTTGTAGCCGTTGCTTTGGATTCTCTATTTACCCTGTGAAACTCATCACTCTTCATTCCATTCAGGGAGCCGGGAGGGGAGTCCGCGAAAGCACAAAGCCATGCTGGTCCAAAAAAGTAGGGGCCGGGATTTTTTCAGAAACACAGAAACGAAAAAGCCCTGAATAATCAGGGCTTTTTCGTATATGTAATGGCGGAGAGATAGGGATTCGAACCCTAGGTACCGGTGAAGGTACAACGGATTTCGAATCCGTCCCATTCGGCCACTCTGGCATCTCTCCAACGGCGCGCATCATAACAACACTTTCGCCGGAAGCGAACCCCCTTTTGCGATTTTTTTCCGTGCTATCAGATGCTTGCGTCGATTAAAGCGGTACGCCCAGACGATTGGCGACTTCTTCGTAGGCTTCGATGACGTCACCGAGGCCCTGACGGAAGCGGTCCTTGTCCATTTTCTTGCCGGTGGCCTTGTCCCACAGGCGGCAGCCGTCCGGGCTGAATTCGTCGCCCAGGACGATGGAGCCGTCGTGGAATACGCCGAATTCGAGTTTGAAGTCGACCAGCAGCAGGCCGGCGTCGTCGAACAGTTTGCTCAGGACTTCGTTGACCTTGAGCGACAGTTCTTTCATGCGAACCAGTTGCTCGGCGGTGCCCCAACCGAAAGCCACAACGTGGGATTCGTTGATGAACGGGTCGCCCTTGGCGTCGTCCTTCAGGAACAGTTCGAAAGTGTAAGGGTTGAGCTTCATGCCCTCTTCGACGCCCAGGCGCTTGACCAGGCTGCCGGCGGCGTAGTTACGCACGACGCACTCGACCGGGATCATATCGAGTTTTTTCACCAGGCATTCGTTGTCGCCCAGCAGTTTGTCGAACTGGGTCGGCACGCCGGCGGCTTCGAGTTTCTGCATGATGAAGGCGTTGAACTTGTTGTTCACCATGCCTTTGCGGTCGAGCTGCTCGATGCGCTTGCCGTCGAACGCCGAGGTGTCGTTGCGAAACAGCAGGATCAAGCGGTTAGCGTCGTCGGTCTTGTAAACCGATTTGGCTTTGCCGCGGTAGAGTTCTTCACGTTTTTCCATGATGGGCTCCGCTTGCTAAGTAGGTGGGCTAGGCGATGTGTCGCCAGTCGAGCCCTGAATCTTGATCGGCCAGTTGCAGCCAGTCCGGGTCGCACCCGAGGGTGTCGACAAAACATTGCCGGGCCAGCTGCGGCAGGTTGTTCTTGCTGCTCAGATGGGCCAGGACCAGGTGTTGCAGGCCTTGCCAGCCCAACTCAGACACCAGGAATGCCGCCTGGTGGTTGTTCAAATGTCCCAGTTCACCGCCCACCCGCTGCTTGAGAAAGTACGGGTAGTGACCGCGAGCCAGCATGTCACGGCAATGGTTGGACTCGATCATCAACGCATCGAGGTCACGATAGCCGTCCAGCACCTTGTTGCAATACGAACCCAGGTCGGTCAACAGGCCGAAGCGCCGCTCACCGTCGCTGAAGACGTACTGCGTCGGTTCCTGTGCATCGTGGGCCACGGCAATGACGCCGATGCTCAGTGCGCCGATCTGCAGTTGCTCGCCGCCAGCCAGAAGGCCCGCCGGTTCAATTGGTTTGCGCATCCCGCGCAGGGTCCCGCGACTGAGGTAGACAGGCAGATTGTAGCGCCGAGACAGCAAACCCACGCCATGCACGTGGTCGGCATGTTCGTGGGTCACGAGTATCGCGCTCAACTGCGCCGGATTCACACCCAGGCGCAGCAGGCGTTTTTCGGTTTCTCTCAAGGAAAAACCACAATCCACCAGCACGTACGTGTCATCGCTGGCTACCAGCGTGCCGTTCCCTTGGCTACCGCTGCCGAGAACGGCAAAACGCATGTGATCAGCCCAGTTTGTCCTGAATCTCACTCAACACTTTACGCGCCACGTCTGCCGGCGCCACGGTGTTGATGTTTTTCTCGACGGTGACCTGGACGTTTTCACCGACCTTGCTCAGGCGAACCTGATAACGCTCGGCACGGGCTTCAACTTCTTCCTTGCTCGGCGCGCTGCCGAACAGGCTGCTGAAGAAGCCGGGCTTCTCGTCTTTCTTATCGGCTTTCTCGGACAGGTTGATGTAGTACAGGCCCAGGCTGCGGTTGATGTCTTCAACACGCCATTCGCCCTGTTCCAGCGCACGACCGACGCTCGACCAGGCACGATCCAGGTCTTTGCCGACGTTCAGCACCGGGTTACCGCTGCCGTCTTCGCTCAGGCTGACGCGACTCGGTGTATCGAAATCACGCGAAGCCAGCATCGAGACCGAACCGCCCTTCTCCGAGATGCGGCTCATGCTGGCGAGCATGTCGTCGACCAGCGCCGCGTCCAGGCCGGTGTTGACCGAACGGTTGGTGAAGTCCACGTCGGCCGTGCTGCCGGCAGGACGCTCGGCGCTGACCACATAGACTTCACTGGTGTTGCGCTGCACGCCCGGCTCGATACGCACCCGCACGCGGGTTTGGCTTTCGGTGCTGACACCGGCTGCGCTCAGACGCTTGGCCATCGCGGCGGACAGTTCGTCGGAATGTTGCCAGGTGGTAGTAAATTCGCCGGTTTGTGGACGCTGTTCATCCAGACGGAAACCGTTGTCCTGGAAGAACTGCACTGCCACTGGCCAGACTTCAGCCGGCGGGTTCTGCGCCAGGATAGAGCGCGAATCGCCGGTTTTCTGCAAGGTGTAGGCACTGGCTTCGACAGAGGCCGACAACGGCTGCGGACGAGGAACAATGTATTCGCCCTTGACGGTGTCATCGGCCACGTTACGCGGGATCGGCAGCAGCGGATCCAAGCGTTTGGCGTCGGTGATATTCGGTGGCAATTGCATTGGTGCAGTCTGTTGCGCTTCCAGGTAATCGCTACCACGGTCACGGAAATAACCTTCCGGGCCCCAGACCCATCCACAGCCACTGGTGCTGGAGATAATCAAGGCAAGTGCG
Source organism: Pseudomonas sp. OV226 (assembly GCF_003148705.1). Classification (NCBI taxonomy): domain Bacteria; kingdom Pseudomonadati; phylum Pseudomonadota; class Gammaproteobacteria; order Pseudomonadales; family Pseudomonadaceae; genus Pseudomonas; species Pseudomonas sp. OV226. The sequence goes on along the minus strand of NZ_QGGS01000021.1, from coordinate 74,818 downwards.
GAAAGTCCGGCCATTCGCTTCATGCGTTGTACTTCCTCAATTAAACCAGGACGCTGCACTGGCGCAGGGCCGTGCGAAGCGTTTCATGACAAGGTGCGCTCAGCCAGGTCAGCGGCAGGCGAATGCCTTCGTGCATCAGGCCCATCTCCACCAAAGCCCACTTCACCGGAATCGGGTTGGCTTCAATGAACAGGTCCTTGTGCAGCGGCATCAATTTTTCGTTGATAGCCCGTGCGGTTTCGGCGTCGCCCTTGAGCGCGGCCTCGCACAGGTCGGCCATTTCGCGCGGTGCGACGTTGGCGGTGACGGAGATGTTGCCCTTGCCGCCCATCAGGATCAGCTCGACAGCAGTCGGATCATCGCCGGACAGCACGATGAAGTCCTTGCTCACGCCATCAAGGATTGCCTTGGCACGCTTCAGGTCGCCGGTGGCTTCCTTGATACCAATGATATTCGGCACGGTAGACAGGCGAATCACGGTCTCGGCCTGCATGTCGCAGGAGGTGCGGCCTGGAACGTTATAGAGGATCTGTGGAATGTCGACCGCTTCAGCGATGTGCTTGAAGTGCAGGTACAAGCCTTCCTGGGTCGGCTTGTTGTAGTACGGAACGACCAGCAGGCAGGCGTCGGCGCCGGCTTCTTTGGCATTGCGGGTCAGTTCGACGGCTTCGCGGGTCGAATTGGCGCCGGTGCCGGCGATAACCGGAATGCGACCGTTGACCTGCTTGACCACTGCCTTGATGACAGCGATGTGTTCATCGACATCAAGGGTTGCCGACTCGCCGGTCGTACCGACCGCGACAATGGCATGAGTGCCGTTTTCAAGGTGGAAGTCCACGAGTTTGCTGAGGCTGTCCCAGTCAAGACGCCCTTGTGCATCCATGGGTGTGACCAGTGCCACCATACTGCCCGCAATCATGAAACCGCTCCTGCCGGAAAAAGAGAGCCGTAATGGTACTGGCGCCAAGATGCTTGCACAAGCAAAGTACTGCGCTGCCGCCATTCCCCTTGGCGTTGCTTTTCGCTACCCTTCAGACTTTGATCGGTACTGACTAAGGTCGTACGCCAGATTCCAGCCTCCAGTTACGACATCACAAGCCCCGATCCAGCGTTGCCGCCCCGCGCTCCTGCCACACTGGAGCATATTGCAACCTTGGGCCCGGGCCTTTTGAATTCGCATTCGCAGGCTCGTTCCCGGTAAAAACCCTCTTGGACGTATCGACCGCTCATCGCTTTAGGAATGCTGCATGTCCACCCCCACAGTTCGCGAACAATTCCTTGTCATCAGTGCCCTCGGCGCCAACCCCATGGAGCTGACTAACGTCCTGTGCCGCGCCAGCCATGAAAACCGCTGCGCCGTAGTCACGTCCCGCCTGACCCGTCATGGCGAGTGCAGTGCGTTGATCCTCGAGATCTCCGGTAGCTGGGACGCCCTGGCGCGCCTGGAAGGCAGTTTGCCGAGCCTCTCCAAAAAGCATGCGTTCACCGTCAACGTGGTGCGCAGCGCTGCCCTGGAGAACCGTCCTCAGGCCTTGCCTTACGTGGCTTATGTCAGCTCGGCCTATCGCTCGGACATCATTAACGAGCTGTGCCAATTCTTCATGGACCACAACGTCGAGCTGGAAAACCTGACCTGTGACACGTACCAGGCACCGCAAACCGGTGGCACCATGCTCAACGCCACGTTTACCGTAACCTTGCCGGCCGGCGTGCAGATCAGCTGGTTGCGCGATCAGTTCCTGGATTTCGCCGACGCGCTGAACCTGGATGCCCTGATCGAGCCGTGGCGCCCACAAAACCCAATGTAAGGAAGCTTTCATGGCCGTTGCCATCGACCAACCGGTTGCCGACTTCGAAGCACCCGCCACCAATGGGCAGACCGTCAGCCTCGCGGGCCTGAAAGGCAAGCAGGTGGTGATTTACTTCTATCCGAAGGACAGCACGCCGGGTTGCACCACTGAAGGCCAGGGCTTTCGCGATCAGCTTGAAGCGTTCAAAACGGCCAACACCGAAGTGTTCGGTGTGTCGCGTGACAGCCTCAAATCCCATGAAAACTTCAAGGCCAAGCAGGCGTTCACCTTCGAGCTGATCAGCGACAAGGAAGAAGCGCTTTGCCAACTGTTTGACGTGATCAAACTGAAAAAGCTTTATGGCAAGGAGTACATGGGCGTTGATCGCAGCACGTTCCTGATCGACAAGGACGGCGTGCTGCGTCAGGAATGGCGCGGCGTAAAGGTGCCGGGGCATGTGGATGCCGTGCTGGCTGCTGCTCAAGCGCTGAACAAGGCCTGATTCATCTGGCGCCTGTTCCGACGCTATCGCGAGCAGGCTCACTCCTACATTAGTTGGCCGAGTTGTTTTGACTGACGCGATCTAATGTGGGAGCGAGCCGGCTCGCGAAGAGGCCATCAGCCTCACTAAAGAATTAAAGCAGCGGCGCGACTTCCGGCTCTTTGCGTGGCCACGCATCCAGCACGGCTTTGAACAGCGTCGCCAGCGGAATCGCGAAGAACACCCCCCAAAACCCCCACAACCCACCAAACAACAGCACCGCACAAATGATTGCAACCGGGTGCAGGTTGACCGCTTCCGAAAACAGCAACGGCACCAGCACGTTGCCGTCCAGCGTCTGGATAATCCCGTAGACCGCCATCAAGTAGATGAACTGATCACTCCAGCCCCACTGGAACAGGGCAATCAGCATGACCGGCACAGTCACCACCACGGCACCGACGTACGGCACCACCACCGACACGCCCACCAACAAGGCCAACAGCGCTGCGTAGTTCAGCCCAAGAACCACAAAACCGATGTAGGTCACGCCCCCGCAAATGAAAATCTCGATGACCTTGCCGCGAATGTAATTGGCGATTTGCCGGTTCATTTCGTGAGCGACGCGGGTGATCAGCGCCCGTTCACGGGGCAGGTAGCCCCGCACCCACTGGCCGATCATCTCCCGGTCCTTCAAGAAGAAGAACACCAGGATCGGCACCAGGACGAGGTAGATCATGATGTTGACCAGCAGCGGCAAACTCGACAGAGAGAACGTCAGCGCCCACTGGCCGAATTTGCCGATTTCGCCGCGCGCCACTTCAATGGCCCGCAACACCTGCTCATCGGACACCAGATGCGGATAGCGCTCGGGTAGCAGCAATAACAGCGACTGCCACTTGACGAGCATGCCGGGCAACTCGTTGAACAGCGTGATCAGTTGATGCCAGAGCAGCGGCACGACGACAACAATGAAAACCAGCAACACCCCCATGAACAGCGCAAAGACCAGCCCCACCGCCACGGCGCCGGGTATACGCAGACGTTCGAGGGTGACCACCAGACCTTGCATGAGATACGACAGCACCATCCCGGCGAGCACCGGCGCGAGCATGCCACCCAAGGTGAGGACAGCCGTGAATGCCAGAACCAGCAGCACGGCCAGCACCACGGCTTCTTCATCGGAAAAATAGCGCTGAATCCAGTCGCGTAACACCTTGAACATCGATATTCCTTAGAAACGAACGCAGCCGGTTTCAGGCTTTTTTTAACCAGTAGCGGTAAACACCCGCCTCATCTTCTTCGCGAAGCAGCGTATGACCGGCCAATCGGGCAAAGGTGCGAAAATCGCGCTGAGAACCTGCATCCGTGGCGATGACCTTGAGCACCGCGCCGCTGGCCAGGCGATTGAGCTCCATCTTGGCCTTGAGCAGCGGCAATGGACAATTCAGGCCGCTGGCGTCCAGTTCGGCGTCATGGGCTACTGTGTCAGTCATTGCTTCACTCCGGGTCTGGTGGTTGAGTTGCCTAGAATATCTGGTCGCAAGCCAAGTGTCCGGCTACAGTAAGGTCTTTGTCGACTAAGGCTTTGTGCATGACTTTTTTGCGCCCTACCCTGCTGACGCTCGCTTGCCTGCTCGCCTCACCGGGCTTTGCCGACGACCTGCCGTCACTCGGCGACGCCAGTTCTGCCATCGTCTCGCCGCAACAGGAATATCAGTTGGGCCGTGCCTGGCTGGCGCTGTTGCGCAGCCAGGTCGCGCAGCTCAACGACCCACAACTCAAGGATTACGTCGAATCCAGCGTTTACCGACTGGTGGAAACCAGCCAGGTCAATGACCGGCGCCTGGAGTTCATCCTGATCAACAGTCCACAGCTCAACGCCTTCGCGGCGCCCGGCGGGATTGTCGGGGTCAATGGCGGCTTGTTCCTCAATGCGCAGACCGAGGGCGAATACGCGTCAGTACTGGCTCACGAATTGGCTCACTTGTCGCAACGCCACTTTGCCCGTGGCGTTGAAGCCCAAAAGCGTATGCAGGTGCCGATGATGGCCGCCCTGCTGGCCGGGATCGTGATTGCGGCGGCCGGTGCTGGCGATGCGGGGATTGCGACCATTGCCGGTACGCAAGCGGCGGCGATTCAGGAACAGCGGCGTTTCTCGCGTCAGAATGAACAGGAAGCCGACCGGATCGGTATCCTCAATCTGGAAAAAGCCGGTTACGACCCACGCTCAATGCCGAGCATGTTCGAGCGCCTGGGGCGCCAATACCGCTATGACGCCAAGCCACCAGAATTTCTGCTGACTCACCCGGTTACCGAATCGCGGATCGCCGACACCCGCAACCGTGCCGAACAAGCCCCACAGGGCGGCATTGAAGACACGATGCGTTATCAGCTGATTCGTGCGCGGGTCCAGTTGATTTATGAAGAAACCCCAGGCCTGGGCGCCAAGCGCTTCCGTGCCTTGCTTGAGGAAAACCCGAAAAACGATGTCGCGCGCTACGGTTTGGCGATCGCGCAAATCAAGGGTGGCCAGCTCAATGAAGCTCGGGAGAACCTCAAGCTGCTACTGGCAAAATCACCGAATGAGATCATCTACAATCTGGCGCAGGTCGATTTGGACATCACCAACAATCGACTGCCGGACGCTCAATCACGCGTCGACCGGATGCTCACGCAATACCCCGGCAACTACCCGCTGAATCAGATACGTGTCGATTTGCTGCTGAAACAGAACCGCACCGCCGATGCTGAGAAGGCCCTGGAAGGCCTGCTCAAGTCGCGCCCGGACGATCCGGATGTTTGGTATCAGGTGGCGGAGACTCGCGGCCTGTCGGGCAACATCATCGGCTTGCATCAGGCTCGCGCAGAGTACTTTGCGCTGGTTGGCGACTATCGCCAGGCCATTCAACAGCTCGATTTCGCCAAGCGTAAGGCCGGCAGCAACTTCCCGCTTTCTTCGCGTATCGATGCACGTCAACGCGAGCTGATGGAACAGGAGCGCATGATCAAGGACATGATGGGCTGACGCTCAGCAAAATCCAGGCACAAAAAAACCGCCTCTTTCGAGGCGGTTTTTTATTCAGTCGACAACCGGTTTATTCAGCCAGTTTGAAGGTGATGAAGCTGGCACGACCTTGACGCAGAACCCGCATCGATACCGAACGGTTCTTCGGCAGTGCCTTGGCAATCTCGGTGAACTCCTTACTGGAGCCGATGGCCTGGTTGTTCAGGTGAGTGATGATGTCACCCGGTTGCAAGCCAATCAGGGAGGCAGGGCCTTCCTGCACTTCCTTGATCACCACACCACCTTTGAGGTCGTAGGTTTTCTTCTGCTCATCAGACAGCTCGGCGACGGAAACACCCAAACGATTACTGCTGATTTCAACGCCCGATTTAGGCGTTGCATCCAGCTCTTTGCCTTCGTCAGGAATCGCGCCAACCGTCAGCTCGACGTTTTTGCGCTTACCTTCGCGAATGACTTCAAGATTCGCCTTGGCGCCCGCCTTCAGCGCACCCACCAAGTGTGGCAGATCGGCCGACATGATGATCGGCTGACCGTTCATGCTCAGAATGACGTCGCCGACTTGCAGACCACCCTTGGCCGCCGGGCCGTCATCCTGGATTTGAGCCACCAGCGCACCGGCCGGTTTCTCTAGACCAAACGACTCGGCCAGGTCCTTGTTCACTTCCTGAATCACCACACCCAACCAGCCTCGGCTGACTTTGCCGCCGTCTTTCAACTGGTTGGAAACATCCATCGCGACATCGATAGGGATCGCGAACGATACCCCCATGAAGCCCCCGGAGCGGGTGTAGATCTGCGAGTTGATCCCGACCACTTCGCCATTCAGGTTGAACAGCGGACCACCGGAGTTACCCGGGTTGATCGGCACGTCGGTCTGGATGAACGGCACATAGTTTTCGTTCGGCAGGCTGCGCCCGATGGCGCTGACGATGCCTTGGGTCACGGTGTGGTCGAAACCAAACGGCGAACCGATGGCGACAACCCACTGACCGGCTTTCAGGTCCTGGGATTTACCGAGTTTAAGGACCGGCAGGTCTTTGCCTTCGATTTTCAGCAGCGCCACGTCGGAGCGCGGATCAGTGCCGACCAGTTTGGCCTTCAGCTCACTGCGATCAGCCAGACGGACGAGGATTTCGTCGGCATCGGCGATCACATGGTTGTTGGTCAGAATGTAGCCATCAGGCGAGATGATGAAACCCGAGCCCAGAGACTGCGCCTCACGCTGGCGATCACCGCGAGGGGAGCGCGGCTGAGGCATGCCCCGCTCGAAGAACTCGCGAAGCGCTGGTGGCAGGCCTTCAAGGTCCGGCATTTGCCCGGACACTTTGCGGTCCGGCAGTTTCTGGGTGGTACTGATATTCACCACGGCAGGCGAGGCCTGCTCGACGAGCTGGGTGAAATCAGGCAACTCGACTGCTTGAACAGCAGCCGCCTGACCGAGGACCAACACGGTGGCAAAAATGGAAAGGTAAGACTTCAAGCGTGGTATCGACATACGGCTCCCGTTACGACGAGCATGGTTAAGCGATATGGAGCAAGGAACACCGGGAACAATACGCCGGTATTTTTGTTCCGGGAACAACAAAACAAGGCCAGAGCCGTGAGGCTCTGACCTATAGAAAAATTCTGGTTTGTTTGCAACTTGAAATGCTCACCAAACATTTCGAAATCGGCTCACTACTGGGTTGCAGTGGCATCGTTGCGCATGGAGAGCGCGATCCGTTCAGCTGTGCCAATCGGAATCTCACCGACCACGGTCACCATCATTTCGCCTTGAGGCGTGGTCAGGCGCCGGGATACAGCAACGGTTGGTCCCAATTGTGTGCGAGTGTCCGTCACAGTTGCGCCATTCAATGGCTCGAGAAATACCGAGAACCGCGCCAGACCGTCGTCATACATCAGGCTATTGACCTGGGTCTTGGTCTGCGGATCCTTTCTAGCACTGCTGCTGGTCAACTCGAAACCGGGTGGTAACCAGTCCGAATGCCAGACTTGAGCCACTTTAACGGCGGAAGCCTTGTCACTGTCAAAAGTGATGGCCTTACATTCGGCGCCGGGCTGTAAATCCTGGTCTGATGGCACTTCGGCGGTGTCCAGTTGCGTGAACTGGAATCGCTCCAGCAACTGCCCTTTGTCATTGAGTAGCAATGACTTGAGCGGCAGGCCGGTCTCTTTATCCAAATGAAGCTCAAAACCGTATCGGTGCTGATCACGTGGCGTCAGTGAAACAATCACCGCGGCACGCCCAGCCACACGCGACTTGCCAATGACGGCAAGGTCATACCAATTCTTTAACTTTTGGGGATCCAGTGCACGAGCAGCGGAGTTGGGAGTATCCCCAAGTCCTGCTATCAGGGTGCCGCTAACGCATTGAGTATGCCCATCAATGCGTACGACTTCCTGTGCGGAGCCGTCAAGCTGGAGTAAACGCTCTCGGACTTTGCCATCCTGGACGCGATGCCAGATGTTATGGGTAGAAAAACTACCGTTACGCTCGTAAACGAATGTGCCGTGAAAGCTTTGCTGTTGCTCGGCCTGACCCAAGCGGGTCAACCAGTCCTGGGCTTCATCAGCGTGGGCTGGAACAACAATCCAGCCTGCGAGCAGAAGCGAAAGTAGAGGTATGGAGCGCATGATCCTCCTTAACGGTTTTCCAGGCTTGCTGCACGAGCATAAGGCAGCGCACTTTCAGTGCCTTTCAATGCAGCCTGTTGAGCATGTTGGCGCAAGTAGCTTGGCAGACGCTGATCGTGCCAGCCTGGCTGACCTTGCAATACGCCGTTGGCCATAGGGCCAGTGGCTTCCGAACTCTCATTGTAGCCTGCCAATACAGCTGGACCCTTGACCTGAGGAACGGCCAGACCCGGTTGATTGGATTGCTGAGCCAGTTCTACACCAGCGATCTCGTCCTGATTGTACAAACGAACGCCAGCCAGCACAGCAAGTGTTACCGATGCAGCGACTGCCAGACGACCCAGGCTGCGCCAAGGACCACGGGAAGCTTTTGCCGGCACGGCTTCATCGGCCAATGCAGCCGATACTGCCGCAGCGATATCCAGGCGTGGAAGCAACAAGTCCTTGTGCATGACTGCCCGAGCGATTTGGTAACGAGCCCAGGTTTCACGGGTTTCAACATCGTCAAAGGCATTCAGTACCCGACGCAATTCCAGTTCGTCCGCTTCGTTATCCATCACTGCGGACAGCGATTCCTGCAGGGCTTCACGACTCATGGCGTTCCTCTCTTGGCTATCGCCGCTGTCTCAGTTTTCCTGCAACAACGGCTGCAGGGCTTTATCGATGGCCTCCCGGGCGCGGAAAATCCGGGAGCGCACGGTACCCACCGGACACTGCATGACCGCCGCAATGTCCTCGTAACTCAGACCATCGAATTCACGTAAAGTTAATGCCGTACGTAAATCTTCTGGCAGTTGCTGGATGGTTCGATGGACGGTGCCTTCGATCTCATCCCGCAGCAACGCGCGTTCTGGCGACTCGAGATCCTTGAGGCCATGATCGCCATCGTAGAACTCTGCATCCTCGGAACTGACATCGCTATCCGGCGGCCGGCGGCCGCGTGAAACCAGATAGTTTTTCGCCGTGTTAATGGCGATGCGGTAAAGCCACGTGTAAAACGCGCTGTCCCCGCGAAAATTTCCAAGTGCACGGTATGCCTTGATAAAGGCTTCTTGTGCCACATCCTGGGCTTCATGGGTGTCGTGCACGAAACGCACGATCAACCCGAGAATTTTGTGCTGGTATTTCAGCACTAGCAGATCGAAAGCACGCTTGTCGCCGCGTTGAACGCGCTCGACCAGCTGCTGATCCTCTTCCTGGGTTAGCATGAACACTCCTCGATAAGCTCGGAGGAGGCTTGCATTACTAAACGACCGGACTTGCAAACATAGACTCGGGCTTTTCGCAAAAGTTCTCCCCCTCCAAGCAAGTTTCCTGCGCGCTCTGATTCGGCACGCACGAAAAACGCAGCGCGAGATTCCCCGGCTGCGCGAATAATCTTGTCATCGGATTCGCCGGCAAGGATCCAACCCGCAGATCCTGCACCTGAAGCCGACACTGTCCCTTGAATCAGGCAACCGTCTATTGATCTTGAGCCCTTGGCAAAAGTTCCAAATATTTATAACCAGACGGCACCGACATTGTGCAACCGTGAATAGAAAAATACTGTTAAATCGACGATACAGTCGTCTTGTCGTCGAACCGTTCAAAAAACCATCCGACGAAGCGTCAGGTTTTTCCCGTCACAGTAGTTTCACAATGCCATGTGTGCACGGGTATTGTGCCGCCCCACCCCTCTATATACTAGTGGGCTGTGTGGCCGCCCTGACTCGCCGTTACAGCAGTCTCGCGCCAACCCCGACCCGGGTCGCTTTGAGCGGAATCCTGAAATGAGCCAACAGTTTCAACACGATGTTCTGGTCATTGGCAGCGGTGCTGCCGGTTTGAGCCTTGCTCTGACCTTGCCTGGTCATTTGCGCATTGCGGTACTGAGCAAAGGCGACCTCGCCAACGGCTCGACATTCTGGGCCCAGGGCGGCGTTGCAGCCGTTCTGGATGACTCCGATACCGTCGAGTCCCACGTCGATGACACCCTCAACGCCGGCGGTGGCCTGTGCCATGAAGACGCTGTGCGTTTTACCGTCGAGCACAGTAAAGAGGCGATCCAATGGTTGATCGACCAAGGCGTGCCCTTTACCCGCGATGAACAATCCGGCACCGAAGACGGCGGCTTCGAGTTTCACCTGACCCGCGAGGGTGGCCACAGTCATCGGCGCATTATTCATGCTGCGGATGCAACGGGTGCTGCGATATTCAGAACACTACTGGCCCAAGCCAGGCAACGCCCGAACATCGAATTGCTGGAACAGCGGGTCGCGGTGGACCTGATCACCGAAAAACGTCTCGGCCTTGAGGGCGACCGCTGCCTCGGCGCCTATGTCCTCAATCGCGGGACCGGCGAAGTCGATACCTACGGCGCGCGCTTCGTCATCCTCGCCTCCGGCGGCGCGGCCAAAGTCTACCTGTATACCAGCAACCCCGACGGAGCCTGCGGCGACGGCATCGCCATGGCCTGGCGCTCTGGCTGCCGGGTGGCGAACCTGGAATTCAACCAGTTTCACCCCACCTGCCTTTACCATCCGCAGGCAAAAAGCTTCTTGGTCACCGAAGCCCTGCGCGGCGAAGGTGCGCACTTGAAGCTGCCCAATGGCGATCGCTTCATGCAACGCTTCGACCCGCGCGCAGAACTGGCACCACGGGACATCGTGGCCCGGGCCATCGACCATGAAATGAAGCGCCTGGGTGTCGATTGTGTCTATCTGGACATCAGCCACAAGCCCGAAGCGTTCATCAAGACCCACTTCCCGACGGTATACGAACGCTGCCTCGAGTTTTCCATCGACATCACCAAGCAACCGATTCCGGTAGTGCCAGCGGCGCACTACACCTGTGGCGGCGTGATGGTTGATCAAAACGGTCGCACCGACGTACCGGGGCTGTATGCCATTGGCGAAACCAGTTTTACCGGACTGCACGGCGCCAACCGCATGGCCAGCAACTCGTTGCTGGAGTGCTTCGTTTATGCCCGTTCGGCGGCAGCGGACATTCTTGAGCAGTTGCCGCACGTGTCGATTCCAGTCGCCCTGCCCATTTGGGATGCGAGCCAGGTGACCGATTCCGATGAAGACGTGATCATCGCGCACAACTGGGATGAACTGCGGCGATTCATGTGGGACTACGTCGGCATCGTGCGCACCAACAAGCGCTTGCAACGAGCCCAGCACCGTGTGCAGCTATTGCTGGACGAAATTGACGAGTTCTACAGCAACTACAAGGTCAGCCGTGATTTGATCGAATTGCGTAACCTGGCTCAGGTAGCGGAACTGATGATCCAGTCAGCCATGGCGCGCAAGGAAAGCCGGGGCCTGCATTACACCCTCGACTACCCCAACATGCTCCCGGTTGCCCTGGACACTATTCTGGTGCCGCCCACCTACGCCGACTGAACGTGAGGCGAACCCGCAGGCGTCGGTGCACATCCGCCGCCTGCGAGTCGCGGGGTACGCAGATCGACCTGATCCGCCGTTCGCCACGCAGGCGAAACCGCAGCACCACGATCAATGGCAGCGCCAAGCTGTCCGGGCGCAACTGCACGGCTTGCCAACCCGCGGCCCGATTCCACAATTGCCAGCCATCGGCGACCCGGCGCAAGCCGCAGAAGGCCTGTGGGTGTTTGAGCAAGATCTGTCTGGGTAACACCCAAAAACCGTGAGCCGCGCACAGCGCAATGCCGAGCAGGCTGGCCCAGGCCGGTATGGATAGAAGAATCAACGAACCCAGCGCGAACAGCTGGGCCACACCATACGCCGCCAGCAACTGCCGAGAGGCATGCCAGCGGCATTCGAACATATTACTTGGGCTGGACACGGTCCAGGATCATGCGAACCATGCGCTGAAGCTCTGGATCTTCCGATTCGGTGCGTTCCATGAACCAGCCGAACATGTCCTGATCTTCGCATTCGAGCAGCCGGACGTAACAGGCACGATCTACTTCGTTGAGGTGCGCATAAACTTCTTTCACAAACGGCACCAGCAACACGTCCAGCTCAAGCATGCCGCGGCGGCTGTGCCAGTAGAGGCGATTCAGTTCAACATCTTCGACCATGGAGCGCTCCTCAAATAGGCGGCAAGTATACAGCCCCGGACAGCGTCGAACAGTCGGCTTTGGTCGGGCACCACCTCCTTTTGTGAACTACCCATTTCCAGGGCGCCACCTTATGATGTCCCCCAGACTCTTTACCCTGCGATGACTCATGGCCGATTCTGCTTTTTTCTGCACCCTGTCTCACGAAGGCGTTCTCGCGGTCCGCGGCGTGGATGCTGGTAAATTCCTGCAAGGCCAATTGACCTGCAACCTCAATTACTTGAGCGATACCCAGGCCAGCCTTGGCGCACGCTGCACGCAAAAAGGCCGGATGCAGTCGAGTTTCCGCATCCTGCTGGAAAGCGACGGCGTTGTGCTGGCCATGGCTACCGAACTGCTGGAACCGCAGTTGGCTGACCTGAAAAAGTACGCCGTGTTCTCCAAATCCAAATTGACCGACGAAAGCGCCGCCTGGGTCCGTTTCGGGATCGACCATGGCGATACCGCGCTGAGCAGTCTCGGTCTTGAATTACCGGCAGACACCGACAGTGTCGTGCGTCACGAAGGCCTGATCGCCATCCGCGTCTCGCCGGATCGCGCTGAACTGTGGGTCGCCGCCGATCAAGCCGACGCAATCAAAGGCAAGCTGTCCACCCTGTTGGCCGAAGGCAATCTGAACCAATGGCTGCTGGGCCAGATCCGCGCAGGGATCGGTCAGGTCATGCCGGAAACACGCGAGCTGTTCATTCCGCAGATGCTCAATCTGCAAGCCGTCGGCGGCGTGAGCTTCAAGAAAGGCTGCTACACCGGCCAGGAAATCGTCGCGCGCATGCAGTACCTGGGCAAACTCAAGCGTCGCTTGTATCGTCTGACCCTGGAGGCCAGCGAACTGCCGGCCCCTGGCACGCCGTTGTTTTCCCCGAGCCACGGCAGTTCCATCGGCGAAGTAGTCCTGGCTGCCAATGCTGAACACACCATTGAACTCCTGGCCGTGCTGCAAGCCGAAGCGGCCGAGGGCGGGGACATTCATCTCGGTGCCCTGGAAGGACCTGCACTGAACTTGCTCGACCTGCCTTACTCACTGGATCGCGATCTAGAAATCCAGCGCTAACCGCAGCATTTGTTGCAACACCCTAGAGAAAAGAAATGAGCGATCTGGCGGAAAAGGTCCAACAGGATTTGGTTGAGGCCATCGATAACGATGACCTGGTTCTGCCAACATTACCGGAAGTGGCCCTGCAGATTCGCAAGGCCGCTGAAGACCCGGAAATCAGTGTCAGCACCCTGAGCAAAGTAATTGGCCGCGATACGGCGCTGTCGGCGCGCCTGATCAAAGTGGTCAACAGCCCGCTGCTGCGCGCCACTCAGGAAGTGAACGACCTGCACACCGCCATCACGCGGCTGGGCATCAATTACAGCAGCAATCTGGCGATCGGCCTGGTGATGGAACAGATTTTCCACGCCCGCTCCGAGGTGGTCGCACAGAAAATGCGCGATGTCTGGCGCAAAAGCCTGGAAATCGCCGGGGTCAGCTATGCGCTGTGCCGCAGTTACACACAACTCAAACCCGACCAGGCGGCACTCGGCGGCCTGGTGCATCAGATTGGCGTGTTGCCGATTTTGACGTACGCCGAAGATCACTATGAACTGCTGTCCGACCCGGTCAGCCTCAACCATGTGATCGACCACATTCACCCTTTGATCGGCGTAAAACTGCTCAAGGTCTGGGAGTTTCCGGAATTGCTGGCGAAGCTGCCGGGGATGTACCTGGACTTCAACCGTCAATCCGGGCAGGTCGATTATGTCGATCTGGTGCAAGTGGCCAGCCTGTACTGCCACAAGGACACCGACCATCCACTCGCAAAAATCGATGCGTTCAACGTGCCTTCATTCAAGAAGCTTGGGATTGATCCGCAGAACGAGGCGATGTGCAAGGAACTGGAAGAGTCGCGTTCGATGTTTTACTAGCCTATATAGCGAGGGGGGCTTACCTCCATTGCTCCCCTTCACCACACACGATGTGTTCACTCTCCTGCAATAAAACTCACCCGAACCTTCAATCCTGACGGTTCACCATCGTGCAGGCTGATCTGCGCCAAATGCGCACGGCAGATCTCGCCGACAATCGCCAGGCCCAGCCCCGACCCGGCCACCTGCTGATTGCGCCGGTAAAAGCGCTCGAACACTCGATCCCGCTCATCGACCGGAATCCCCGGGCCATCATCTTCGACCTCCAGCACCGCCGGCGTCATGACCCGCAAAATCACATTGCCGCCCGACGGCGTATGAGCCAGGGCGTTATCCAGCAGATTACTCAGCAGCTCGTTCAACAGCGTCGGCTCACCGCGCAGCCACACCGGCTCGTCCGCTTCCAGTGCCAGGGCAACACCGCGCGCGTGGGCCAACGGCGCCATGGCCATGCCCAATTCGCGCGCCAACTGACTCAAATCCAGCAACTGGGCACCGCCCTCGGCAATCGCCCGGGCACCGTTTTCGACCCGAGCCAACGAGAGCAATTGGTTGGCAAGGTGAGTCAGGCGATCCGTGCCCTGGGCGGCGCTTTCCAGGGTGCTGCGCCAGGTTTCAGGTTCATTCGTGCGCAGGCCAAGCTCAAGGCGCGCCTTGAGCGCCGCCAGCGGCGTACGCAGCTCATGGGCGGCATCGGCGATGAACTGGGCCTGGCGCTCAAACTGCTCGCGCAACCGCTCGGTAAAGTGATTGAGCCCGCGCACCAGCGGCCACAACTCGCGCTGCACTTCCACCAACGGCAACGGTCGCAAATCGTCGGGCTGGCGCTCCTCCACGGCCGTGCGCAAGCGCTCCAGCGGACGCAACGCCGCACTCACCGCAAACCAAACCAACAGCAGCGCACCAATCGCCAGCATGCCAAGGCGCAGCAACGTGTCGGCGGCCAGACTGCGCGCCATGCTGACCCGCGCCTCATCGGTTTCCGCCACACGAATTTCCGCCATGCCATTCATGTTCGGCTCGCTGACCGGCTTGAGCAGGCTGACCACCCGCACGTTCTGCCCCCGATACGTGGCGTTGTAAAAACGTGCCAGCGCCGGGTAGTCATCAGTGCGAGGCGTTCCCGGAGGCGGCGCGGGCAGGTTCTCGTAACCGGAAATCAAATTCTGGTGGATGTCATTGACCAGGTAAAAAATGCGCCCGGCACTGTCGTAGGCAAACGTATCCAACGCCACGTAAGGCACGTCGGCGCTAAGCGTTCCATCACGCTGGGAGACACCTGCCGCGATCGTTCGCGCCGACGCCAGCAACGTACGGTCATAGGCGGTGTCGGCCGCTTCGCGACCATTCCAGTACGCACTCAAGCCGCTGGCCAGCATTAACACCACCAGCAACAGCGCAAGGTTCCACAGCAACCGCCAGCGCAGGCTGCTGGGCTTATGCATCGCGGCTTTCCAGCAAGTAGCCAAGACCACGGAAGGTCACGATGGCGACCGGCTGGCCATCGAGTTTCTTGCGCAAGCGATGCACATAGATTTCGATGGCGTCCGGGCTGGCTTCTTCGTCCAGACCAAACACCTGGGAGGCCAACTGCTCTTTGCTCATCACCCGACCCGGCCGGGCAATCAACGCTTCCAGGACAGCCTGTTCACGCGAGGTCAGGGTCAGCAACTCTTCGCCCAGCGTGAAACGCCGGGTGTCCAGGTCATAGGCCAGCACACCGCAACGCTGCTGACGCTCACCGCCCAGCACACTGCGGCGCAACAGGGCTTTGACCCGCGCTTCGAGCTCAGTCAGTTCAAAGGGTTTGGCGAGGTAATCGTCAGCGCCAAGGTTCAGGCCATGAACCCGATCCTTGACGTCACTGCGAGCGGTCAACATCAGCACCGGCAGGTTTTTCCCCCGCGAACGCAAGCGCGCGAGCACTTCAAAACCATCCATGCGCGGCAGGCCGACATCGAGAATGGCCATGGCGTACTCCTCGCTGCTCAAGGCCAGGTCTGCGGCCACGCCATCGTGCAGCACATCCACGGTCAGCCCTGTGCTCTTGAGCGCCTGGGCGACACTTTCGGCTAACTGCAAATGGTCTTCGACGAGCAGAACACGCATGGATCTTTTCCTCATTCAGGGATGGTCGACGCCATTCTTTGGCGCGGAGTTTACAGCCGCAACCGCTGCTGTGAAGCCCGAAAACCGTGAAAGTCTGCTGAAAGGCTAGCGAAAGGTTAGCCCGTTAGAGTCGAGTCACGGACAGTTTCGACTGCCGTCGCTGCTGCCACACAGCGATCCGAAAAACGCCTCGAAGCGTTTTCGACAAATAAGAACAATAAACGGAGTACGACACCCATGCAGTCCTTGCAGACCCAGGCTCTTGCGCCTGCCCGCCTCTCCCGTTTCAGCCACACCGCGCTTGCCAGTGCCGCCGCTCTTGCCGGCTTTTCGCCGTTGAGCCAGGCTGCCTTCTTCGAAGACAGTACGGCAACACTTGAAACCCGCAACATGTATTTCAACCGCGACTTTCGCGATGGCACCAGCGCCCAGCAATCCAAGCGAGACGAATGGGCACAAGGCTTCATGCTCAATCTGCAATCGGGCTACACCGATGGCACCGTAGGGTTCGGGGTGGATGCATTGGGCATGCTGGGGATCAAGCTCGATTCGAGCCCCGACCGTACCGGCACCGGCCTGCTGCCGACCGATGACGGGCGCGCGGTTGGCGAGTACTCCAAGCTGGGCCTGACCGGCAAAGTGAAAATCTCCGCCACGGAACTGAAAATCGGCAGCCTGATTCCGGAAATGCCGATCCTCAAGCCCAACGACGGGCGCATCCTGCCGCAGACCTTTGAAGGCGGGCTGCTGAACTCCAAAGAGCTGAAGAACCTGAGCTTCACCGGCGGGCGTCTCGACAAAGCCAAGGATCGCGACAGCACTGACTACCAGGACATCGCCCTCAACAACAAGAACAGCCGTTTTGCCGGCACCGTCACCGGCAACCACTTCGACTTTGGCGGCGTGGACTACAAGCTCACCGACAAAATCACCGGCAGTTACTACTTCGCGCAACTCGATAACGTCTACAGCCAGCACTTCCTCGGCATGGTGGCCTCGGAAAAATTCGGCCCCGGCACTTTTGGCACCGACCTGCGCCTGGCCATCAGTGATGATGACGGCGAAGCCCGTGGCGGCAAGATCGACAACACCTCCCTCAATGGCCTGGTGAGCTACGCCTTGAGTGGGCACAAGTTCAGCGCCGGTTATCAGCACATGTCCGGTGACAGCGCGTTCCCTTATGTCGATGGCGCCGACCCTTACCTGGTCAACTTTGTACAGATCAACGACTTTGCCGGTGCCGAAGAACGCTCCTGGCAAGCACGTTATGACTTCGACTTCGTCAGGCTCGGCATTCCCGGCCTGACCTTCATGAGCCGTTACGTGAGCGGTGACAACATCAAGCTCAAGAACGGTGACGAAGGCAAAGAGTGGGAACGCAACTCCGAGATTAAATATGTAGTACAAAGCGGCGCTCTCAAGGATGTCGCCGTGCGCCTGCGTAATGCCACCTACCGCTCCAACTACTCCGCTCGCGATGCCGACGAAGTGCGTCTGCTGGTGAGCTATAGCGTTGCCCTTTGGTAATTCAGCACGTCCATAACAACAACTCCCAAGGAGACTTGAATGAACCTATCAATGCGTAAAGTTGCTCTCGCCGCCAGTTGCATGCTGTTTGCCGGTCAATTGATGGCCGAACCCAAGCGTCCGGAATGCATCGCCCCGGCCTCGCCGGGCGGTGGTTTCGACCTCACGTGCAAACTGGCGCAGAGCGCGCTGGTCAACGAAAAGCTGCTGACCAAACCGATGCGCGTGACCTACATGCCCGGCGGTGTCGGCGCGGTAGCGTACAACGCGGTGGTCGCCCAGCGTCCCGCCGATGCCGGCACGCTGGTGGCCTGGTCCAGCGGTTCGTTGCTGAACCTGGCCCAAGGCAAGTTCGGGCGTTTTGATGAAACCAACGTGCGCTGGCTCGCCGCCGTTGGCACCAGCTATGGCGCCATCGCGGTTAAAAGCGATTCGCCTTACAAGACTCTGGACGACCTCGTTCAGGCGCTGAAAAAAGATCCGAGCAAAGTGGTGATCGGTTCCGGCGGCACCGTCGGCAGCCAGGACTGGATGCAAACCGCACTGATCGCCAAGGCCGCCGGGATCAACCCGCGTGACCTGCGTTACGTGGCGCTCGAAGGCGGCGGTGAAATCGCCACCGCCCTGCTCGGCGGCCACATCCAGGTCGGCAGCACCGACATCTCCGACTCCATGCCGCACATCCAGAGCGGCGACATGCGCCTGCTGGCCGTGTTCGCCGAAAAGCGTCTGGACGAGCCGGAAATGAAAGACATCCCGACCGCCAAAGAACAAGGCTACGACATTGTCTGGCCAGTGGTTCGCGGCTTCTACCTCGGGCCGAAAGTCAGCGACGAAGACTACGCCTGGTGGAAAGCTGCCTTCGACAAGCTCCTGGCTTCCGAAGACTTCGCCAAGCTGCGCGATCAGCGTGAACTGTTCCCGTTCGCCATGACCGGCCCGGAGCTGGACACCTACGTGAAGAAGCAGGTTGCGGACTACAAAGTGCTGGCCAAAGAGTTCGGCCTGATCCAGTGATCGCCTCTGTCTAGCGGCTGCGGCCCCGTTTCGCGGGGTCGCGGCACAGGAGTTTCCCATGCTCTTACAACGCATTTTTGCTGCGGTGCTGTTGCTGGCCTGCGCTGGCCTGGCGCTGATGGCGTGGCCGTATCAAGCGGCATTTTCCTACGAACCGGTGGGGCCTCGGGCCTTTCCACTGTTGATGCTCGGGCTGATGGGCCTGGCGCTGCTGTACATGGTATTTCGTCCGGCGCCGATCAAACATGACGACGATGCACCACCGATGGACCGCGAAACCTTGACCAAAATCGGCATCTGCGTCGTGTTGCTCTTGGTATTCGCCGGCACCTTCGAACCCCTGGGTTTCATTGTCGCCAGCACCTTGATCGGTATCCCGATGGCGCGCCTGTACGGCGGCCGCTGGTTGCCCAGCATCGTGATCATCACGCTAATGGCCGTCGGCCTTTATCTGCTGTTCGACAAGTTGATGGACGTGCCGCTGCCGCTTGGCGTGCTCGATGTTCTGGAGAACTGATATGGATACTCTTGGCTATTTGGGTCAGGGTTTCGGCGTTGCGCTGAGCCCGTACAACCTGGTGACTGCCCTGTGCGGCACCCTGATCGGCACCGTCGTTGGCTTGTTGCCGGGCCTGGGTCCGATCAACGGCGTGGCGTTGTTGATCCCGATCGCATTCGCCCTCGGCCTGCCACCGGAATCGGCACTGATCCTGCTGGCGGCGGTTTACCTGGGCTGCGAATACGGCGGGCGGATCAGCTCGATCCTGCTGAACATTCCCGGCGAAGCCTCTACCGTCATGACCACCCTCGACGGCTACCCGATGGCCCGCAAAGGCCTGGCCGGTGTCGCACTGTCGTTGTCCGCGTGGAGCTCGTTCATCGGTGCGTTCATCGCCACCTGCGGCATGGTGCTGTTCGCCCCGCTGCTGGCGAAATGGGCGATTGCCTTTGGCCCGGCGGAGTACTTCGTGTTGATGGTGTTCGCCATTGTCTGCCTGGGTGGCATGGCCGGTGACCGACCGCTGAAAACCTTTATCGCTGCGTTGATCGGTCTGTTTCTGTCGAGCGTCGGTATCGATGCCAACAGCGGCGTGTACCGGTTCACCGGGGACAACATCCACCTGACTGACGGCATTCAATTCGTGGTGTTGGTGTTGGGCCTGTTCTCCATCAGCGAAATCCTCCTGCTGCTGGAAAAAACCCATCATGGCCAGGAAGCCGTGAAAGCCACCGGCCGCATGATGTTCAACTTCAAGGAAGCCTCGGCAGTGTTCGTGGTGAACCTGCGTTGCGGCGTGCTGGGCTTCATCATGGGTGTGTTGCCGGGTGCCGGCGCAACCTTGGCCAGCGCCGTGGCCTACATGACCGAGAAACGCATCGCCGGGGCCAAAGGCACGTTTGGCCAGGGTGATATGCGTGGCCTCGCGGCACCGGAAACCGCCATCGGTGGCGCAGCATGCGGCGCTCTGGTGCCAATGCTGACCCTCGGCGTTCCGGGGTCGGGCACCACGGCGGTGATGATCGGCGCTTTGTCGCTGTACAACATCACGCCGGGGCCGCTGCTGTTCCAACAGCAACCCGACATCGTCTGGGGCCTGATCGCCTCGTTGTTCGTCGCCAACATCATGCTGGTGATCCTCAACATCCCGATGATCCGCATCTTCACCCGCATCCTCGCCGTGCCGAACTGGGCGCTGGTGCCGGTGATCGCAATCATCACCGGGATTGGCGTCTACGCGGTGCACGCCACCACGTTCGACCTGTTCCTGATGATCGGCATCGGTATCTTCGGCTACATCCTGCGCAAGCTGGATTTCCCGTTGTCGCCGATCCTGCTGGGCTTCATCCTCGGCGGCCTGATGGAACAGAACCTGCGTCGCGCCCTGTCGATTTCCAACGGTGCACTGGAAATACTCTGGTCCAGCCCGATCACCTTCGGTTGCTGGGTCCTGACCGCGATCATGCTGCTGATGCCACTGCTGCGGATCTGGCGCAAACGTTCGGCCGCTCAGCGCGCAATCGCCGATGTCTGATCGAACACCGCTCAAAGCCTGGTGGGGAACTCCGCTGGTCGGTCTGCTGGGCGGTTACCTCGCCAGCCAGATCGGCTGGCCGCTGCCCTGGATGGTCGGCTCGTTGCTGGCGATCATCCTGGTGCGCTGCCTGACGCCCTGGCAATTGGCGGAAATCCCTGGCGGCCGCAAGTGCGGCCAGTGGATCGTCGGAATCGGGATCGGCCTGCACTTCACCCCGGTGGTGATGGAGCAGGTACTCAGTCACTTCGGCTTGATCTTCTTCGGTGCGTTGGTCACCAGCCTGTCCGCCGTGGTCGGCGTATGGTTGATGCGGCGTACCGGTGAGGATCGCGCCACCGCATTTTTCTCCAGCATGCCCGGCGGCTCCGGCGAGATGGTCAACCTCGGCGCGCGCAATGGCGCAGTGCTCAGTCGCGTGGCGGCAGGGCAAAGCCTGCGGGTGCTGGTGGTGGTGCTGTGCGTACCGGCAGCCTTCAAATACTTGCTGGGTGACGGCGCGCCGGTGTTGCACGCAACGGCCGTCGACTGGCGGTGGCTGGCCTTTTTATTCCCGGCAGGCGCCCTGGCGGCGTGGCTCTGGGAGCGTTTGCGTCAACCCAACCCATGGTTGTTCGGGCCGTTGCTGGTGAGTGCGGCGGTGAGCATCGGTTGGGATCTGCATATCGGTTTGCCACACGGCGGCAGCCAGATCGGCCAATGGCTGATTGGCAGCGGCCTGGGTTGTCACTTCAACCGTCAGTTTTTCCGGCGCGCGCCTTCCTTCATGGGCCGGACCTTGATCGGCACAGTGCTGACCATGTTGATTGCCACGGCGGCTGCCTTGGGGTTGAGTGCGTTGACTCATCTGGATCTGCGTTCATTGACGTTGGGCATGATGCCCGGCGGGATCGCGGAGATGAGCCTGACGGCGGAGACCCTGCAATTGTCAGTACCGCTGGTAACGGCGATGCAGGTGATGCGGTTGTTGTTTGTGTTGTTTCTGGCCGAGCCGTTGTTCAAATACTGGAACCGCGAGAGCATGCCTTAGCGGAGGCTTGTGATACCCGTCAGGAAAGAGTTTGCTACCATCTCTGCTTCGGGAGAGGTGATTAGATGCACATCAGCAAACTACAGATAGAAAACTTGCGGTCTTTCGAGAAGGCCACCCTTGAATTCAATCTGCCGGGCACCAAAGACCTCCAATACCCTAACGTCAACGTATTGCTGGGGGACAATGGTCTCGGCAAGACCAGCATTCTAAAAGCTGTTGCACTTGCGGTACTCGGACCGTTGCTGAGCGGCAACTCTGGTTTTGTACCTGAAGGCTTGATCCGGCGTGCTCCGGCGAAGATCGCCGGTAAGGTCAACCTCAAGAAAAACACAGCCATTCTGACCGCCGACATCATCTCGACCGTAGAAGAACGACCGCTGAAAGCTGCGACGGACCTCATGCCCGAAACGTTTTCAGTGAGTACCGAAGTCCGCACGGTCAGCTCGGTAGAGCGGATGAGCTGGCATATGTCGCCAAAGAGCGCGGATGAAACGATCGAGGCGATGCAGCTCGATGAAAAAAGCCCGGCCTTTTTCATTGTCGGATATGGAGCTACCCGCCGTGTGGAAGCATCCGCACGGGTGGATGAAAGTGCCCGAACCCGGTCCCGTCTACGTCGTTACGAACGCGTTGCAGGCCTTTTCGAAGACCACCTGACGCTCATGCCGCTGTCTTACTGGCTGCCGGCCTTTTCCGTGGAAAACAAGGGCCGTTACAAGCAAGTTATCAATCTGATCAATGAACTGCTGCCACCGGCCTGCCAAATTCAAACGCAGCCAACGGGCCGTGAACACTTGTTCGAAATGAACGGCATCGTTCTGCCCTTCCGCGCCTTGTCTGATGGTTACAGGGCCTATATCGGCTGGATCGGCGACATGCTGTTCCACGTCTGTAAAGGTATCGCCAGTGGCTTGAAACTGAGAGAAATGCGCGGCGTGATCATGGTCGATGAAATCGATCTGCACCTGCATCCCGAATGGCAGCGCAGCGTAGTGCCCACACTGGCCAAGGCACTCCCGAATGTTCAGTTCATCCTGACGACCCATAGTCCGTTGGTCGTCGGCTCATTGATGTCGCAAAACCTGTTTGTGCTGGCAGAGGAAAACGGCTCGACCATTGTCAAGCGGCTGCCCGAACATGTGCGTGGAAAAAGCGCCGAGCAAATTCTGCTGTCGCCCTACTTCGGCCTTGATAGCACTCGGGCGGCGCCCGTGGCGGATAAGCTCAACGAACTGGCTCGTCGAGCGGTGTCGGGCAATGTTAAAGCCTCTGTCGACTACCTGAGAGTGCTCGCCGAAGGCATGTCCTTCGAAGACATGGCAAAACCGCAAAAGGTCCAAGTGGCCACTGCTCGTGTTCGACGCCCGCGCGCTGTCAAAGCCAAGCCTGAAGTTGTTGCTCAACCGCAGCGCAGTAAGCAGGCAGAGTCCAAAGAATGATCCGTTACCCCATTTCGGAAGCTGAGCTGATTGCATTAATCAACGGCAAGAAACCGAACTGGTTGGGTCGTGCCCAGCAGCGAACCCAGCACTACGTCGATGCGGGCGGCTATACCGATGACTCGGACTTCTGGGGAGAAATCAAACAGGTCTACATTACGCTGCAGCACGAAAAATGCGCGTACTGCGAGACCAAGCTTCAAGGCGCGGTATTGGCGAGCAAAGTCCATGAAGTGGAACACTATCGCCCCAAAAGCGAAGTCAAGACCTGGCCCAACCACAACGTCGAGCACTGGAAAAAATTCAAACCTGCCTGGACGACTGGTGCAGGCAGCAAAGTCGGGTATTACAAGCTCGCTTACCATCACTTGAACTATGCCATTGCCTGCACCCGCTGCAACTCCACGCTCAAGTCGAGCTACTTTCCGATTCGCGGCAATCGCGACACTCAGAACGGCGATCCGGCGGACATGCAGGATGAGTCGGCGCTGTTGCTCTATCCGGTTTCAATGACCGACGCCGACGACCCTCAAGACATCATCACCTTCAATGGCGTGCTAGCCGTTCCGAAACACAACTCCGGCCCCGCCTATGAACGTGCAGTCACCAACATCGAGTTCTTTCAGCTTAACCATGAGGACCTCACTTCACGCCGGGCCGAAGAAATCAGGACATGTTGGCTAGCACTGCAAATGTCGAGAAACGTCCCGCAAGACAAGCAAATGTATGACGACACAATCGCATTGATGTGCAGCCCTGAAAGTGCATTCAGTTCATGTGTGTCTGCCTTTTTTTTACTCAGTCAAACCGATTATCCAGTGGCGGAAACAATGGCCAGATTCATCATCAAGGCGCTGTTAACAAAACAACCGCTGACGCCCTGATTTATTGCCTACGCGAAACCGAAACCTCTCAAACTGGCGGCAACCGCCACTCAATCGGCGTCTCGCCATTCTGCTCAAGAAACTTGTTGGTGCGGCTGAAGTGTCCACATCCGAGAAAACCGCGATAGGCCGACAGCGGTGACGGGTGCACCGAGGTCAGCACCAGATGCTTGGTGGCATCGATCAGCTTCTGTTTGCTCTGGGCATGGGCGCCCCACAGCATGAACACCAGGTGCGGTTGCTGCTGGCTGACCACTTCAATGATCCGGTCCGTGAAAAACTGCCAGCCCTTGTCCTTGTGCGCGTTAGCGTTGGCGCGCTCCACGGTCATGGTGGTGTTGAGCATCAGCACGCCTTGGTCGGCCCAGCTCTGCAAATAGCCATGGTTGGGAATATCGATGTTCAGGTCGCGCTTCAATTCCTTGTAGATGTTTACCAGCGACGGCGGCGCCGGCACGCCCGGTTGCACCGAGAAGCACAAGCCGTGCGCCTGGCCCGGGCCGTGATACGGGTCCTGACCGAGGATGACGACCTTGACCTTGTCCAGCGGCGTAGAGTTGAGCGCGTTGAAAATCATCGGGCCCGGTGGATAGATCTCCTTGCCCGCCGCGCGCTCCTGTTGCAGGAAATTACGCAACTCTGCCATGTAGGGCTGGTCGAATTCGGCACGCAGTGCCTCCTTCCAGCTCGGTTCGAGTTTGATACGGTCGTCAGCAGTCATGGTTACATCCGGCAAAAACAATGGGGCGAACCCTAGGAAAGCCCATCACGCTTGTCAATTGATCTGACGCACATCCGGCACTTTCCCACACAGCGATCATACTTAACCCTCAAATTCCCGATCGAGGTCACGATGAATCTGCACTTCGAAGAACTCACTGGCACCGACGGCGCTCGCATCGGCGTCGCCAGCCTCGATGCCGAAAAGTCCCTCAACGCCCTGTCCCTGCCGATGATCAACGCCCTGCGCGATCAAATGGACGCCTGGGCCAAAGACCCGCAAGTTGTCTGCGTGTTGATGCGTGGCAACGGCGCCAAGGCATTCTGTGCCGGCGGTGAAGTGCGCAGCCTGGTGGAGGCCTGTCGCGCCCATCCCGGGGAGGTGCCACCGCTGGCCGCGCACTTTTTTGCGGCGGAATATCGCCTGGACTTCAAACTGCACACCTACCCGAAACCGTTGATCTGCTGGGGCCATGGTTATGTGCTCGGTGGCGGGATGGGGTTGTTGCAAGGGGCGAGTATCCGCATTGTCACGCCAAGCAGTCGGCTGGCGATGCCGGAGATCAGCATCGGCTTGTACCCGGACGTCGGCGCCAGTTGGTTCCTGTCGCGGCTGCCCGGCAAGCTCGGATTGTTTCTGGGCCTGACCGGCGCCCATATGAACGGGCGCGATGCGATCGACCTGGACCTGGCCGACCGCTTCTTGCTCGATGAACAACAGGAGGAGCTGATCGAAGGGTTGCTGCAATTGAACTGGCAGGAACAGACGCCGATGCAGCTCAACAGTTTGCTCAAGGCCTTGCAGCAAGAAGCGGTTGCGCAACTGCCCGAAGCCCAGTGGCTACCGCGGCGCCAGCGCATCGACGAACTTTTGGACGTCAGTGATGTGAGTTGCGCCTGGAAAGCCATCAGCCTGCAACGCGACAGCGCCGACCTGCTGCTCAATCGTGCTGCAAAAACCATGAGTGAAGGCTCGCCGCTGACCGCTCATCTGGTCTGGGAGCAAATCGCCCGGGCCCGGCACCTGTCGCTGGCTCAGGTTTTTCAGATGGAATACACCATGAGCCTCAACTGCTGCCGACATCCGGAGTTCAGCGAGGGCGTGCGCGCACGGTTGATCGACAAGGATCAGAAACCGCACTGGCACTGGCCGGACATCAACAACGTGCCGGATGCCGTGGTGCTGGCGCACTTTCATAAAGTCTGGGAAGGACGGCACCCGTTGGCGGATTTGTCGGAATACTGAAATCCGGGCATAAAAAAAGCGGCGCTTGATGCGCCGCTTTTGTTTGAGCGATTACCGGTTGCCGCCTCGGCCCATGTGATCGCCGCGCCCGTCGTGATGGCGTCCACCCCCTCGATTGTCATTATCCCAGCCTCCTCGGCTGCCATTGTTCCAGTTACCTTGGTTCCCTTGGTGGTCATTATTCCAGCCACCTCGATGATGACCGTCCCAGCCCTGATTCTGATGAGACCGGTAATAGCTCCGGGATTGGTAATAACGCGGGGCCGGTTGATAGACGCGCGGCTGATAGTAATAACGCGGTGTTGGCTGGTAATACCGCGCGGGGGGCGCGTAGTACCGGGGCGGTGGCGAGTAATAACCACCGCCACCTGAATAGTAGGAACTGCCACCAGCGTAATAGGCGGGTGCAGGCGAGGTATAGCCATCTGAATAGTAGCTGTCTCCTCCATCGGAATAGGGCACGCACGCACCAAGAGACAATCCCGATAAAGCAATCAGCAGAATTTGGCGGAGCTGTTTTCGACAGAGCATGGCGGCCTCCTGGACCGCGAGTGAGCCGTACCAGCGACGCTGGCAGGCGGCAGTCAATTATTCGGTGACTGTCGAAAGATCAGACCTCCGTTTCCTGAATCTGGTGCGTTCACGAAACAGATTGAAACATCTGTCCGATGAAAGGTTTTTCATCTATTCACCCCCTGATTAATGGTGTCCGCCGTGATATCCACCGCCGTAATAACGCGAGCCGTGACCGCCGTGATAGCCGTGGTTGTAGTAGCGATAACCCCCGTAATAACGCGGGCCGTAATAGCCGTGGTTGTAGTAAGGCGAGTAGTAGTAAGGCGCGTAATAACCGGGGTAGTAATAAGGTGCGGAGTACGCATCGTAAGGGTCTGCGTAGTAGTAGCAGCCAGACACCCCCAGACCGAGCAACACATAGAACACGATTCGACGCAGCATGACGGCCTCCGAAAAGACCCTGGACAGCAGCCGACAATGGCCGGCTGACACTGCTTTTGACTGAGAATCCGCCATCAAGTGCTGTGCCGCAAAATCCTTCAGATCAGCGGGCGATGCGTCCCATTGCGGTGCAATCGCGCACCATCACAAGGCAACCGTAAGCCTCTTTACCGACGCGGCTACGCGCCATCCCCCACGCTAGAGCGCTCAAGAGGAGTTGGCACGCCTCTCGCTTTAGCAACTGCGTGCAGGAGTTCATTACAGGTTCGCGGCACCACAATTTGCAATGGCTGACTAGGGTTCCGGCTCGCTGAGCGAGTGACTGGTCCGAGAGTTGGCGACCTCCAGTTGAGGTTACACGGCGGGACAAAAGCCCGGGAGACAAGCCACCGTTCGCGGTGCCGCGTTGACTCCTGCCCGCCCTCGATCAACTGGAGAACCACCCATGTCCCAGCTACGTTTCCCCGCCCTGCTCGCCGCGGCCTTTGCCGCCCTCGTGAGCGTCTCGTCCCAGGCTGCACCGAAAGACCATTTCAGCGTGTGCTGGACAATCTATGCCGGCTGGATGCCCTGGGAATACGCCGGCAGCCAAGGCATCGTCGACAAATGGGCGAAGAAGTACGGCATCAAGATCGATGTGGTGCAGCTCAATGACTACGTCGAATCCATCAATCAATACACTGCCGGCCAGTTCGACGGTTGCACCATGACCAACATGGACGCGCTGACCATTCCGGCCGCGGGCGGCGTCGACAGCACCGCGTTGATCGTCAGCGACTTCTCCAACGGCAACGACGGCATCGTGCTCAAGGGTGACGGCAAGAAAGTCACCGACCTCAAGGGCATGGACGTCAACCTGGTGGAGCTGTCGGTTTCCCACTACCTGCTGGCCCGCGCGCTGGATTCGGTGGACCTCACCGAGAAAGACCTGAAAGTGGTCAACACCTCCGACGCCGACATTTCCGCCGCGTTCAACACCGAACAGGTCAACGCCGTCACCACCTGGAACCCGATGCTCTCGGACATCAAGGCCAAGCCTGCCGTGACCGAAGTCTTCAACTCCAGCCAGATCCCCGGCGAAATCATGGACATGATGGTGGTCAACAGCGCCACGCTCAAAGACAACCCGGCTCTGGGCAAAGCGCTGACCGGTGCCTGGTTTGAAGTCGTCGAGTTGATGAACGCGAAAAACGCCGCCAGCAAAACCGCACTCGAACACATGGCCAAGGCCTCGGGCACCGACCTGCCAGGTTTCCAGGCGCAACTCGACACCACCAAATTGTTCGCCACGCCCAAAGAGGCCCTGGACTTCTCCACCAGCAAACAACTGCCGGAAACCATGCGCAAAGTGGCCGAGTTTTCGTTCCAGCACGGCTTGCTCGGCGAAGGCGCCAAGGACACCAGTGCCGTCGGCATGGCGTTCGCCAATGGCGTGACCAGCGGCGACAAGGGCAACCTCAAGCTGCGTTTCGACCCGACCTACGTGCAGATGGCTGCCGACGCCAAGCTGTAATCACGAGGAGCTGGCCATGCGCCTGATCAATCGCCATCCGGATCGTCCGAGCCGCCTGTTGTTGGTGATCCTGCCGTTCGCTCTGGTGCTGTTCGCCTACTTCATGGGCTCGGCCGAGCGGCTGACGGACAACCCCAACGACAAGCTGCTGCCCAGCGCCGTGCAGATGACCGATGCAGTGAAGCGCCTGGCCTTCGTGGCCGATGCACGAACCGGCGAATACCTGCTCTGGCAGGACAGCGCCTCCAGCCTGCGTCGGTTGGCCATCGGCCTCGGTATCAGCGCCCTGGCCGGGCTGTGCCTGGGCATGGCGGCCGGGACCCTGCCGCTGTTCGGCGCGCCATTGTCACCGTTGTTGACGGTGCTGTCGATGGTGCCACCGCTGGCCATCCTGCCGATTCTGTTCATCGTCTTCGGGCTGGGGGAATTGTCGAAAGTGATGCTGATCGTGATCGGCATCACCCCGGCCCTGGCCCGTGATCTGGAACAGCGCGCCCGGGAAATTCCCGTGGAGTTGCTGATCAAGGCCCAGACCCTTGGCGCCTCGACCTGGACCCTGATGCTGCGCGTGGTGCTGCCGCAACTGTTGCCGCGCCTGCTGATCTCGTTGCGCCTGATGCTCGGTTCGGCGTGGTTGTTCCTGATTGCCGCCGAGGCTATCGCCTCCACCGATGGCCTCGGCTATCGGATTTTCCTGGTGCGCCGTTACCTGGCGATGGACGTGATCCTGCCTTACGTGGTGTGGATCACCCTCCTCGCCTGGCTGATGGACTGGGGCCTCAAGCGCCTGACCCAGCGTGCGTTCCCTTGGTATGAAGGAGCGCGCGCATGAGCTTCATCACGGTGAAAAACGTCTGGCAGCAATACGCCGATCAGGTGGTGCTCGAAGGCCTGAACCTCAACGTCAACGAGGGTGAATTCTGCACCCTCGTGGGCGCCTCCGGTTGCGGCAAATCGACCTTCTTGCGCCTGTTGCTCGGCCAGGAACGCGCCAGTCGCGGCGAGATTCTGCTCGACGGCCAAGCCCTGGCCGGCGAGCCGGATTCGAGCCGTGGCGTGGTGTTCCAGCGCTACTCGGTGTTCCCGCATTTAACGGTGCTGGACAACGTCACCCTCGGCCTCGAACTGCCGCGCTCGCCCCTGCTCGGACGCCTGTTTGGCAGCGCCAAACGTGACGCTCGGGAACAGGCTTCGGTGTTGCTGCACAAAGTCGGCCTCGGTCATTCGCTGGACAAGTGCCCGGCGCAATTGTCCGGCGGCATGCAACAACGGTTGGCCATTGCCCAGGCGCTGATCATGAAACCGCGCGTGTTGCTGCTCGACGAACCCTTCGGCGCACTCGATCCGGGCATCCGCAAAGACATGCACGCCTTGCTGCTGGAGCTGTGGCGCGAGACGCAACTGACGGTGTTCATGGTCACCCACGACCTGTCCGAAGGTTTCAGTCTCGGCACGCGCCTGCTGGTGTTCGACAAGGTTCGTGTCGACCCGCACGCCCCCGGCGCCTATGGCGCACGCATCACCTACGACATCCCTTTGAACAGCGACCGCCGCGCCACCCGCGCCGCCGTCGACGCCCTGCCGATGCCGCTGGCAGGCACGCTTCGTACCGCTTAGAGGAATCTGCAAATGACTGACTCGACCTTACTGTTCACGCCCTTCGCCGAAGAATTGCTGCCCGGTGGTGGCCACCGTTCGTTCGTGTTGAAACGCGGCCAACTGCTGCGCCTGACCGATCTGCGCGGTGGGGCCAACGTCAGCCTGACGCTGCTCAACGCCAACGAAAAAACCGAACGCCTGAACCTGCCTGACAGCCTCAAATGCCAACACACCGCCAAGCTCACTCGCTGCCATTGCCTGTACTCGGACATGGGCCGCGTACTGGCCGCCATCACTGCCGACACCTGCGGCTGGAGCGACAGCCTCGGCGGTGTGCTCTGCGCTGAAGAAGTCGCCGAAAAATACGGCGCGGGGCGCTATCAGGAACTGCGCAACGGCTTCTTCCGCAACGGCACTGACAACCTGCTGGTGGAACTCGGCAAGTGGGGATTGGGCCTGTCGGATTTGCTGATGACCCTCAACCTGTTCAGCCGCGTCGATGTCGACGAAGCCGGGCGCTTCCACTTCGTCGAAGGCAATTCCCGGGCTGGCGATTACATCGAGTTGTACGCGCCGATGGACACATTGGTGGTGCTCACGGCCCTGCAACACCCGATGGACCCATCGCCTGAATACGCGCCAAAACCGCTGAAGCTCAGCTGGATGAACGCCGACGCCAGCGTGGCCGAACACTGCCGCACCTCGCGCCCGGAAAACGAGCGCGGCTTCATCAACACCGACCGTTTGTTCGCCTGAGGATCGCTGCCATGTCACTCGCAATCGCTACCGTTCATAACGAACCCGACACCGCGATCTACCGCGCCACCATCCCCGCCGGCGAACCGTGGCTGATGGAGGTCAAGGCCGGCCAGACCCTGCGCATCCTCGACCTGGAAGGCAACCAGGCCGTCGACACCTTGTTCTACAGCGTCGCCAATCCCAAGGAACGCTACGACGTGCAGCGCACCTTACGCCGGCAAAACAGCGTGTACCTGAGCACCGGCAGCGTGCTGTATTCCAACCTCGGCAAACCGATGCTGACCATTGTCGCCGATACCTGCGGACGTCACGACACCCTCGGCGGTGCCTGTGCGCAGGAGAGCAACACCGTGCGCTACGCCCTGGAAAAACGCTACATGCACAGCTGCCGCGACAACTACCTGCGCGCCTGCGTTCACGACGGGCGCCTGGGCAAGGGCGACATCGGGCCGAACATCAACTTCTTCATGAACGTGCCGGTCACGGCGGACGGCGGGCTGACCTTTGAAGACGGTATTTCGGCGCCGGGCAAATACGTCGATCTGCGGGCCGAGATGGACGTGATCGTGTTGATCTCCAACTGCCCGCAACTGAACAACCCGTGCAACGCCTACAACCCGACCCCTGCGGAGCTGCTGGTATGGAATTGAAATTAGCGCGGTTGCGCAGATGGTTGTTCGCCCTGTGCCAGGCCCGCTCCGGCCAGTGCCTGAAACAACCCTGACACCGCCGAACCTGTGGGAGCGGGCTTGCCCGCGGAGGGGCCAGCACATTCGATATTGATGTCGACTGACCCACCGCTATCGCGAGCCGGCTCGCTCCTACAGGGGGACGGCGGCGTTTGAGAAATCTGATTTTTCATCCGGGACGGCCCGGATGCATCTCGAAAAACTGCGGGACGGCCCGCATCCCAGGTCGAGGCTGATGCGCTATCGCCTCCGGGGGTTATGCCATGTTCGAAAAAGTCCTGATTGCCAACCGTGGCGCGATTGCCTGCCGCATCCTGCGCACCCTGCGTGAATTGCAGGTTAAAGGCGTCGCCGTTTACTCCGAGGCCGATGCGGCCAGCCTGCACATCCTGCAAGCCGATGAAGCCCACAGCCTCGGTGAAGGCGCGGCGGCCGGCACTTACCTGGCGGTCGACAAGATCCTCGCCATCGCCAAAACCACCGGCGCCACGGCAATTCATCCCGGCTACGGTTTCCTCTCGGAAAACGCCGCGTTTGCCCAGGCCTGTGAAGACGCCAACATCGCCTTCATCGGCCCCACACCCGAACAGCTGCGCGTATTCGGTCTCAAGCACACGGCTCGCGCCCTGGCCAAACAACACGGCGTGCCAATGCTCGAAGGCACTGAACTGCTCGACAGCCTCGACGCGGCCCTGATCGCAGGCGAACAGGTCGGCTACCCGGTGATGCTCAAAAGCACCGCCGGCGGTGGCGGCATCGGCATGCGCGTGTGCCGCAGTGCGGCTGAGTTGAGCGAGTCCTTCGAAGCGGTCAAACGTCTGGGCCAGAATAACTTCAGCGACGCCGGGGTGTTCATCGAGAAGTACATCCAGCGCGCCCGTCATCTGGAAGTCCAGGTGTTCGGCGATGGCCGGGGCGAAGTGATTGCCCTCGGCGTACGCGACTGCTCGGTGCAGCGCCGCAACCAGAAAGTCCTCGAAGAAACCCCGGCGCCGAACCTGCCCGACGGCATGGCCGAAGACCTGTGCGCGGCGGCGATCAAACTGGCCAAAGCGGTGAATTACCGTAGCGCCGGCACCGTGGAGTTTGTCTTCGACAGCGAAGATCAGCGCTTCTACTTCCTTGAAGTGAACACCCGTTTGCAAGTCGAACACGGCGTCACCGAACAAGTGTGGGGCGTTGACCTGGTGCGCTGGATGGTCGAACTCGCGGCCGGTGATCTGCCGCCGCTGCGCGAGTTGAGCCAAGGTTTGAAAGCCGAAGGGCATGCGATTCAGGCGCGACTGTATGCCGAAGATCCGGGACGCGATTTCCAGCCCAGCCCGGGCTTGCTCACCGCCGTGAATTTCCCGACCGCCAACGGCATTCAACTGCGCATCGACACCTGGGTCGAGGCCGGTTGCGAGATCCCGCCGTACTTCGACCCGATGATCGCCAAGGTCATCAGTTGGGCGCCGACCCGCGAAGAAGCACGCGCTGATCTGCATCAGGCATTGAGCGACAGCCTGCTGTATGGCGTGGAAACCAACCGCGATTACCTGCGCCAGATTCTGCTGGATGCGCCGTTCGCCAGTGGCCAGCCGTGGACGCGTTGCCTGGAAGGCCTGATCTATCAGGCCAACACTTTTGAAGTGTTAAGCGCCGGGACCCAGACCAGCGTTCAAGACTATCCCGGTCGCCTCGGCTATTGGGCGGTGGGCGTGCCGCCGTCGGGCCCGATGGACAGTCGCGCGTTGCGTCTGGGCAATCTCCTATTGGGTAACGAAGAAGGTGCCGCCGCCCTCGAAATCACCATGACCGGGCCGTTGCTGCGCTTCAACTGTGATGCGGTGGTGGCGGTCACCGGCGCGGTTATCCCGCTGACGTTGAACGGCGAAACTGTCGCGATGAACACCGCGCTGCTGATCCCGGCCGGTGCCACGTTGAGCCTCGGCACGATGGCCGGCGCCGGCGCCCGCAGCTATCTGTGCGTGCGCGGTGGTCTGCAGGTTCCGGATTACCTGGGCAGCAAAAGCACCTTCACCCTCGGTCAGTTTGGCGGGCATGGTGGTCGCGCCTTGCGCGCTGGTGACGTGTTGCATGTGCCAGCGTTGAGCGACCGCAGTGCCGGTGCAGAACTGCCCGAGGTTCAAGTCACCGCGTTGCCCGCGGTGCGGCAAATCCGCGTGATCTACGGCCCGCATGGCGCACCGGAATACTTCACCGAACGCTACATCGGCACGTTCTTCTCGACCCAATGGGAAGTGCACTTCAACTCCAGCCGCACGGGTGTGCGGTTGATCGGGCCGAAGCCTGAATGGGTGCGCGCCGACGGCGGTGAAGCGGGCCTGCATCCGTCGAATATTCATGACAATCCGTATGCCATCGGCGCAGTGGATTTCACTGGGGACATGCCGGTCATCCTCGGCCCGGATGGCCCGAGCCTGGGCGGGTTTGTGTGCCCGGTGACGGTGATCGAGGCGGACCTTTGGCAGCTGGGGCAATTGAAGGCTGGAGACAAGGTTCAGTTCATCCCGGTCGATATCAAAACCGCCCGCAATCTCGCCTGCAAGTGGAATACCTGTGGGAGCTGGCTTGCCAGCGATGGGGCCCGTCCAGACACCGCTTCAACTTCATCGCTGGCAAGCCAGCTCCCACAGAGTCTTATGTCGCCTGTGGTGTTGGAGTTGGGTCAGGGAGATACGCGGTTGGTGGCGCGTCTTTCTGGGGATACTCATCTACTACTGGAAATCGGCGCCCCCGAACTCGACCTGGTCCTGCGTTTCCGCGCCCACGCCCTCATGCAAGCGCTGGAAAGCAAACACCTGCACGGCGTGATCGATCTCACGCCGGGCATTCGCTCGCTGCAAGTGCACTACCAACCCGAGCAACTGCCGCTGGCCGATTTGCTCGGCATCGTCGCCGGGGAATGGGACGCCGTGTGCGCCGCCAAGGACCTGCAAGTGCCGTCGCGCATTGTCCATCTGCCGCTGTCCTGGGATGACCCGGCCTGTCAGTTGGCGATCGAAAAATACATGACCACCGTGCGCAAGGACGCGCCGTGGTGCCCGAGCAATCTGGAGTTCATCCGCCGCATCAACGACCTGCCCAACCTCGATGAAGTGCAGCGCACGGTGTTCGACGCCAGTTACCTGGTGATGGGCCTGGGCGACGTCTACCTCGGCGCACCGGTCGCCACGCCGCTCGACCCGCGTCATCGTCTGGTGACCACCAAATACAACCCGGCCCGCACCTGGACCGCGGAAAACTCGGTGGGCATCGGGGGCGCCTATATGTGCGTCTACGGCATGGAAGGCCCCGGCGGTTATCAGTTTGTCGGTCGCACGTTGCAGATGTGGAACCGCTACCGCGAAGTCGCCGCGTTCGACGGCAAACCGTGGCTGTTGCGCTTCTTCGACCAGATCCGTTTCTACCCGGTGAGCGCCGATGAACTGCTGCGCATCCGCCGGGATTTCCCGCTCGGACGTTTCGATCTGAACATCGAGCACAGCCAGTTGAACCTCGCGGATTACCAGGCATTCCTGAGCAAAGAAGCCGACACCATTGCTGCGTTTCGTGATCAGCAAAAAGGCGCGTTCAACGCCGAGCGCGAGCGCTGGATCGCCAGCGGTCAGGCGCACTTCGACAGCGAAGAACGGGTCGCCGAAACCACCGAAGATGCGCCACTGGCCAACGGTCAACAGAGCGTCGACAGCCACATCGCCGGCAACCTCTGGCAGGTTCAGGTGCAAACCGGCAGCCGCGTGGCCGTCGGTGACGTGCTGGTGATTCTGGAGTCGATGAAGATGGAAATCCCACTGCTGGCCCCCATGGCCGGCGTGGTGCGCGAGATTCGTTTGCAACCGGGCTCGGCGGTACGTGCCGGGCAGCGCGTCGTGGTGCTGGAACTCGACTGAACCCATTTCGAAAAGGATTAACGCCATGAACATCAATCTACAACTCGACGCCCTGCGCAGCGCTTACCGCGACGGGACCCTCACGCCCCGGCAATTGCTGCTGAGCCTGCGCGATAAAGCGGCGGCGCTGAACCCGGACTATCACCTGTTCATCCATTTGCTCAGTGTTGAAGAACTGGAGCCGTACCTCGCCGCCCTCGACGGCCACAGCATCGACAGCCTGCCGCTGTACGGCGTGCCGTTTGCAATCAAGGACAACATCGACCTGGCGGGCATTCCCACCACGGCGGCGTGCCCGGAGTTTGCTTACGTGCCCGAGCGTTCGGCGACCATCGTCGAACAGTTGTTGGCGCTGGGGGCGATCCCGTTGGGCAAGACCAACCTCGACCAGTTCGCCACCGGCCTCAACGGCAGTCGCTCGCCGTATGGCGCGTGCCCCAACAGTGTGTTGCCGGAGTATCCGTCAGGCGGTTCCAGCGCCGGGTCTTCGCTGGCGGTGGCGCTGGGCGTGGCGAGTTTTTCGCTGGGCACTGACACCGCAGGTTCGGGGCGTGTACCCGCGGGGTTGAACAATCTGGTGGGGCTCAAAGCGACCAAAGGATTGATCTCCACGGCAGGCGTGGTGCCCGCCTGTCGCACGCTTGATTGCGTAACGACCTTCACCGCGACGGCTCGGGAGGCCAGCCAATTGCTCGCGCTCACGGCACACCTCGACCCGCGCGATGAATACAGCCGCAGCAACCCGCAATGGAATGACGGCGCGGCATTCGGCACACCGCGCCCGTTCCGCTTTGGCGTACCCCGTGCGCAAGATCTGGAGTTCTTCGGTTGCCCCGAAGGCCCGCTGTTGTTCGGTGATGCCATCGACCAACTCAAGGCTTTGGGCGGTGAAGCCGTCGAACTGGACCTGTCGCCGTTTCTCGAAGCCGCACGTCTGCTTTACGAAGGGCCGTGGGTGGCCGAGCGTTACAGCGTGGCCGGCGAATTGATGGAACAAAACCCGGAAGCGGTGCTGCCGGTGATCCGTGCGGTGCTGGCCAAGGCTCCGGCGGTGACGGGCGTGCAAACCTTCCGCGCCCAGTATCGCCTGCAAGCCTTGAAGGCGCTGTGCGACACCGCACTGGCAGACCTCGATTGCGTGGTCACACCGACCATCGGCCGCCCGGTGACACGGGCGCAACTGGACGCCGAACCGGTGCTGCGCAATTCGGAGTTGGGTTACTACACCAACTTCATGAACCTGCTCGATTACGCCGCCGTCGCCGTGCCCAGCGGTTTCATGGGCAATGGCCTGCCGTGGGGCGTGACCCTGTTTGGTCGGGCGTTCACCGATCAGTACTTGTTGAGCGTGGCGGATGCGTTCCAGCGTCAGCACGGTGTGACGGCGCCCACGTCAACAACCGTTGCGCGCAATGACCGCGCGCGGTTGGTGGTGTGTGGTGCACATCTGAACGGGTTGGCGTTGAACTGGCAATTGAAGCGGCGCGGGGCGCGGTTGATCGAGACGACTCACAGTTCGCCGGACTATCAACTGTATGCGCTGGCCGGTGGTCCGCCATTTCGTCCGGGGATGGTTCGCGTAAAGTCCGGTGGCGTGGCGATTGCGGTGGAAGTCTGGGAACTGCCAAGCAGTGAATTGGGCTCGTTTTTGACCGGAATTCCGGCGCCGCTGGGGTTGGGCAAGGTGCAACTGGCGGATGGGCGATGGGAGAGCGGGTTTATCTGTGAGGCGTATGGGTTGGAAGGTGCCACCGATATCAGCCATCTTGGCGGATGGCGAGCTTATCTCGCTCAATGATCGTCCCCATGCTCTGCGTGGGAATGCATGCTGTGACGCTCCGCGTCACGCTCGCAAAGGGACGCAGAGCGTCCGGGGCGGCACTCCCACGCAGAGCGTGGGAACGATCATTCCGTTGAGGCCCGTGAGCGATCATTCGCGTTCGACATAGAGCAGTTATTTCCCGGCAGTGCCATTAGAATGCCTGCCTTGGACCATTGCCCACGGAAGTGTCATGTCGCCCCGCTCGCCTCTGTATTCTCAACGTTCGTTGGTCCTCACGCTGATCGCGCTGCTGGGCGCCGGGTTTCTTGCCACGTCCTTCCTCAGTTACTACGCCTCTCGCGCGTCGATTCGCGACAACATCGTCAACACTGAACTGCCGCTGACATCGGACACTGTCTACTCGGAAATCCAGAAAGACCTTGTCAGACCGATCCTGATTTCCTCGATGATGTCCCGCGACACCTTCATGCGGGACTGGGTGGTGAACGGCGAGCACGACCCCGAGAAAATGACTCGTTACCTCAACGAAGTCATGACGCACTACGGCGCCTACACCTCGTTCTTCATTTCCAACAGCACGCTGACCTACTACCACGCCAAAGGCGTGCTCAAACAGATCAAGGCCACCGAGCCCCGTGACACTTGGTATTTTCGCGTGCGGGACATGGCCGAGCCTTACGAAATCAATGTCGACCCGGACATGGCCAACAAGGACAACCTGACCTTCTTCATCAACTACAAGGTCTACGACTACAACGACCGTTTCATCGGCGCGGCGGGTGTCGGCCTGACGGTCGATGCGGTGATCAAGCTGATCGACAAGTACCAGCAGCGCTACCAGCGCAGCGTGTATTTCGTCGACAACTTCGGGCGCCTGGTGCTCACTGGCGCCGAGGGTGGCCCACAAGGTGCACACATCGGGCAGAGCCTCAGCGAGCTCGACAGCATGAAAAGCCTGGTCAGCCAATTGCCCAAACCCCACAGCGGCAGCTACGAATATTCCGTTCAGGGCCAGGGACATTTCCTCAACGTGCGCTTCATTCCAGAGCTGAATTGGTACCTGTTCGTCGACAAACGCGAAGACGGCGCCCTCAGTGAAATCCGCCAGTCGCTGTACCTCAACCTGCTGATCTGCCTGCTCGTCACGCTGATTGTGCTGGCCCTGCTGAACCGGGTAATCAAGCGTTTTCAGGGCAAGATCCAGGCCCAGGCCACCCTCGACACCCTGACCGAATTACCGAACCGTCGCGGCTTCGATCTGCTGGCCGCACAGGCCATGCATGAAGCCCAGCGCGAGCCGAAACCGCTAACCGCGCTGCTGCTGGATCTGGACCACTTCAAGGTGTTGAACGACACCTACGGGCATCTGGCCGGCGATCAGGTGCTGATCGGCTTCGCGCGGGATCTGGAGAGCTGTCTGCGCCATTCCGACATCGTCTGCCGCTGGGGCGGTGAAGAATTTATCGTGCTGCTCAAGGACACCGACGGTGAGACCGGCCTGATGATCGCCGAGAAGATTCGCCAGCATGTCGAAACACAACGTTATGCCTACAACGATCAAGCCTTGCAGCTGTCCGTCAGCATCGGCTTGACCACGTTGCAGCCGGATGACACCTTGCACACCCTGCTCTCACGAGCCGATCATGCGATGTATCGCGCCAAGCAATCGGGCCGTAATCGCACCTGCGTGGAAATGTCTCACTCCAGCTATGAATGACCTTTATGAACCGGCCTGAACACTGCCCGGCCTGCGGCGCCTCCAACGACTGCAGCCTGGCCGACCCGCGAACCGCTGATCGCGCCTGTTGGTGCTACGGCGTCAGCATCGACCCGGCCGTGCTCGAAGCACTGCCGGCCGAACTGCGCGACGCCTCCTGCCTGTGCCCGCGCTGCGCGCAGGTCGAGGCACAGCTGTAAGCAGGCCTCCGGCCGATCACGTAAGATACGCGCCCCTTTTCCCACCGATCCCTTGCCATGCGCGTTGACCGTTTCCTCAGCAATCTGCCGTGCTTCAACCGTAAGCAGGTGCGCCTGTTGCTGGTGGAAAAGCGCGTGCGGATCGACGGAAACATCGTCAGCGACCCGCACGCCGACGTCCGCGAATTCAGTCGTGTTGAAGTGGACGACGACGTGCTGCAAGCCGGCAAGCCGCTGCGCCACTTCATGCTGCACAAGCCCGCCGGCTGTGTCAGCGCCACCCGCGACCCGGAACACCGGACAGTCCTCGACCTGATTCACGAGCCCGACAAGGATGAGTTGCACATCGCCGGTCGCCTGGATTTCAACACCACCGGCCTGATGCTGATTACCAATGACGGCAGCTGGTCACGACGCCTGACCCAACCGCAGACCAAACTGCCCAAGGTTTATTACGTCGAGACCGAGCAGGAGATCGGCCCGGAATATGCGTTGAAATTCACAGAAGGGCTGTATTTCGCTTTCGAGGACCTCACCACTCAACCCGCCGGGTTAGAGCTGTTGGGGCCGAAGTCGGCGCGCCTTAGCATTGTTGAAGGTCGCTATCATCAGGTGAAGCGCATGTTTGGCCACTTCGACAACAAGGTGCTACGCCTGCACCGCGAGCGCATGGGCCCGCTGGCGCTGGACAATGCGCTAAAACCGGGCGAGTACCGCCCATTGCGCACCGAAGAGATTCA
Organism: Pseudomonas sp. OV226; assembly: GCF_003148705.1. Taxonomy (NCBI): domain Bacteria; kingdom Pseudomonadati; phylum Pseudomonadota; class Gammaproteobacteria; order Pseudomonadales; family Pseudomonadaceae; genus Pseudomonas; species Pseudomonas sp. OV226. The sequence goes on along the minus strand of NZ_QGGS01000021.1, from coordinate 35,032 downwards.
TTTGATCTAAGCAGGCAACCGCTCAGCAGAAGTTGTCGAACAATTTACGAAAGACACTTGCGCGATGCCGCCTCCCCTGCTTGAATCAGGTCGTCAGCCGAAATGTGACTGACGAGTCACAACATACTTCTAAGAAACTTTTTGCCGGTTAGAGAACCCTCAGGTTCCGCCTCAGACCGACAGACTGCCCGCCAATAATAATACCCGTCGACCTGCTGCATGGATCGACATGGGCCTCCAAATTCCAGGCGTATGCCTACCTGTCACAAAGCTCGTGCAATCTCATTTGCGCGCATACCCGCTTGCCAGGAGTCTTATGACATGAGGCCAGAAATCGCTGTGCTGGATATACAAGGTCAGTATCGGGTTTACACGGAGTTCTATCGCGCAGACGCCGCAGAGAAGACCATTATTCTGGTCAACGGCTCGATGGCCACGACTGCGTCGTTTGCACAAACCGTGAAAAACCTGCACCCGCAATTCAACGTGGTTTGCTACGACCAGCCCTACGCGGGCAAGTCCAAGGCCCACAACCTGCACGAGAAATTGCTGACCAAGGAAGTCGAAGGGCAGATCCTCCTGGAGCTGATCGACCACTTCGGCGCCGAACACGTTCTGTCGTTTTCCTGGGGCGGTGCCGCGACCCTGGTCGCCCTCGCCCACCGGCCACGACGGATCGAAAAAGCCGTAATCAGCTCGTTCTCCCCGGAGATCAATGCGCACATGCTCGACTACCTCGAGCGAGGCGTCGATTACCTCGGCAGCCGGGACGGCGACCGGGTCGGCACCCTGGTGAACAGCACCATCGGTAAACACTTGCCGACTCTGTTCAAGCGCTTCAACTATCGGCACGTCAGCAGCCTGGCCGATCATGAATACGGGCAGATGCACTTCCACATCAGCGACCTGCTGCACAGTGATCGCCAATGCTTTCTGAAGGCTGCGGAGAAAATCAACGTACCGGTGCTGTTCATGAACGGCGAATGGGACGAATACACCGCCGCCGACGGCGCGCGATTGTTCGCCAACCATGTGCAACACGCCACCTTCACGACCCTGGAAGCGACCGGCCACTTTCTCGACATGGAACACAAAGCCGCCTGCCGAGACAGCCGCAATGCACTGATGGGGTTCCTGAGACCGGCACAGCATGAAAGCCGACCGCGTTACCACTACGTTCAGGACCACCATGCACTGGCTATCTGAAACAGCGTCCTCGCGAGCAAGCTTCGCCCTACAGTGTTGAATGCAGTCCTGTAGGCGCGAGGCTTGCCCGCGATAGACCGTGCTTTCGTTTCAGCCGTGCTAAATGCAGCGCGCATAAAGAAAAACTTCAAATCCGTGCGCACATCTGGTACAAAGTCAGCCGCTCTGAGCGGGTGTCGTATAATGGCATTACTCCAGCTTCCCAAGCTGATAACGAGGGTTCGATTCCCTTCACCCGCTCCACTCAGACTTCAGTCTCACGTTGTTTTTTGACGGGGGATAAAAAAACCGGCCTTGATGGCCGGTTTTTTTGTGTCTGGGGTTTGGTGGACTCGGGTATGTGGTCAACTTGGCCAATCTTTGATAAATAGATCAGTCCCCAATTTTCCACAGCTGAATAAGCATGGTTGTGCATCTCTGGCTTATCAACTCCCGCCGCATGCCCCAGGCATGACCTTGCTGACATCTTCGCGAGCCATTTCTCAGAGTAGGTCTGATACAGTCGTCCCCGTTAAATTCGTTGACAGGGAGTCAAGCATGGCAAAGCCAGCTGCACGTATCACCGACCCAACCAGTTGTCCCATGCCGGGGCACGGCTCCAAAGCTATCGCCTCTGGCTCTCCTGATGTGTTCTTCGACGGCCTTGCAGCCGCTCGCAAAGGTGACACCTGCACCTGCGGTAGTGCGTTAGCTTCAGAAGTGTCCGGCACAGTGTTAATCAACGGCAAAAATGCCGCGCTGGTCGGTACTGTCGGCACATCATGGCGATGTCGTGATCGGCGGTTCGGGCACGGTCATCATCGGAAGCTCCCATACCCCTGCCCCCTTTATTCCTCCTATGCCCATGGTCATTCACGGCAACTGGATCGGCTTTAAGATTCCCGCAGAAGAAAGCTACGAAGGGTTTGCTTGCACGGCTCACTTTGACGATGGGTCTTCCATGCCCGGCGTCTTTGACGCAAACAACTCGGTCAAATTTTCCAACCCCACCGGAAAGGCATGCCATACCTTGGCATTTGCCCAACACGAAAACACCTGCACAACCGCAGGTATCGACGGACTGCTGAACGACATTTTGGGATAAGGATATTCTAGTGACGGAACCGAACCTGGTAACCGGAAGTTATGTTGTTAAAAGCGAACATACGCTCGACCGGTCTCCCCTTGAGATGGCGGTTGCAGGCATGGAGGGGGCGGCCAGTCGTTTTTCCATCGATGCCATCAAGGACGAACGCATCCGCGCAAGCTACGAGAGCAATATTCGACGAATGTCACAGCAGATATTCGCTGAGGTGAGAGCTGGCAATATCAGCGTCGAGGACGCGACAAAGTTCAGCAATGAGATGCGCAACAAAATCATGTTCGAACACCGCAAGCTGACCTCTGCACAGGGTTTGGCCATCGTGCAAAAAAAGAAAAAGGCCGGCGGAACACACAGCGACATCCTGAACGAAAAATCTCAAACCCAGTTCCACAAGAACTACGAACAACTTTCTAAGGCTCAACAGAAAGAAGTCTTGTACAGAGCTCTGGAGCGGTCCGGCAGTGCCAATGCCAAGTTCACCTCTGGCACAAAAATCATGTCTGTCATGGGCAAGGTTGGCATCATCATGACAGCGGTGCTGGCCACTTACCAAATACTGAACGCAGACGACAAGGCCAAGGAAACCACTCGCCAAGCCACCATCCTGGGTGGTGGTGCGGCGGGTGGATTTCTGGCAGGTTTGGGCATATCCGCTCTTTGTGGTCCTGGAGCTCCGGCCTGCGCAATCGCCGTAGTTCTCATCGGTAGCGTTGTTGGCGGCATCGCCGGCGGGGTCGCGGCTGACACGTTCGACGCAGAGCTAGAGGAGCTGGCCCATTGGGACATATTCTGACGCCTACGGAACGAGCGAACATCCAGATCGCGCTGGCAGAGGCCTTTGTAGACAGCACTGTCGACTACGCCTCTATCGCAGAACGAATTCGAGGCTATGACCCAAAGGACGTTGAAGAAATCTTGTACTCAGAGGTCGCGCCTGTCTGCTTCAGCAACCTTGAAACGCCCGCCCCTCCTGTTTGGAGTGGTTTTAAGGATGAATGGTTACTAGAGGAAATAGCCAAAGAACTCAAAGCGCGAGAACACAGTTGGTTTCGACGTCGCTTCGACCAGTTAAAAGTGGCATGGCTACGCTACAGCTACGGTTACATCTGGAAGGAGCTCATGAAATTTCATCGTTTCCAGTAACTGCCCCCCTAAGAATGAATTACGAATTCCTTATGAGAGTTTGTTCCCTGCTGTTGCCTGACGGGCGACCATAACGAAAAAACCGGTCCTGTGTGGCCGGTTTTTTTGTGGGCGGGATTTAGTGAAACGCTGATTCTTCATCCTGAACAAAGCAGTCAACGTCTGCCCAATCACGCGTCGATCACCCAATTCCCTGATGGCACGAAAGTGGCCAATTTCCGAAAAGGCAACGTCCTACACGACGCTGGGAATTGTCCGTACACTTGCGCATTGCTGTGCCTTTGTCACGAGGCCTATAGTCCGAGCGCGCCCAAATGGCGTATCGGGTTTGGCGACTCGATGCCTTGGTACAGGAGCCTCCGAGAATTTCTCGGAGCGCTTTTGAACGTACGTTGCTACCTCATTTATGGTGGCTGTGCGTGGGAGACCTTAGGGTCTGCCGGTTTTACCATGGCCCGGTTCGCCAACCCGCGTACAGCTACCACCCTATTGTTTGGCGACGATTGAGTGGTAGGTCTTCCTCCTATCATGGTGATCAATCTTGAAAGAATATATGGCTCTAACCAGCAACGCCGACGATCTGCCCTCCCTCTTCGTCAACACCACCCAACCGCTGCACTCACTGCTCAGCACGGCCAGCTACAGAATACGAGCCGTGACGCAGATCCTCGAAAACCTCGCCATGCGAGGCGACATCACCACCGACGCGGTCATCCTCAGCGACTTTGCATTGCTCTGCTGCGTGCCCTTGCGCGACGGTTGCGATGTGCTGGACGTTATCGCTCGACGCATGGATGCCGAACCGTCCTGAGGTGATACCGGGCGCCTTTCGGGGCGCCCTTTGCCTTTCATGGCCTGACAGCCAGTCAAAGGAGGACGATGAACATGCTTTTTCCAATTGCGATTTCAGCAGGCGATGACCAACACGCGTGGGGCGTAGAAGTGCCTGATGTCCGGGGTTGTTTTTCGGCTGGAGAAGGACTGAACGATGCAATAGCCATGGCGCGCGAAGCCATTGAAGGCCATTTCGAAATTCTCGCGGACCAAGGATCCCCGATTCCACTGGCAAACAATGTCACCCTGCACATATCGAATCCGCAGTACGCGGAATGTGTATGGGCAGTTTTGGACATCGACAGGACTAAATACTCGGGGGAAGCCCGGTAGCATTGATAGTTGACGCCCTTCCGTCAGAATGACCGAAGCACCACTGTGGCGAGGGAGCAAGCTCCCTCACCACAGGTTCAGTGTGCTTTTACCGAGTCGCCACAATAAACAACCGTGGAAACGGCAGCAGCACCGAACCATCGCTCAACGCCGGATAAGCCTGCTCGATCGCGGCTTGATACTGCTTGAGGTACTGCGCCTTTTCCGCGTCATCCAGCGGTTCGAGAAACGGCCGCAAACCGCTGCCCTTGAACCACTCAACCACGCCCGACGCCCCGCCCGCCAGCGGGTGATGGTAGGTGGTGCGCCATACATCGACGCGCGCGCAGTGCGGTCGCAACATCGAGTAGTAATCGCTGGCACTGGCCATTTCGGTGCGCTGCCCGGCTGCGCTCGCCAGTTTGTCGGCCCACGGGCCCTCGGCGGCCACTTCACGCATCAGGCGATGGGACGGTTCGTTGAGGTTGTCAGGCATCTGGATGGCCAGGCTGCCGCCCGGCGTCAGTCTGGCGGCCAGCGAAGGCAGTAACGTCGCGTGATCGGGCAGCCACTGCAAAACCGCATTGGCAAAAATCACGTCGAACGGTCCGCTATCGTTCCAGGTACCGATATCGACGGTGTCGAACTGCACGTTGGGCAAGCGCTTGCGAGCCGCATCGATCATGTCCGGCGAACTGTCCGCGCCACGCACCGTGGCGCCGATGAAGCGCTCGACCAGCAGTTCGGTCGAGTTGCCGGGGCCGCAACCGATATCAATGGCCGAGCGCGCCTCCACGGGCGGGATGGCGGCGAGCAAGTCTCGCGCCGGGCGTGTGCGTTCATCTTCAAAAGCGACGTATTGTTTGGCGGACCAACTCATTGCGTTCTCCTGCAGGTGCGGTGTTGTGGCCCGAGGCGCACAACCGGTTCGCTACGATACCTCGACCAACCTTCAAGGCCCTATCCCCGACCTTTGTCCAACCATGACAACTTGACCGCTCGTCGAGCCATACACGAGGTAGTTTTGACAGCCTCAATTTCGCATCTATAGTCCAATCGCGGCCCGTCGGAAGGAACCCGAACCCGTTAGTTTGCACGCAAGGAGCAAGGCCAGCTCATGTTCGTGACAGGTGGGTTCCGCCCGTAGTGTTTGCGCAACGACCGCAAGGCAAGCAAGCGTTGTTGTGCCTGGAAAGATGCCAGGCGTTCACTATGAAGAAGGAGCTTTACTATGTCTCGAGTCACGGACGTACTGGTTTCGATCGACACTGAAACCATCCTGAAAAACTACCCGAACATCAGCAAAAACCCTGCCGCGCCGACGATGATCGACGTCAATCATGTGTACATGGTGACCAACCAGAACAACGTGATTAATGGTCAGGCGGGTGGCGAACTGAACTTGAAAGCACAAGTGGGCGACCTGATCCGCTGGCGGGAAACCAGCCTGTCGCAGAGCTTTGAAACAGCGGTGATTTTCTACAAATTCATCGGCAATGTCGGCAACGAGCTGATCTCCACCCCCACGCCACGCAAGGCCACTGCTTGCGTGGCCGTCCCCAACACCAGTAATCCTTCAGTGCCGAGCTGCCAGAAAGTCGACAACTATTACTGGTCGTCGGAAACACTGGCGTGCGGTAGCGTGACCTACCATTTCAACTTTTTGATCGTGGATCGCGAGTGCAAGATTGTCGGCTGCTGTTCGTGGGATCCGTTCATTACCATCCGTAACTGACGAGGGTCTGGCCCCTTGGCGACAAGGGGCTTGCCGAACACGTTGCCGCCTCGACAGGAACCGGGATGTCTTGCATGAACCGACGCGGCTGCCGTCATGTACCACCATCATGAAAGGAATCCATGATGACTTCCGAACCGATCAACGCCCCCTCCTCCGCGAACAATATATTGCTGATCGTGGATGCCGAATCACTGCTTTCACGTTATCCGCAACCCAGTCTGAAACCGCCATTACCAACGGTGATTGAAGAGGGTTTCATCCTCGTCATCGCTGGAGGTAAAAGTACAATAAATGACAGTAAAATTACGTTACACACGAGTAAAGAAACGACATTCCATCTCCGTGGAAGGACCATCAGCCTGCTGGCCGAACACAGCGTGGTGTTTTACGAGATATCAGTGGGCGATGCCGGCGTACTGTCAGCGCCCGAATTGGTGGTCCATGGCAACCTGACGGTGCCTGTGCCCGACCCGGCAACGCCGACGGAGCCGGGTAACCACCAGGCCGATGATCATTATTGGAAATGCACTCGACGGTCCTCAGGCGTGGAGACGTGTGAGCTGAATTTCATGCTGATCGACAAAAACTGCGAGGCGCTGGGCTACTTCAGTTGGGCGGTTGAAGTGGAAATGGCTGACTAGGCGCACATACGTAGCAGCTGGCGCAGGCTGCGTCCGGCTGCGTAGCCGTTGTAAATCCTGAGTTCTCGGTCTCCCTGAAACACCGGTCGCATGGCTTCACGACTGCTGCGCAGCCGGACGCAGGCTGCGCCAGCTGCTACAAAAGTCGCGTCGCTGGCGAATCTGGAAATGTGGATAGAATTTTCAACACGCCGTCGCTGTCTGAAAATCAGACACACCCCAACAAGGAACACGGCCATGAAATTCGCAAAGATTTCGCAGAAACTCGCCCTCTGGGCCGGTAGCCCAAAGACATTCATGGGGGCGCTGATTCTTATTGGCTTGTGGGGCCTGAGCGGGCCGATTTTTGATTTCAACGACACCTGGCAACTTATCATCAACACGTCGACCACCATCATCACGTTCCTGATGGTGTTCCTGATCCAGAACACGCAGAACCGCGATACCGACATCTTGCACTTGAAAATCGATGAGTTGCTGCGGGTGAACAAGGAGGCGCAGAACGCCATGCTGGGGCTGGAGTTGCTCGATCTCAAGCAACTGGAAGCACTGCGCAGACACTATCGCGCCATGGGCGAAAAAGATGTGCATGGCCTGGCAGGGCTGGCGACGTCGAGTCAGCGCAAGCAGGATTTGAACGAGTGCTGAACCCAAACAAAACGGCGCGTGATGTGAATGACGCGCCGTTTGCTTTAAACACCCCCAAACCTGGTGCTAGCGACCGGCTTGCAACGCCTTGGCCATCTGCAGGTGGTTTTGCAGTTTGGGCAGGGTCTCTTCAGCAAACGCCTTGATTTGCGGGATGTCGGTGGTCTGCGCTTCTTGCTGAAGTTGCTCGATGGCTTCCTGCGTGGTTTTCACCTGACTGGCGGCGTACGCCTCATCGAAGGTTTCGCCGTCCATCACTTGCGGCATCAAGGCTTTGGCCTTGTCGACCACCTCTTCGCGCGGGGCTACCGACAAATCCAGCTGTTTGGCGATTTTCGCCAGGTGCTGGTTAGCGGTGGTGCGGTCGTTGATGACGACAATGGTGTAGTCCTTGACCTCTTTGGATTCGGTTTTCTGATGGGCCAGGCGACTGGTTTCAATATCGGCCATGCCTTGGGCCGAGGCCTCGTTGATGAATTCTGCGGGGGACTGGGCAAAGGCACTGCCGGCACACAGGCCCAGCAACGTAGCAAAACATACATATCGTATTCGGGTGGCCATCCGGATCATGGTCGCGCCCTCCTTCTGAAAAATTCAAGCGGGAGCTTTCGCCCCCGCCTCTCATCAAAACCACCTTCAATCACTACTTGGATTTCTGACCTCCTTTGCGGCCCATTTCGGGCTTCGAAGGGTCTTTGTCGACAGTCGTAGTGGTGGTTTTCCCACCCTTGCGACCGGCTTCAGACGCCTTCGTTCGATCGTTGGCGAAGTTTCCCGAGTTCGAGTTTCTTGAGTTAGGCATGATTCTCTACCTCTTGGTAATGACCCAGGCGAGCAGCAGCCCGCATAGAATCAGAATTGAGGCGCACTGAAAGGTTTAGAAAACCTGATAACGCCGCGACGAACGGCAGCGGATATTTCAGGTGTCGAGCCGCAGGTGATGCCGGCGCTTGGCGGTGTACATGGCTTCGTCGGCATGCCGGAACAGCTGCTTTTCTTCGGTACCGTGCTCGGGGTAATGAGCGACACCGATACTGACCTGGATGTTCAGGCTGTGCCCGTCCAGACGCAGCGGCTGCGCCAGAATCTGAAGGATTTTCCCCGCCACGCTGTCGGCGTCTTCCGCGGCCTGGATGCTGTGCAACAACACCACAAACTCATCCCCGCCGATGCGCGCCACGGTGTCAGTTTCGCGCACGCAACCCTTGAGCCGATTGGCGACCGCTTGCAACAGCATGTCGCCCACCGCATGGCCGTGTGTGTCGTTGACGTTTTTGAAGCGGTCAAGGTCGACGTACAGCAACGCCATGCGCCCGCTATCTGCCCGAGCCAGCTCCAGTGACGCTTTCAGACGATCACGCAGCAGCTCGCGATTGGGCAATTGCGTCAGTTGGTCGTACTGGGCCATGCGCTGCAACCTGGCATGCAATTGCTTGCGTTCGATGGCGGTCGCGACCTGGGCGCAGACGTATTGCAGCAATTCCTTGTCCCGCTCGGTGTAGCGCTCTCCGCCGGGAATGCTTTTGACGATGAGCGCGCCAATCGTGCCGTTTTTCGAGTTCAGCGGAACGCCCAGCCAACACGGCGAATTCGGCCCGGAGACCAACATCTCAAAACCTTCGTGCGAATTTTCCTGGCCCGGGGTCAGCAAAATCGGCAGGCCACTGCGGATCACTTCCGCACACAGACGCCCGGTCATGGTGCCGGGTTGTTCGGGTTGCAGTTCCTGATCGTCGACGTGATACGGAAAATTCAGCTGCGCGCAGTGCTCGTCATACAGCGCCACCGAGAAATTAAGCGCCGGCAGCCATTCGCCAATGATCAAGTGAATGCGCTTGAACAGTGCCAACAAATCTTCCGCCGCGTGAGCCGCTTCGGAGATCGCGTACAACGCCGCTTGTCGGGACTCGGCCAGCTTGCGTTCGGTGATGTCCCGGGCCACGGCGATGCGTAACTGATCGACTTCCGACCAACGCGCCGACCAGAGGATATGCACCACCTGGCCGTCCTTGCGTACGTAGCGGTTTTCGAAATTGAGTTTGGGCTCACCGCCCATGATCTCCCGCGCGGCGTCGAGGGTGCGCTGGCGATCGGCCGGGTGCACCAGATCAATCATTGGCTGGCCGATCAGTTCGTCGGGGGTGTAACCGAAAATGCGTTCGCAGGCCGCACTGACAAAAACGAAGCGACCTTGCTTGTCGACGGCACACACGGCGTCCAGCAAAAGATCGATGTAGCTCGCCAACGGCGCGGAGTTTCTGGATGCCATGGTGCCCTGCATGTGGCCTCAAGCCTTGTTCGTGACCAGCCCCGGCAACGCGTGCGCCAGGGCATTAATGGCAAAACCGATAAACATTACCCCGCACAACCGGGTGATCGCCAGTTCATGGCGCTGATACAAGGTGCGGACCTGCCGCGCGCCCACGATGCCGATGAGAATAGCGTAGGCGATCAGGCCTCCAACAAAGCTCAGGACGATCAGCCACGGCAGCATCGACCAGTGCAGCAGTTCTGCGCGGCTCGACAACAATGCGGTGAAGGTGGCCACCGCCACCGGGTAAGCCTTGGGATTGGTCAAACCGAACATGATGCCGTGCCAGAACGGCTGGCGAGCCGGGCCCTGAGGCGCTTCGGCACTGCTGCGTTTGGCCCGTACCGCGCGTAAACCCAGCCAAAACAAATACAGTCCGCTGAGCACACCCAACACATCAAACGCAGTACTACCGATTTCGCGTGCGCCGACAATCGCAATCAGTGCCGTGCTGCACCAGACCACATCCCCCAGCAAATGCCCGCACAAAAAACCCGCCCCCGCCCGTCGCCCATGCGCCGCACCGATCCCGAATACCGCCAACACACCCGGCCCGGGGGTGATGCCGTAGATAAAACCCGAGGCAAGAACGGCCATTAGCAGGGATGGGGTCATAGAAAAACTCTTTTGAACCACTTAGTGAATGGACGCCAGTCTATATCAGGTCCAGCAACATCGACTTACAGATCGTCGAAGAACTTCATCCCCGCATACGGCCGCTGCCGGCAGGCCGCCAGGCGCGACGCCAGGTCACCCACATGGGCTTCCAGCTTGTGGCCGTCCGGATCAAGGAAGTAGAAGGACGCGCCCTCGCTGCGATTGTCGCGCCATTCCTGCACGTGGGTGGATCGCAGACGTTCGACGAAGCGTGGGAAATCCGCCGCATCGAGGCTGAAGGCGTAATGGGTGTAGTCGGCAGCAGGCTCGGGATGGCGCAGCGGGTCGAGGGATAGACACAACCACAAACCCGGCAGCGAAAGATAGGCGCCGCAGTCCCACGTGGCTTCGAGGCGCAGTTGCAGGAGGTTCTGGTAGAACGCCACGCTGCGGCTCAGGTCGGTGACGGCGAGGGTCAGGTGGTTGAGGCCTGTGAGCAATTTGATCGCCTCAAGAGTTTGGAGTTGAGTCAGTGGACATGTCACCGCGCACTATCCCCTGCGCAATCCGCCCATTCAACCAATTCAACGCCTGATCCCCACCCCGCCGTTTGTGCCACGCCAACACAAAGGTGAACGACGGAATATCAAACGGTGGCGGCACGACGACCAGCGACTGTTCATCAATATCACGCAGCCCACGGGACGCCACTGTCAGAATCAGATCAGTACCGCTGATAAATCCCGGGGCGACGCTCCAGTGCGGCAGGCTGATCGCCACGCGACGGCGTTCGCGCAGTGCGGTCAGGGCCCGTTCGATTTCCGGGGTGCCGCTGCCGCGCATTTCCAGCAGGACGTGCGGTCGCGCGAGGTAGGTTGGCAGGTCGAGGATGCCATTGGCGGGCAGGCTGTAACGGTCGACGAGGCACACGTAGTGCTCTTCGAACAGCGGTGTGCTGCGCAACTCATTCGGCAATTCGGGAAAGACCCCCACCGCGACGTCGATATCACCATTGAGCACGCCCTCGATCATGCCTTCGCGGCTGGCGTGGCTGATTTGCAGGTCAATGCCCGGCGCTTCCCGGCGCAAGGTTCGAATCAGCCCCGGCAAGATAATCGCCGCGCCGTAATCCGACATCGCCAGGCGAAAGGTGCGCTTGGCGGTGGCGGGATCGAAGGTGTTTGGCGCCAGCAGTGATTGCACCTGAGCCAGGGCTTCGGCCAACGGTGCGACCAGTTCCAGCGCACGTGGCGTCGGCACGAGTGTGGCGCCCGCGCGCACCAGCAGCGGATCGCCGAGCATGTCGCGCAGTCGGGCCAGCGCGTGGCTGACCGCCGGCTGGCTCAGGTGCAGGCGCTCGGCAGCCCGGGTCACGTGTTGTTCGCTGAGCAATGCGTCGAGAATCACCAGCAGGTTGAGGTCGATGCGTCGAAGATCATTCATTTGATGCATGTTCTGTATAGCAAACCGGAATTTAAATTTGCGTGACGAATACCCTACAGTCCAGCGAAACCTGTTGGAGAACACATCATGAGTACATTGCACTGGGCCGGTCTGTTGCTGCTGGCGCTGATTGCCGGGGCGGTGGTGCCCTTTCAGAGCGCGATCAACGCCAACCTCACGCGAGGTCTGGGCCATCCGTTGTGGGCGACGCTCGCCTCGTTGCTGGTGAGTATTGTGGTGTTGCTGCCGATCATCGTGGCGCTGCGCTTGCCGTTGCCGTCGCTGGCCTTTATCACCCGGGCACCGCTGTGGATGTGGGCAGGAGGCGCGTTTGGGGTGTGCTTTATTTCGTTGGCGTTGATGCTGCTGCCCAAGCTGGGAGCGTCAGGCTTTATTGCGCTGGCGTTGGCGGGGCAAGTGGTGGCGTCGCTGGTGCTGGATCACTTTGGGTGGTTTGGATTGATGGAGCGGCACATGACGTTGCCTCGGGCGTTCGGGGCCGTCTTGTTAGTGGCGGGGGTGGTGTTGATTCAGTTGGGCGGCATGACGGAAAAAGCCATCGCCGCAACGCCTTGAAAACCTAAAGATCGCACCCTCCGGCAGCGCCTGCGTGGATGCGTGGTCCACGTAGGTGCTGCCGGAGGACGATCTTTAAAACTTGTCCAGCGTGCGCAACTTCTGCGGCAACCCCCACAACAGCAGCGCCACCGCGATCAACGCGCAGACACCGATGACATACAGGGCCGGTGTGGTGCTGCCGGTCAGGTCCTTGATCCGCCCGACCATCACCGGGCTGACGATGCCGCCGAACTGACCCAGGGTGTTGATCACCGCAATCCCGCCGGCGGCCCCTGCGCCAGCACCGGCCAGCAGTTTGGGTGGCAGGGTCCAGAAGCTCGGGATGGACGCGATAATGCCGGCACCGAGCAGGCCCAGCGCGACAATCAGAAAGGTCGTGTGGTTGGCGAAGATCCCGGCGCAGAAGAACCCCACCGCCCCCACCGCCACCAGCCCTGCGACAAACTTGCGCCGCTCGCCGGTCGAGTCAGACAACCGCCCGATCACCACCATGCTGATGGCGCCGCAGATGTAAGGAATGGCGGTCAGCAAACCGATCATCACCGGGCTCTCGGTGCCGGCACTGCGAATCAGTTGCGGGGCCCAGAAATTCAAGCCGTAGGACGCCACCTGGATCAGGAAGTAGATCAGCCCCAGCGTCAGGAAACCCGGAATTCGCAGCGCGGCGAGCAACGAGCCGCCACTCTTGTGCGGTTCATGCTGAGCGATGCGGCTGGCCAGCAGCGTCTTCTCGGACGGCGTCAGCCAATGGGCATCTTCGATGCGGTCCTTGAGCAATGTCAGCACCAGCAAGCCGAGGCCGATGCAAGGTACGCCGCCGAGCAAAAACAGCCAGTGCCAGCCTCGCATATCGAGGAAACCGTCGAGGTGTTGCAGCACCAATCCGGAGAACGGCGCGCCGACCAGGCCGGCAAATGCCGACGATAGAAACAGCATCGACGTGATGCGTCCGCGATAGTGCTGCGGGAACCACAGCGTCAGGTAATACAGCACGCCCGGCGCAAACCCGGCTTCCATCGCGCCAATCACAAAGCGCAGCGCGTAGAACTGCCATTCGCTGTTGACGAAGACCATGGCCGCCGTGGCCAGGCCCCAGGACATCATGATCCGGGCGATCCAGCGCCGCGCGCCGACCTTGTACAGCATCATGTTGCTGGGCACTTCGAATATCACGTAACCGACCACGAACAACCCGGCGCCGAGGCCGTAAGCGGTGTCGCTCAGGCTCAGGTCGGTTTGCAACTGGAACTTGGCGAAGCTGATGTTGATGCGGTCGAAAAACGCGAACAGGTAGCAAACCATGATCAGCGGCATCAGGCGCCAGGCGACCTTGCTGACCAGGGCTTTTTCTTCGTCGTGGCTAACGGACGGGCTCACGCCCGCCTCCAGTACATTGAGGCTCATGATGATTCTCCAGGCGGACTTCCCGTGGGTGTCCGATTGTTTTTGTTGTCTGGTTGAGATGCTTTTTTGCAGGAGCCGAGCTTGCTCGCGATAGCGGTGGTTCAGTCGACATCAATGTTGGATGCGACTCTGTCATCGCGAGCAAGCTCGGCTCCTACAGGGATTAGGTGTGGTCAGGAAGGCACGGGATGCAGATCGCAATTGCGTCCGGCCTTGGCCAGTTGACCGGGCACTTCGTGACCCAGCAGCGCCGGCAATCCTCGGGACAGTTTCAGCAGCAGAGGCAAGTCGATGCCAGTTGGAATACCGATTTCATCGCACAGGTTGACCAGGTCTTCGGTGCAGATGTTGCCGGACGCACCCGGTGCAAACGGACAACCGCCGAGCCCGCCCAGCGCGGCATCGAAACGTCGGGCGCCGGCCTCGTAGGCGGCCAGCACATTGCACAAGCCAAGGCCGCGAGTGTTGTGGAAATGCAGGGTCAAATCCGCTGGCGAGACCCGTTGCAACACCCGGCGCACCAGCCTGTCGACCTGTCGCGGGTTGGCCATGCCAGTGGTGTCGGCCAACGTGATGCCCTGGATGCCGAGTTCCTGATAGGCCTCGACGATTTGCAGCACCCGGTCCTCATCGATCTTGCCTTCGAACGGGCAGCCGAAGGTGGTGGCGATGCTGGCGTTAAGGCGCACCGGCGTGCCCTGAACGTAGTGCACGATCTCACCGAATGCGGCCAACGAGTCTTCGCAACGCATGCGCATGTTCGCCAGATTGTGCGTCTGGCTGGCGGACATCACCAGATTCAGCTCATCGGCCCGCGTCGCCAACGCCCGTTGCGCGCCTTTGAGGTTGGGGATCAACGCAACGTAGATCACGCCCGGTTGGCGGGTGATGCCCTTGAACACCGATTCACCGTCACGCAACGCCGGGATGGCCTTGGGCGACACGAACGAGCCGGCTTCGATCCGGCTGAAGCCGGCCAGCGACAGTTGATCGATCAGGGCAATCTTGTCGACGGTTTCAACCCAGGTTGGCTCAATCTGCAAACCATCGCGCGGGGAGACTTCCTGAACGATCAGGGTCTGGGAGTAATCAGTAATCATTGCACCACTCCTTCAGCTTTCAGGCGTTCGATGTCTGCCCTCGTGAGGCCAAGCGTCCCGAGGATGTCATCGGTGTGCTGGCCCAGGCCAGGTCCCGACCAGTTCACGCCGCCGGGCGTTTCGGACAGTTTGGGCACGATCCCCGGCATTTTCACGGTGGCGCCACCCGGCAGTTCGGCGCTGAGCAACATGTCCCGCGCCTGATAATGCGGATCGGCGACGATATCGGCCACTGAATAGATACGACCGGCCGGGACTTCGGCCGCTTCCAGCGCCGCCAACACGGCATCGATCGGCAGGCTGCTGGTCCAGTGGGTAATGGCGGCGTCGAGCACATTGCTTTTCAATGCACGCCCGTCGTTGTGAGCAAACTCGGGGGCTTCGGCCAGATCATGCCGACCGATGACCTCCATCAGACGCTTGTAAATCGGGTCGCTGTTGCCGGCGATCACCACGTAAGCGCCATCGGCCGTCAGGTACGTATTAGACGGGGCGATGCCCGGCAAGGCGCCTCCACTGCGTTCACGCACATGGCCGAGCATGTCGTATTCCGGCACCAGGCTTTCCATGACGTTGAACACGCTTTCAGCCAGCGATACATCGACCACTTGCCCACCGCCCTGCCCGGTCTTGACCCGCAGCAAGGACATCAAGGCGCCGATCACCGCGTGCAGCGAAGCGAGGGAATCGCCGAGGCTGACACCCACCCGCGCCGGTGGTGAACCGGGTGTACCGGTGGTATAGCGAATCCCGCCCATGGCCTCGCCGATGGCGCCGAAGCCCGGGCGATCACGGTACGGGCCGGTCTGGCCGTAACCGGAAATGCGTACCAACGTCAGGTTGGGATTGAGGGCGTGCAACACGTCCCAGCCCAGGCCGAGTTTTTCCAAGGCGCCGGGGCGCAGGTTTTCGATCAGCACGTCGGCACTGGTCGCCAGTTGCTTGACCAGTTCGATGCCTTCAGGGGATTTGAGGTTGAGTGCCAGCGACTTCTTGTTGCGCGATTGCAGGTACCACCACAGCGACGTGCCTTCGTGCAGCTTGCGCCACTTGCGCAGTGGGTCGCCCTGGCCCATGGCTTCGATCTTGATGACTTCGGCGCCGAACTCGGCAAGCATGCGCGCGGCGAATGGCGCGGCGATCAGCGTGCCGATCTCGATCACTTTGATGGCGCTTAAAGGGGCAGACATCGCAAGTTACCTCTTATTCTTGGAATATGTGCCAAGGCTAGAGGAGCGGGGGTCAAGGAATCCAACCTTCAGTTGGCAACGGGCGTTCGTGAAACGCGAACGCTCGGTTGGAGATTGTCGGCAAACTCAGGTCAGTCATCGCGGGCAAGCCCGCTCCCACACTGGATTTATGTCACGCCAGAAAACCCTGTGGGAGCGGGCTTGCCCGCGATGAGGCCCGCCCATTCAACCGAGAATGATCAGACCTGCCCGCGCAACTGTTCAAACAACATCCGGCTCACCGGCGACAACGCCGCTTCGTCCCGCACCACGATGATCAACGCTCGATCCGACCAGTCATCCGTCAACGGCACTGCGTGCAACCCCAGCGCCCGGCCAAACAATTCATAAGCCTTTAGCGGAAGAATGCCGATGCCCATGTTGGCCTGCACCATCCGGCACATGGCGTCGAATCCCGGCACATGAATGCGCAACCGCAGCACTTTGCCGGCCTTGCGAGCGGCGGCATGGGTGCGCATGTTGATCGAACTGGCGGCATGCAAACCCACGTAATCGCTGTCCAGGGTGTCGGCAAACGCCAGGTTCGAACGGCTCGCCAACGGGTGATCGGGCAGCATCAACACCACCAGCTTGTCTTGCCGGTACAGCACGCTGTGCAAACCCTTGGTGTCGCTGTCGATCGAGCAAATGCCCAGGTCCGCCACACCGTCCAGCACCCCTTGAATCACGCCGCTGCTGGGGCGCTCTTCGAGGTCGGTCTTGACCTGCGGATGACGCTCGGAAAAGTCGCGCAAGTCCTCGGGCAAAAACTGAATGATCGCCGACAGGTTGGCGAGCATCCGCACATAGCCGCGAATGCCGTGGCTGTGCTCGCCCAGTTCAAGGCCCATTTTCTCGACGTTGAACAGCATCTGCCGCGCGTGGTGCAGCAAGGTTTCGCCGGCCGGCGTCAGGGTCATCCCCTTCGCCTGGCGCACGAACAGGCTGATTCCCAACGCGTCTTCCAGCTCCACCAGGCGCTTGCTGGCCGCCGACACCGCGATGGCTTCACGCGCGGCGGCACGGGTCAGCGTGCCCTCTTCATGGACGGCGACGAACAGTTGCAGGGTGAGCAGGTCGAGACGGCGGATCAGGCTTTTTTGCAGCATGGAGGGCTCGATGACTTCTGCGCGGCTGAATGGGCAGGATAACCGGGTTTTGCCCCACATCCACACCGCTATCGCCCTACACATAAATCTCTTGTAACACTCGACCGAAGCGGAAACGGCCGATTCAGCGGCAACGTCGCACTCTGTAAAGTCTGGCAACACACACGGACGGCTTCACCACTCAAGGACAGACACTTCAAATGGACCAGACAACGCACGCGGCAAATACCTTCACCAACTATCGAAAACTGGTCGCGCTGGCCGATCACGACTGGGAAACCGCAGAAGCGGGGAAAGTCGCGGGACTGAATGTCGACATCAGAAGCAGCAACCGCATGGTTGACCAGCACGGACGTGCGTTTCATCACTTCTGCACCACCTCCTACCTGGGCCTGGATCACCACCCTGATCTGCTCGACGGCGCCATGACCACCTTATGGGAAACCGGCACTCTGCGCGTCGCCAACTCAAAAAACCGCTGCAAACTGACGATCCTCGATCAGTACGAAACCGAGCTATCAGCATTGTTCGGCGCCACCTGTTTGAGCACCTTGTCGTGCAGCGCAGCAAGTGCCGGCATCCTGCCGCTGCTGGCCAGCGGCGTGTTCACCGAGAACCGGCCGCCGGTGATGGTGTTTGACCGTTTGGCGCACTACTCGATGAATCACCTCAAAGCCGCCTGCGCCGATGAAACCAGGGTCGTGACCAGTCCGCACAACGACATGGACTTCCTCGAAACCCAGTGCCAGCAAAACAGCAGGGTCGCGTATGTTGCCGACGGTGCGTACAGCATGGGCGGGGTCGCCGACATGGACAGCCTTTTGTATCTAAAGGACCGTTATGGGTTGTTTCTCTACCTTGACGACTCCCATGCTCTATCCACCGTTGGTACATTCGGTGCCGGCCTGGCGCGCCCCAGGTTTCAGGCCCTGGAAGATGACGGCCTGATCGTCGCCTCATTGGCCAAGTCATTTGGCGCCAGCGGCGGGCTGGTGATGCTGGGCAATGAACGGCAGAAAAAGCTGATTCAACGCTACGGCGGCCCCAGCAATTGGTCGCAAAGCCTGAACAGCGCGGCCATCGGCGCGGGCAGAGCCTCCATCCAGCTGCATCAAACGCCGGCATTTGCTGCGTTACAGGAAAAACTTCAGGTTAATATCCGCCTCTTTGACAGCCTGATCCGAACCGCACAGCACGGCAGCAACATGGCGATTCGCTTGATCCACTGCGGGGATGCGGCGCCGGCCAACCGCATCGCCATCGAATTGGCCAACCTCGGTTTCTTGACCTCGGCGGTATTTTTCCCTGTGGTTGCACAAGGCAAGGCCGCTCTCAGAATCACTTTGCGGGCGGACATGGAACCGATGCTGATCCGCCACTTTTGTCAGCTCCTCACCGAGCTTTTATGTACACCCGCCGCAGTCCTCGGCGACTGAACACCAGGGAAGATGTCATGAAGAGCCGCACCACCCTCCTCGTCACCTGCAGCACGGTTTTTCTCGCTCAACTGGGCATGAGCATTTACCTGCCGGCGCTGCCGGAGATGGCTCGGCATCTGTCCGCCGACGCCTCGCAAGTATCCTGGGGCCTGGCGGTGTACTTGATCGGGATGGCGCTGCCGATGTTGTTCTGGGGCAGCCTCGGTCAGCGCATCGGTCGTAAACCGGTATTGCTCGCGGCGCTGGGCATTTATGGGTTGGGAAACCTCGCACTGCCGCTGGGCCAAACACTTGAATCGTTTCTGTTTTTTCGGCTGCTTCAAGGCATTGGTGCCAGCGGGATTTCAGTCATGGCACGGGTGTTGATCCGCGACAGTTTCCGCGGCGATCTGTTGGCCAAGGCGTTGTCATGGATTTCGATTTCATTCGTGGTGGCGCTGGGAATCGGCCAGTACCTGGGGTCGGTGATTCAGGTGGCGCTGGGCTGGCCGGCGATTTTCTATCTGCTGGGTGGCGTGAGCCTGCTGATGGCGGCGGTCGTGGCGCGGGTCCCGTTTGCGGTTTTGACCGAGGGTAATGTGCAGTCGTCTGCTTGGCCGAGTTACAGGCGCATTCTGCGCGATCGTGCCTTCTTGCTGCCGGCCCTCACCGGCGGCCTCGGTTATGGGGTGATCGTCGCCTTCAACACTGCCGCGCCGTTGATTCTGCAAGGACCGTTCAACTGGTCGGCGGTGGAATACGGGCTGTTGGGCTGGCCGATCAGCGCGGCGTATTTTTTGGGGGCGTTGGGGGTCAATGCCTTGGTACTGCGCACTGGTCAGCGTCGACTGATGGAAGCCGGCGTGGGGCTGGTGCTGACCGGGAGTGCGGTGATGTTATTGGGCAGCATCGCCGGCACCTCCATTGCCCTGCTGTTCTGGTTGCCCTATTGCGTGGCGGTGTTCGGGCAGTCGCTGACCTACCCGATCAGCCTGTCGCTGGCCAACGACGGCTCACCGGTCGGCGGCGCTTATGCGATGGCGTTGAGCGGTTTCATTCATCAGCTGATGGCCGCGTCCATTGGCGCGATTGCCAGCCTGATCGCCAGTGAACAGGCCTGGCCGTTGTCGTTGCTCTGCACCTTGCTGGCGTTGGGCGCGATGCTGTGTGTCATGCTCGCGCCCGGTCGCAAAACGGCCTAAAAGGCGCTCCGGAAAATCTCCTCGATCTGGCTCTGATCCGCCGCCCGGGGATTGGTAAAACCGCAGGCGTCTTTCAGCGCATTGGTGGCAAGCATGGGGACGTCGTTGAGGTTGACGCCTAGCTCACGCAACCCGGCAGGGATTTCCACATCACTGGACAGTCGACGGATCGCTGCAATAGCCGATTGAGCACCCTCTTCAGGGCTCAAACCACGAATGTCGGCGCCCATCGCATGAGCCACCTCGGTCAGGCGTGGGGCGCAAACCTGAGCGTTGAAGCCCTGAACGTAGGGCAGCAGTACCGCGTTGCAGACTCCATGAGGCAAGTCATAGAACCCGCCCAGTTGGTGAGCCATGGCGTGGACATAACCCAGAGACGCGTTATTGAACGCCATGCCAGCGAGGAACTGCGCATAGGCCATGTTTTCCCGCGCAGCCATGTCACCGCCGTTGCGTACCGCCAGTCGCAGGTTGTTGCTGATCAACGTGATCGCCTTCAGGGCGCAGGCATCGGTGATCGGGTTGGCTGCGGTGGAGACGTACGCTTCGATGGCGTGGGTCAATGCATCCATACCGGTGGCTGCCGTCAGCCCCTGGGGCATGGCGACCATCAGCGCCGGGTCGTTGACCGACAGCAGCGGCGTGACGTTGCGGTCGACAATGGCCATTTTCACGTGGCGCGATTCGTCGGTGATGATGCAAAAACGTGTCATCTCGCTGGCGGTGCCGGCGGTGGTATTGATTGCGATCAGCGGCAGCTGTGGTTTGCTCGATTGATCGACACCTTCATAGTCGCGAATCTGCCCGCCGTTGGTCGCACATAACGCGATGCCCTTGGCGCAGTCGTGGGGCGAACCACCACCGACAGACACCACAAAATCACAGAGGTTTTCCTTCAACAAGCCCAGCCCGAGCTCGACGTTGGCCATGTTCGGGTTTGGTTTGGCGCCGTCGAAGATCACCGAGTCGATGTCCTGCATCGCCAGTTTTTCCGCAAGCATTTTCGCTACGCCGGCCTTGGCCAGCCCAACGTCGGTGACAATCAGCGCTTTACGAAAGCCGTACTTGCCAATGGCGTCCATGGCTTCGTCGAGGCAACCAGTGCCCATGATGTTCACGGAGGGAATGAAAAACGTGCTGCTCATGAGCGATTCTCCTGGCTGGGCCGAATCGGCGACGCCGATCCAGCGGTACGCCCACAGCTTCGACCCTTCGCTCACGCAGTAACTTGATCTGGCTCAAGTCATGGTCGTGATAAAGTCGCCGCCCATCAGACCTTTTGCTTTGAGACATTGACCGCAATGACCGATTTCCAGGATGTTGATGCCCAACTTGAAGACTGGAACGCCTTGCGCGCCACCGCCTCGTTCAGCGGTTTGCTGGTGGGCAACGGCGCCAGCCGCGCCGTGTGGGACGATTTTGGTTACGACTCGCTGTTCGAGAATGCACGCACCGTCGAAGAAAAACCGCTGAGCCAATCGGAGCTGAGCGTGTTCGAGGCGATGCAGACACGCAGTTTCGAACAAGTGCTGAGCGCCCTGAAAACCACGAGCCGGGTCAACAAGGCGCTGGCCGTGAGTTCTGCCGCACCGCGCAATCGCTACTACGCGATCAAGGAAGCGCTGATCAACACCGTGCATGCGGTCCACATTCCGTGGCGACTGGTGGTGCCTTCGACCCTGGCGGCTATCAACCAGGAACTGGCCAGCTACCGGACGGTGTTCACCACCAACTATGACCTGCTCAACTACTGGGCCATCCAGCATCAACCGGGCGCGGTCAGCGACCTGTTCCAGGGCACCGAGCCGGGCTTTGACCTGAGCGCCACGGCGACCGATAAAACCCGTTTGCTGTACCTGCACGGCGGCCTGCATCTGGTGCGCAACCAGGACGGCACGGCGCGCAAACTGATGTCGACCGAGGGCACGCTGCTCGGCAGTTTTGCGATCAACAATACGATCAAGACCCTTGATGACGTGCCGCTGTTCGTCAACGAAGGGCCGGCGCAGGACAAGCTCAAGACCATTCGCAGCTCGGACTATTTGTCGTTTTGTTATGAGCAGTTATTGGGGCACGCAGAGGGGTTGTGCCTCTTCGGTCATGCCCTGGGCGAGCAGGACAGCCACATTGTTCATGCGTTGCGCCAAGCGCAGCCGAAGGTGGTGGCGATCTCGATCTACCCGCGCAGCAAGGCGTTTATTGAGCATCAGAAGCGCCATTACGCGAAGGTGTTTGAGGGGACTGGAAGTGAGCTGCGGTTCTTTGATTCTAAAACCCATGCCCTGGGCAGTCCGAAGCTGACGGTTCCGGTAGAGGTTTAGCGTTGACGGGCTCGACGCCTTTGTCGCAATGCCGCCCGGAACAAGCCCGCTCCCACAGAGGATGTGAACACCTCAGATCCAGTGTGAGAGCAGGTTGTTGTTTAGAGCACCGGTAACGTCTTGTCCTTGATCACCGTGGTCGGACCGTTGGCCTTCACGCTGGCGATGCCTTTTTCCTGCGCGGCCTCGGAGGAATAGGCTTCGCTGCTACCGATGATTTCGTGGTTGGCCGCCTTGAGGTTGAAGTAAGGATGGCCATCCTTGGTGGTCTTTTTCTCGTAGCGCTCATCCAGCGGGCTGTTTTTCTGCACCGAGGCAATGCCGTTTTCAGCAGCGCCACGGGTCGTGTAATGCTCGCTGCTCAGAATGGTTTCGGCATTGGCCGCTTTCAATACAAAGCGAAACTGGCCGCTGCTGGTTTTGCTCAATTCGTACCATCCAGACATGCTCTTTCTCCTTGGCAATTGAGAGGTTTGGCGCTTCAGAGTAAAGACCCGCCAGGGACATTTGTCGCCTGAACCGACCTCATTGTCGGGTCACCGTCCGAACCACCGACAACTCTGGCGCCACCCCCCTTCGTTGACTCAGATACCGCATGCAACTCACCCGCAAGAACGACGCAAAGTTCACCACTTCCCCCCGGTAATCCATCACTTCTTCGTACAGCTTGGCGATCAGTTGGTTGGTGCTCATGCCGTCGACCTCGGCGATTTCACTGAGGATGTCCCAGAACTGATTCTCCAGCCGCAGGGTCGTCACCACCCCGCAGATGCGCAGCGAGCGAGAGCGCGATTCGTAGAGGATCGGATCGGCCTTGACGTAGAGCTCGCACATGGACAATTCCCTCGTTACAGCGTGATTTTGGTGCCCAGCAAACCCAGGAAACCCGCGAGCCAGCTCGGGTGTGCCGGCCAGGCCGGGGCTGTGGCCAGATTGCCTTGAACGTGGCCCTGTGTCACCGGGATGTCGATGTACGTACCGCCGGCCAGACGCACTTCCGGAGCACAGGCCGGGTAGGCGCTGCATTCGCGACCTTCGAGTACGCCAGCTGCGGCCAGCAATTGCGCGCCGTGACAAACGGCGGCAATCGGCTTGCCGGCCTTGTCGAACGCTCGCACCAGGCCCAGGACGTTTTCGTTCAAGCGCAGGTACTCCGGCGCACGACCACCCGGTATCAGCAGCGCGTCGTAGTCCGCTTCAGCGACCTTGGCAAAATCGAAGTTCAGGGCAAACAGGTGGCCGGGCTTTTCGCTGTACGTCTGGTCGCCTTCGAAATCGTGGATGGCCGTGCGCACAGTCTGGCCGGCGGTTTTGTCCGGACAGACGGCGTGCACGGTATGACCGACCATCAGCAGTGCCTGGAATGGCACCATTACTTCGTAGTCTTCGACGTAGTCGCCGACCAGCATCAGGATTTTTTTAGCCGCCATGGGGAGAACTCCTCTGGGAAATGCTTGGGAGTATTCAAGGTAGTCCCTATCCGGCAGGTCGGGTAATAACCAGCTACTACCTGACGGATCGCGTCATCGTTCATCGCGGGCAAGCCATGCTCCCACAGTTGACCGAGTCTCCCTTTGGAATGCGGTCAACTGTGGGAGCATGGCTTGCCCGCGATAACGTCCTCAAACTGTACGGATAACTCTGCGCCTAGCTGTAACAGCGCAGCCGGCGCGGTTTGTGGCTAGATGAAGACTCTTCCCGCCACCCTCGATTCTGGTTGCCATCATGTCCTCGCGCGAAAACACCGGCATGGCCCTCGGCCTGCTCGGCGTTGTGATCTTCAGCCTCACCCTGCCCTTCACACGCATCGTCGTGCAGGAACTGCATCCGCTGCTCAACGGCCTGGGCCGGGCGCTGTTTGCGGCGGTGCCGGCGGCGTTGTTGTTGCTGTGGCGGCGGGAGAAATGGCCAACCTGGAAGCAGGTCAAAGGCCTGACGCTGGTGATCGCCGGGGTCATTCTCGGTTTTCCGGTGTTGTCGGCGTGGGCCATGCAAACCTTGCCGGCGTCCCACGGGGCATTGGTCAACGGCCTGCAACCGCTGTGCGTGGCGCTGTACGCCGCGTGGTTGTCCCACGAACGACCGTCGAAAGCCTTCTGGGCCTGCGCCGCACTGGGCAGTGCGTTGGTGCTGGGTTATGCGTTGATCAGCGGCGCCGGCAGCATTCAGGCCGGTGATTTGCTGATGCTCGGGGCGATTGCCGTGGGTGGTTTGGGCTACGCCGAGGGCGGTCGGCTGGCCAAGGAAATGGGCGGCTGGCAGGTGATCTGCTGGGCGCTGGTGCTCTCGACGCCGCTGTTGATCGGGCCGGTGGTGTACCTGGCGTTGCAGCATCAGGGCGAGATTTCGGCCAAGACCTGGTGGGCGTTTGGTTACGTCTCGCTGTTCTCGCAGTTCATCGGTTTCTTTGCCTGGTATGCCGGGCTGGCGATGGGCGGTATTGCCCGGGTCAGTCAGATCCAGCTGCTGCAGATCTTCTTCACCATCGCCTTCTCGGCACTGTTCTTCGGCGAGCACATCGAGCCGATCACCTGGCTGTTTGCCGCAGGGGTGATCGTGACGGTGATGTTGGGGCGCAAGACAGCAGTCAAACCGGCGCGTGTGGCCACCGCGTAATCCCGTAGGAGCACAGCTTGCTGGCGATGGCGCCTTTGAAATCGCCATCGCCAGCAAGCTGTGCTCCTACAGGAGTGTCGTGTTTAGAGGAAGCCGTCAGACCGCAGCAGGGTCTCCAGGCAATGCTCGCTGATGTGGTAGAAATCCTTCAGCGCTTCAATCTTCACCAACAGCTGAGTCGGGTCCACCGGCTCGGCGCGTTTGACCGCCAGAATCATCTTGTTCTTGTTGGTGTGGTCCAGCGAGATGAACTCGAACACCTTGGTTTCGTAGCCGCAGGCTTCAAGGTACAGCGCACGCAGGCTGTCAGTGACCATTTCCGCCTGCTGACCCAAATGCAGGCCGTATTGCAGCATCGGCTTGAGTAATGCCGGGCTCTGGATTTGCAGGCGAATCTGTTTATGGCAGCACGGCGAGCACATGATGATCGACGCGCCGGAACGGATGCCAGTGTGAATCGCGTAGTCCGTGGCGATGTCGCAGGCATGCAGCGCGATCATCACGTCCAGCTCGCTCGGCGCCACGCTGCGCACGTCCCCGCACTTGAACGCCAACCCCGGATGCTCAAGCTTCGCAGCCGCGGCGTTGCACAGGTTGACCATTTCTTCGCGCAACTCGACGCCCGTCACCATACCTTCGGCGTTCAAGGTGTTGCGCAGGTAGTCATGGATGGCGAACGTCAGGTAACCCTTGCCCGAACCGAAATCCGCCACTTGCACCGGTTTGTCCAGCGCCAGCGGCGAGGTGGTCAGTGCATGGCTGAAGACTTCGATGAACTTGTTGATCTGCTTCCACTTGCGCGACATCGCCGGGATCAGCTCGTGCTTGCTGTTGGTCACGCCAAGGTCGGCGAGGAACGGACGGCTGAGGTCGAGGAAGCGGTTTTTCTCGCGGTTGTGCTCGGCGGACGGCACTTCACGTAATTGCTGAGGTTTGCTCTTGAACAGCGAAGACTTGCCCTTTTTGCTGTATTCGAGCTGGGCTTCGTCCGTTAACGACAACAAATGCGCATTTTTGAACGAGGCCGGCAGCAAAGCGGCAATGGTCGCGACGCCTTCGGCCAGCGCCAGGTTTTTGGTGATATCGCGGGTTTTATAGCGGTAGACGAAGGACAGGCAAGGCTGATCCTTGACCGTGGTTTGCTTGATGATCAGCCGCTGCAAGTCCGCTTCGGTGCCGACGTACTTGGCCAATACCAGTTTGATGAATGCGTTGGCGTCGAGGCTGGTTTGCAGCAGGTCGATGAACTGGGCGTGGTGATCCGGCGCGAGGCTGGCGGGAGTGGCGGTGACGGACATGTAAAAACGGCCTCGGACGGGGCGAATCGGGGAATGGCGGGTATTTTAGGGGGGATGTGGATGCAGGGCACGGGTAATTTCCCGAACGGTGCGATCTGTAGCAGCTGGCGAAGCCTGCGTCGGCCGGTCCGTGCTCTGGCGCAGCAGTCGTAAACCGGTTAGCACGGTCTTCCTGATGCACCGCGTGTGCTGGTTTTACGACTGCTGCGCCAGAGCACGGACCGGCCGACGCAGGCTGCGCCAGCTGCTACAGGGAAGTGAGTTGCGGCCTGCATTTAGCCCAACACCACCAACCGGTTCGGCAGTTCATTTCGCACTTGCGTCACTGGCACATGCACTTTGAGCAACTCACCACAGGCCTCGATACAGGTCACAAACCCTTGCAACGTCTGGCCCTGTTTCACCTGCTGGGTGAACGCCGCCACAATCGAATCCCAGTTCTTGTTATCCAGCCGACTGGAAATCCCTTCGTCCACCAGGATTTCTACATAACGCTCGGCTTCGCAGACAAAAATCAGCATGCCGGTGCTGCCGACCGTGTGGTGCAGGTTTTGCTCCAGGAATTGCCGGCGTGCCAGGTTCGATGCACGCCAGTGCCGCACCGAGCGCGGGATCAGGTAGGTGGTGACTTTTGGAATGCGGAATACCAGGCACAGCGCGATGAAGAGGATCCATTGCACCAGCAGCAAACTGTGCAGGGTCAACCAGCCGGTCAGGTAATGCACGATTCCCGGCACCATCAGCGCCAGCAGGCTGGCCCACAGCAGCGGGATGTACGCGTAGTCATCGGCGCGGGCCGCGAGGACCGTCACCAGCTCGGCGTCGGTGTCACGCTCGACCCGGGCGATTGCCTCGGCCACCTTGCGTTGTTCGTGTTCAGTCAGTAATGCCATGTTTAAAAGTGCCTGATCATTATTGTTATCACCAGCCGCCCGACGAACCGCCGCCCCCGAAACTGCCCCCGCCGCCGCTGAAGCCCCCGCCTCCACCGCCGCCACCAAAACCGCCACCGCCAAAGCCACCGCTGGAACCGCCCGAGCCTCCTCGCCCGACCGGCAGAATCCCGAGCATCTGCAAGACGAAAATCGTCAGGATGAACAGCATTACCAGAAACACGAAGACGCCGGGATGGCGCGCAACGAAGTCACTGTCCTCGTCACCTCGCGGCTCGTAAACCGTGGACGGTTCATCCAGCGAGCTACCGCCCAGCACCACCAGCATCGCCGCGACCCCGTCGCTGATGCCTTTGCTGAAGTTGCCGGTCTTGAATGCCGGGGTGATCACCTGGTTGATGATCACCGAACTTTGCGCGTCGGTCAGGCGGTCTTCGAGGCCGTAGCCGACTTCGATGCGCAATTTACGCTCATCGCGCGCGACGATCAGCAGCGCGCCGTTATTTTTATCTTTCTGGCCGATGCCCCAGTAACGCCCCAGTTGATAGCCGAAGTCCGCAATGTCGGTGCCCTGCAAGTCCGGGAGCGTGACCACCACCAGTTGCTCGCCGGTGGCCGATTCATGGGCCTGAAGTTGCTGCGTCAGCTGCTCGCGCACCGACGGTTCGATCATCTGGGCGTTATCGACCACACGCCCGGTCAGCGATGGAAATTTCAGTTCAGCCTGGGCCGCCAGGGCAAACACCCAAAACAACAACATCAGGCCCACTTTCAACACGCGCATTGGCAACCTCATCCGTGGTGATGCGTTGAGTCGCTCAGCACTTCAACCGATCAAAATTTCACTTGGGGCGCTTTGTCGGCATCCGGCGTGGTCGCCTCGAAGGTTTCGCGGATCGGCAAATCGCTGTACATCACGCTGTGCCACAGGCGCCCTGGAAAGGTGCGGATTTCTGTGTTGTATTTCTGCACCGCGAGGATGAAATCACGACGCGCCACAGCGATACGGTTCTCGGTGCCTTCCAGTTGCGACTGCAAGGCCAGGAAGTTCTGGTTGGCCTTGAGGTCCGGATAACGCTCGGACACCACCATCAAACGGCTCAAGGCACCGGTCAGTTGATCCTGGGCCTGCTGGAACTGTTTGAGTTTTTCCGGATTGTCGAGGGTCTTGGCATCCACTTGAATGGACGTTGCCTTGGCCCGTGCTTCAATCACCGCGGTCAGGGTTTCCTCTTCATGCTTGGCGTAGCCTTTGACGGTTTCCACCAGGTTTGGAATCAGGTCGGCACGACGCTGGTACTGGTTCTGAACCTGGCCCCACGCGGCTTTGGCCTGTTCGTCGAGGGTCGGAATCGTATTGATGCCGCAGCCCGTCAACACGCTGGCCAGCAACAACAAGGCGGCCACCTGCAGGCTCGACCGATAGTGGTGTCGTACATTCATTTGGGTCACTCCCTGGCACATTCCGTTGAATAACAACCTGCACCCCTCTGACCGGGCACTTGGGGCATAATCTGCCGCCGCCACTGGATTGCATCGAGCCAATGGGCTAAAAGATGCCCCCAGCGCAAAACGCTGGGCAAGTGTGCATGCATTTACCTGAACAACAATAGTCGCTCCCTAACTTTTGGCTGACCGGCGCGTATTCACAGCCGTTTGGGCTTTTGAGAAAAAAATTCATGAAGAAGCTGTGTTTGCTGGGCCTGTTCGTCGGCCTGGCCAGTCATAACGTATTGGCCGCCACGACGCCCGCACCTCTAGAGAACAAGGACGCTTTCATCAACAATTTGATGAAGCAGATGACCCTCGATGAAAAAATCGGCCAGTTGCGCCTGATCAGCATCGGCCCGGAAATGCCCCGCGAACTGATCCGCAAGGAAATCGCGGCCGGCAACATCGGCGGCACGTTCAACTCGATCACTCGCCCGGAAAACCGTCCGATGCAGGACGCGGCCATGCGCAGCCGGTTGAAGATCCCGATGTTCTTCGCCTACGACGTGATCCACGGCCATCGCACCATTTTCCCGATTCCGCTGGCCCTGGCCTCGAGCTGGGACATGGACGCCATTAGCCTGTCCGGGCGCATCGCCGCCAAGGAAGCCTCATCGGACGGCGTCGACCTCACCTTCGCTCCGATGGTCGACATCTCCCGCGACCCGCGTTGGGGCCGTACTTCCGAAGGCTTCGGCGAAGACACCTACCTGGTGTCGCGCATTGCCGGCGTCATGGTCAAGGCGTTCCAGGGCACCGGCGCAAATGCGGCCGACAGCATCATGGCCAGCGTCAAGCACTTTGCCTTGTACGGCGCCGTCGAAGGCGGCCGCGACTACAACGTCGTCGACATGAGCCCGATCAAGATGTACCAGGATTACCTGCCGCCTTACCGCGCCGCGATTGACGCGGGTGCTGGCGGGGTGATGGTTGCGCTGAACTCGATCAACGGCGTGCCGGCCACCGCCAACACCTGGCTGATGAATGACCTGTTGCGCAAGGAGTGGGGCTTCAAAGGCCTGGCCGTCAGTGACCATGGGGCGATTTTCGAGCTGATCAAGCACGGCGTTGCCGCCGATGGCCGCCAAGCCGCGAAGCTGGCGATCAAGGCCGGTATCGACATGAGCATGAACGACACCCTCTATGGCAAAGAGCTGCCTGGGCTGTTGAAGGCCGGCGAAATTGAACAAAGCGACATCGACAACGCCGTGCGTGAAGTGCTGGCGGCCAAGTACGACATGGGCCTGTTCAAGGACCCGTACCTGCGCATCGGCAAGGCCGAGGATGATCCGGCCGACACCAATGCCGATAGCCGCCTGCACCGCGCCGAGGCCCGCGACGTCGCGCGCCGCAGTCTGGTGCTGTTGAAAAACCAGGGCGAAATCCTGCCGCTGAAAAAAACCGCGAAAATCGCTTTGGTGGGTCCGCTGGCCAAGGCACCGATCGACATGATGGGCAGCTGGGCCGCCAACGGTCGCCCTGCGCAATCGGTCACGCTGTTCGACGGCATGACCACAGCATTGGGTTCGCAATCGACGTTGATCTACGCCCGTGGCGCCAACATCACCAGCGACCCCAAAGTCCTCGGTTACCTCAACTTCCTCAACTTCGATGCCCCGGAAGTGGTAGACGATCCGCGTTCGGCGCAAGTGCTGATCGACGAAGCGGTGAAAGCCGCCAAGGATGCCGATGTGGTGGTCGCAGCGGTGGGCGAGTCCCGCGGCATGTCGCACGAATCATCGAGCCGCACCGATATCAACATCCCGCCCAACCAGCGCGAATTGATCAAAGCCTTGAAAGCCACCGGCAAACCGCTGGTGCTGGTGTTGATGAACGGCCGTCCGCTGTCGATTCTCGAAGAGAAGGAACAGGCTGACGCGATTCTGGAAACCTGGTTCAGCGGCACCGAAGGCGGCAACGCGATTGCCGACGTGCTGTTCGGCGACTACAACCCGTCGGGCAAACTGCCGATCACCATCCCGCGCTCGGTAGGCCAGATTCCGACCTACTACAACCACCTGAGCATTGGCCGACCATTCACACCGGGCAAACCGGGCAACTACACGTCGCAGTATTTCGATGACACCACCGGCCCGCTGTTCCCGTTCGGCTTCGGCTTGAGCTACACCGATTTCAGCCTGAGCGACATGGCCCTGTCGTCGACCACGCTGAACAAGACCGGCAAGCTCGACGCCAGCGTCACGGTGAAAAACACCGGCAAGCGTGACGGCGAAACCGTGGTGCAGTTGTACATTCAGGACGTGACCGGTTCGATGATCCGGCCGCTCAAGGAGTTGAAGAACTTCCAGAAAGTCATGCTCAAGGCCGGCGAACAGAAAGTCGTGCACTTCACCATCACCGAGGACGACCTGAAGTTCTACAACGCACAGCTCAAGTTCGCAGCCGAGCCGGGCAAGTTCAACGTGCAGATCGGCCTGAACTCCGAGGACGTGACGCAGCAGAGCTTTGAATTGCTGTAATCCTGTAGGAAACACATAACAACTGTGGGAGCCGAGCTTGCTCGCGATGAGGCCATCACATTCAGCATCTTCGTTGAATGTTAAGCCGCAATCGCGAGCAAGCTCGGCTCACACAGTGGTTTTTTGGGTGTGGCTGAGTAAGCACTAACCCCGGCCGCCCAGCAAATTCACCACCACCCGATCCACCCATCCCCAGATCCGTTGCTTGATCCGCTTCCACAGTGGCCGGCGTTGCCATTCTTCGAGGCTGACTTCCAGGCTCTGCGCAAAGTCGCGCTCGAAACTCCCCGCCACTGCCCGCGTCAGCCCAGGGTCGAGCGCTTCAAGGTTGGCTTCAAGGTTGAAGCGCAGATTCCAGTGATCGAAATTGCACGAGCCGATGCTCACCCAGTCATCGATCAAGACCATTTTCAGGTGCAGGAAACACGGCTGGTATTCAAAAATCTTCACGCCGGCCTTGAGCAATCGCGGGTAGTAGCGATGCCCTGCGTAGCGCACCGAGGGGTGATCGGTGCGCGGTCCGGTGAGCAGCAAGCGCACATCGACACCCCGGGCCGCGGCCCGGCGTAACGAACGGCGGACTTTCCAGGTCGGCAGGAAGTACGGGGTCGCCAGCCAGATCCGGCGCTGGCCGCTGTTCAACGCCCTGATCAGCGATTGCAGAATATCGCGATGCTGACGGGCGTCGGCATAGGCCACCCGGCCCATGCCCTCGCCCATCGACGGCACTCGCGGCAGACGCGGCAAGCCGAAATGCGAGGCCGGTTTCCAGGCACGCCGATGGCGGTTGGCGATCCATTGGCGATCGAACAGCAACTGCCAGTCGATGACCAAGGGCCCGGTGATTTCCACCATGACTTCATGCCATTCGCTGGTGTCTTCACCCGGCGTCCAGAACTCGTCGGTGACGCCCGTGCCACCGACCACGGCCAGGCTCTGATCCACCAGCAACAGCTTGCGGTGATCGCGGTAGAAGTTGCCGACCCAGCGCCGCCAGTTCAGGCGATTGTAGAAACGCAGTTCGACCCCGGCCGCCGTCAGACGCTGACGCAAAGTCAGCGTGAACGCCAGGCTGCCGTAATCATCGAACAGGCAGCGCACGCGAACACCACGCTCAGCCGCCTGGACCAGTGCCTGGACCATGGCTTCGGCGCAGGCACCGGCCTCGACCAGATACAGCTCCAACTCGACCTGTTCTTCGGCGCGGGCAATCGCGACCAACATGCGCGGGAAGAACTGCGGACCGTCGACCAGCAGTTCAAAGTGGTTGCCTTCACGCCAGGGGAAAATTGCACCGGCCATGTCAGCGCGCCGTGAAAATCAGTACCGCACCCACCGGTACCGACAGACTGATGGCCGACAAATCGGCGAGCTTGCGCAGCGCTTCCAGTCCGGGTACCAGATCAAAGTCTTCGGCATTGATCACCAGTGGCTCCAGTGTCACCACCTGAAATCGCCGGTCATCGAGCCGCGTCGCCAGCAGTTCGGCGTTGTACTCGTGGGTTTTACCGTGAAGGTTGACGGTCAGCGGCAAACGCAACTCCAACTGCGCACCGGGCGCGAGATCGTTGATCGGGCGCAGATCGATCTGCGCGGTGATCAGTGCTTCGGGAAATTTCTCAATCTCGAACAGCTGCTTGCGCATGCGTTCATCGCGCAATGGAACGCCACTGTTCACAGATTCCAGCTCCACTTCCACTTCGGCCAGGCCATTGGGATCGACCTTGCCGTGCAACACCAGAAAGCGCTGCACTTCAGAGATGTTGGCGTTTTTGGTGCTGACGAACGACAGCCGCGAAGACTCGCCGTCCAGGTACCAATCGGCGTGGGCCGACAGCGTGGCACCGGCCAACAGCAGGAAGGCGAAGGTTTTGGCGTGGAAGCGGTTGAACATAAAGACTCATGGGGGCAGATAAACCTGTGCTGAACCTTAACCGTCCGTGAGCAAGATGCAAGCCTGTAGCAGCTGGCGAAGCCTGCGTCGGCCGGTCCACGCTCGGGCGCAGCAGTCGTCAAACCCTGCCTACCGGGGGCAACCTGAAGTACCGCGGCGCCTGGTTTTACGACGGCTTCGCCCGAGCGCGGACCGGCCGACGCAGCCTTCGGCAGCTGCTACAAAGGTTCGTGGGAGTCAGGGATTCAGGCGGCAGCCCTGGCGTTCGCCGACCCACGCGGCGCTGTGGGTGCGGCCCATGCCGCTGACCGTGATGCGTTTGCTGGCAGAGTCATCGACGAAGCGGCTGGTGGGCAGCCACTGCTTTACATAGCTGCGGCAATACTCGGTCTCGTTGTTCATTACATACCGGCACGAGCAATATTCCTTGGCGGTGTAGGCGCTGATGATGTCGGGGAATGCCCACAGCGCCACCCGCTCCTGCCAGCCCCAGCCGAGCAAGGCGATCAGCAGGATCACCAGCAACGTGCTCAACGGTCGGCGGCGAACAACACTTTGGCGGCTCATGGCTGCACCTGTTGGGCAAACGCCTTGAGCGTGAGTTTGAGCAAATCGTTGTGCCGATAGCTGCCGTCGCGATCATCGCCATAGCGCACGATCACCAGGTTTTCGCTGGGGATTACGTACATTGCCTGGCCCCAATGTCCCAGCGCGGCGAAAGTATCGGCGGGAGCATCAGGCCAGGGTTGTGGCGCGCCCGCCACCGCACGATTGAGCCACCACTGACCACCGGGCACGCTGTCATCCTGATGGGCTTGATAGTGGGCGAACGGTTCGCGATTGAAGGCGACCCAATCCCGGGGCAGTAATTGGCGCCCCTGCCAGCGCCCGTCGCGCGCCATCAACAAACCGACCCGCGCCAGATCGCGAGCCGTGAGGTAGACGTAAGACGAAGCGACGAAGGTGCCCGTGGCATCGGTTTCCCAAACGGCATGACGAATACCTAGCGGCTCGAACAGTGCGGTCCATGGATAGTCCGGGTAACGGGCAGGGCCGACGATGTTTTTCAGCGCGGCGGAGAGCAGGTTGCTTTCACCACTGGAATAGCGAAAGGCCTGACCGGGTGCGGCGTATTCGGGGTGATCGGCGGTGAACGCAGCCATGTCCTGATGGCCACGGGTGTAGAGCATGGCCACCACCGAGGATTTCAACGGGGCGTACTCGTAATCTTCCTGCCAGTCCAGTCCCGAGGCCCAGTGCAGCAGGTCGGCCATGGTCACGCCGGGGTGTTGTTTCATCGGCGGATAAAACGTCTGCACCGGGTCCTGGAGTTTGAACAGGCCTTCGCCATAGGCCACGCCCAGCACCGTGGCCATGAGGCTTTTGCTGATCGACCAGGTCAAGTGTGGCGTGTCGGCGCGGGCCGGGCCGGCGTAGCGTTCGTAGATCAATTGGCCGTCGCGGATCACCAGCAACGCATCGGTGCGAATGCCTTTTCGGGTGCTGTCGTCGCGGGGTGGGAAGGCGTAGGTTTCCAGGGCTTGAAGCGCCGGCCCGGTAACCGTCGGGCCGTTCGACCATTGCTCGCCGGGCCAGTTTTCGGCGTGGGCCGGGAGGCTGAGCAACAGCATGAAAGTCAGGGACAAGCCTTTGAACATGGCAGGGGCTCGGAGGGATTAACGTGCTGAGCCTAGTTGAGGTTGATGACAGTTTTGGGATTTGTATTGGCCTTGAGGCCGCCATCGCGAGCAAGCCCGGCTCCTACAGTTTGGAATGCATTCCACTAATGAAATGGCTACCCCCGCTGCCCCCTGTGATCGCCCACTAAGCTTTCACAGGGGGCTCATCGGAGATCGTTGCCATGAACAACGTAGCTATTGCCGCCATCGACTTGGGAAAACACTCCTTTCATCTGCATGCTCAAGATGATCATGGTCATGAGCTTTACCGCAAAAAGTTTACGCGGGCAGCGCTCACCCAATATCTGGCGAAACTGGAACCCTGCACCGTCGTGATGGAAGCCTGTGGCGGCGCCCATTTC